>NZ_AP028803.1:640319-960479 GCF_045864955.1 Atrimonas thermophila | reverse complement strand
AGGGAATGCAAGCAAGCATTTTCAAACGCTTTTACTGGTGGGAAGAGGAATGCGTGAGAGCAATTAATACCAGGTTTGGTGTATCTATAAAGAAAAAGAGCCTTAAACAGCTTGCTGAAAAGGTCAAAAAGGTAGAGGACGATATAGCACGTAAAACCTGGTACAGATGGAACTTCCCAATTGGCAAGATTTCAGAACAGGCGTTGCTTTCTGCTTTGAAGCTTTACCTGGCTTTGAAGCAGGAAATAGAAGAAAATCCCAAAGTCAAGGTAGTTGGTATGAATTGTTTGAACGAATCTTTCTACCTGGATACTACCCCTTGCCTTGCCTGGAGTATTCTTTTTGAGGAAAAAGGGATAATCTGGGGTTGTGAAGCAGACCTTCTTTCTATGCTCACCAAATTCATCGTTTATAGCACTCTCCGTTCTCCAGTTATGATGAGTAATGTCTATCCTTTCTTGGTGGGTAGAGCAGCCCTGCAGCACGAACGAATAAGTAATTTTCCTAAAGTTGAAGAACCGGAAAACCATCTTTTGATAGCCCATTGCGGTTATTTTGGTCTCATGCCTCCTTCTTTTGCTAACACCTGGACATTGAAACCGAGGGTCCTGCAAATTGTTGACCCGAACGCCACTGCTGTTGATGCCTGCTTCCCGTTAGGTCCAGTAACCCTGGTTAAGATAGACCCATCAATTTCCAGGATGCAAATTATCCAGGGTGAGCTTAAAGGTTACGTGGAGTATCCTGATTCTGACTGTCTGCGAGGGGGCATAATTAAAGTGTCTGACGGGCATAAACTGATGGAAAGCCTTTATTCTCACCATGCCTGTATCTTGACCGGACACCATTCTCACGTCATTAAGAATGTTGCTTTTTTGCTGGGACTGGAGGTAGAAGAGTTAAAATAGCCTATTAGTCGAATTGGGGTTCCTTTTGATGCTCTCACGAGTGAAATAACAGGGTTTTAGGGGAGCAAACTAACGCAACATGGTTTTTCCTGGTTATACTATCCTGGCTGGTGTGGGTTTACTGGAAGTCCTTTAACAAGCAGAAAAAACCAGGAGAACGCATTGTCCAGGACCCAGATTTGACATTTCCTGATTTTTGATTATAATAAAAACAGGCTTTAGTTCGAAGCATTTCTCTTTTCTCTTTTCTTGCTAAGGGTTTCTTCAAGGCTTTCAGTCACGAACACATCTTTTAACTTGAAATTCTCGCGAAAAGTGTGATTATACCTTAAGGGAGGTGGTGGCGTTGAGAAATAGAGCAGTTTCTGAAGCTTTTACTCAAGAAAGCTTGGTACCTAATCCCAAGGAAGTGAAAAAGCCTTGGGGTAGGTTCATCCAATATACCCTGAATCAACCCACCACGGTAAAGATACTGGAAGTAAATCCAGGGGAAATTTTAAGTTTGCAGTCTCACAATCACCGAGACGAGTTGTGGGTGCCCCTTACCTCCGGTGCAGTGGTAGAAATCGATGGTCATGTTATGAATCCTGGAGAGCTGGAACCAGTTTTTATTCCACGCTATACCAAACATCGCCTAAGCGCCAAGGATCAAAAAGTGCGAGTGCTGGAAATATCCTTTGGCACTTTTGATGAAGAGGATGTGATTCGCTACGAAGATAAGTACGGAAGGGGCACTCAAAATGTTCAGGAAAGGAGGGTAGAAAAATGAAAAACAATCTCTACTCGGGAAAAGTTGTTTACCTGTCTACCTATCCCCCGACTGAATGCGGCATTGCTACTTTTACTCAAGACCTTGCCTGGGCTGTGGCTGAACATACGTCTACAGCACCAGCGATTATTTCTATTCTGCAAGGGGAGAATGATTTTTCTCACCCCCAGGAAGTTGAGTTGACGATCAAAAAAAATCAACTGGAAGATTATATAGAAGCCGCTCATTTCGCCAATCAGAATGCAGACGTAGTGAGTGTGCAGCACGAATATGGAATTTTTGGAGGCAAAGACGGAGAAATGGTCCTGCACTTTCTGGAGCATCTCGAAAAACCAGTGGTAGTAACTTTGCACACTATTCTTTATGAACCAACCTACAACCAGAGAAGGATTCTTTCCAGGATAGGGCAGTATGCAGACAGGGTGGTTTGCATGAACAGTCTGGCTATTCCCTTACTGGAAGAGATATATGGCATACCCCGGGAAAAAGTCGAAATGATTCATCATGGAGCTCCTTCCAAGCTTATGGAAAGCAAGGAAGATATTAAGAACCAGCTTGGACTGCAGGGAAGAATTGTACTTTCTACTTTCGGCTTAATCAATCGCGGAAAGGGAATAGAGTATGCCATTGAAGCTTTACCTCGAGTGGTTAAAAAATTTCCTAATGTTATTTATCTGATTCTGGGCGCTACGCATCCTGAGGTCAAGAAGAGGGAAGGAGAGAGATATCGCAAATACCTCGAAAATATGGTTGCTGAACTGGGTCTTGAAAAACATGTACGCTTTGTCAACCGGTATCTCACAAAACGAGACCTGATCAGATACCTGATGGCTACTGATATTTACATAACGCCCTACCTCAATCCTCAGCAAGTAGTGAGTGGAACCCTGGCCTATGCCATGCACTTTGGTAAAGTAATCATTTCCACTCCTTATCTTTACGCAAAGGAACTGCTTCGTGATGGAAGAGGTATCATTGTTGATTTCCGAGATTCAAAGAGCATTGAAGAAGCACTGTGGTACCTTTTGAGTAATCCTTGGCGCAGGTATCAGATAGAACGTAAGGCCAGAATTTTTGGCGAGCAACTTTCTTGGAGCAATGTAGGCAAGGAATACGCCCGTCTTTTCGACAGTGTGAGCTCGTTCCTGCTCGCTTCCTGAAGGGAAGAAGGGGAAGATGGCTATGATTTGCAAAAGTGTTCTTCGCAAAATGCCAAGCATAAACCTGGATTATCTGGAAAGCCTGACAGACCATATTGGTCTTTACCAGCATGCTACTTTTGGTGTACCCAATCTGGATTTTGGGTACACCACTGATGACAATTGCCGAGCCTTGATTGTCGTTTCAAAATACTTTGATTTGTACAACGAGGAGAGGGCTATAAAATTGGCCAGAAGATATCTGGCCTTTTTGCAGTGGGTGCAGAGGGAAGATGGATACTTCAGAAATGAGGTGTCCATCAACCGCCAGTTCCTTGATGAAGTAGGTTCTGAGGACGCACAGGCGAGGACTTTCTGGGCTCTGGCTTGGTTCATGAACACGGGGGTTGGTGAAGACCTTAAGGGAGCTGCAAAACAAATGTTGGAGCGGTTTTTGCCTAACCTGTTTTCGCTTCAACATCCTCGTCCCTGGGCATTTATTCTGAAAGGTTTGGAAGGGCTTTCCAAGAACAAAACTTCCCCCGTACCACTCGACCACGTAAAGGCTGCTTCAATTTTTGGAGAAAGGCTGCTTGCCCTTTACAAAGAACAAGCGGATGCAAGCTGGCGCTGGTTTGAAGATATCATGACCTGGGGGAATGCCCTTTTACCCTCAGGGCTCTTTAGCGCTTATAAATTAACCGGTCGGAAGGAGTTTTTAACCGTAGCCCGGGAGAGCTTTGAGTTTTTGTGCGAAAAAGTTTTTGAAAGAGAAATGTTCATGCCGGTTGGCAACCGGGGTTGGTATCATAAAAATGGCACCAAGCCGGTTTTTGACCAGCAACCAATCGAAGCTATGTGGATGCTGATTGCTTCTCTTGAAGCTGCAGAGTTTTACAGCCCGGAGGAAAATCTGGAGCGAGCACGGAGTGCAGTGGAATGGTATTTTGGCAAAAATATACACCGTTTGAGTCTTTACAACCCCTTGGATGGTTCTTGTGCTGATGGCCTTACACCTCAAGGACTCAACGCCAATCGTGGTGCCGAAAGCACTATCTCTTGCCTTTTAAGCATGTTAATTGCTCAGGAAAAAAATCTGCTTGAATTCCGGTTACCGAAGTCTGCAGGCGTGAAGCACTGAATATCGTATTGAAATTGTCTGAAAGAACCGGTAAGAAGTTCTGAATACTTAAGTACTTATTTACTTATTTACTTATTTTACCATTAACGTATAATATTACACATACAAACTATACGCGTAAAATCCGAGGAAGGGGACAAGTAGTTCCAGAACTGGCGCTCACAGAGAGCCGGTAGTGCTGAGAACCGGTGCCTGGTTGGGAACGAATGGGCCCTGGAGGAGCAGGCCGAAAGTAAATTATCGATGAGACAACGAGTAGGCCGAGTCGCATAGCCTGCGTTAAAGGAAAGAGTGGGGTTTTTCAAACCCAAAAAGGGTGGCACCGCGAGTTACCCCTCGTCCCTGCGGCGGGGGGTTTTTTTATAATAAAATGAAATGAGGGAGGTGGAAAAATGAAAAAGTTTGCATTATTTGCACTGGTGTTTCTTTTCATGGCAATGATCGTTTCTCCAGCAATGTCTCAAGATAAGGTCAAAATTGGCATCATGCAGATTGTGGACCATCCAGCTCTCAATGCCGTCAGAGACGGGCTCATCGATGCACTGAAAGAGGAGTTCGGGTACGTAGAAGGCGAAAACATTGAGTATGACATTCAATCTGCTCAGGGGGATGTGGCTACAGCCAATACCATTGCTCGGAAGTTTGTGGCCGAGAAAGTGGATTTGATCGTTTCCATTGCCACACCGACTTCTCAGGCAGCAGCTAATGCCACCAAAGAAATTCCCATCGTCTTTTCTGCAGTGACCGATCCGGTTAGCGCAGGTCTTGTTGAGTCTCTCGAGCACCCAGGTGGTAACATTACCGGTGTATCGGATATGACTCCCGTTGATAAGCAGATAGAACTCATTAAATACCTGTTTAAGGATGCAAAGAGGGTGGGTACGCTGTACAATGCTGGAGAAGTGAACTCGGTAGTTACCAATGAAATGGCTAAAGAGGCCTGTGCTGCGAACGGGTTGGAACTCCTGGAAGCTACGGTAGCCAGTACTGCCGACGTTGCGATGGCAGCTCAAACTTTGGTACGCAAAGTGGATGCTGTATATGTGTCTACTGACAATACGGTGGTCAGCGCACTGGACGCAGTAGCCAAGGCCTGTAACGAAGCTAAGGTTCCACTTGTTCTGGCTGACCCCACGACGGTAGAGAAAGGAGCGTTGCTCGCTCTGGGTTTTGACTACTATCTCCATGGTCGGCAGACAGCAGCGATAGTGGCTCGAGTGCTTAAGGGAGAAAATCCTGGTGATATCCCGGTACAGTTTGCCCAGAAGTTGGTGCTTCTGGTCAATCCCGAAACAGCAAAGGTACTTGGCATGAACATCGACGAGCTTCGGGCTCAGCTTGAACAGTATGTCCGTGACATGGAAGAAAAAGGCGTAGAAGTTAACCTGCAATTTTTGAGCGAGTAAATGAATCTGGGGGATGGTGTGCAAGTTTCTCACACCATCCCCAATGCGAGGGAGGAAAAGCAGATAGGTATCTTCTTTCTGTACAGTTTGCAGGAAGGCATCCTGTTTGGAATTCTGGCTCTCGGGGTTTTCATTACTTTCAGGTGTTTGAATTTTCCAGATTTGACTGTTGATGGAAGTTATCCTCTGGGTGCAGCCGTTTTTGCCTTCATGGTTACTCGGGGTTTTGACCCGTTCTCGGGAATGCTGGCTGCTCTTTTAGCCGGGGCGCTGGCCGGCCTCCTGACCGGGACACTGCATACTTTCTCACGTATTCCCGCACTTCTTTCGGGCATCCTCACTATGATATGCCTTTACTCCATCAATTTAAGAGTCATGGGAAGACCCAATATTTCTCTTTCTGAGAACCTGGGACATCGAACAGCTTTTACTATCCTTCGTGACCTATTGCCGGGAATACCTGAAGCGTATCTGCGTTTCCTCTTTTTGCTTGCCTTGGTAGTGGTGTTAAAGATACTGCTGGACCTTTTCCTGCAAACCGAAGTTGGCCTCTCTCTGCGAGCAACCGGGGATAACGAGACGCTCGTTGAGGCTCAGGGGATCAACCCGGACAGAATGAAGCTAACCGGTATCGCTCTTTCTAACTCGCTGGTGGCTCTTTCCGGAGCCATGTTTGCACAGTATCAGGGTTTCGTCGACATTAACATGGGAATAGGTATGGTGGTTTCAGGTCTGGCTTCGGTTATAGTGGGAGAAGTGCTGATAAGGGGAAAAAGGATTTTCTGGTTGACTTTTCAGGTAATCGTGGGGTCAATCGTTTATCGAATGGCTACAGCAGTAGCTCTCAATTGGGGATATACCATTGGCTTCAAGCCCTACGACCTGAAACTTTTTACTGGCATCCTGGTTATAGTGATTCTCTCTTTTCCTGCGCTGAAGAAAAAATTGGTTGGAGAACGGTAAATGGAACGTATGCTGGAACTCCAAAAGTTAAATAAATATTTTTTTAAAGGGACCGTTGATGAACGCTGGGCCATACGCAATCTAAACCTTTGTGTCTCACCCGGGGAATTCATCACCATTGTGGGCAGTAACGGAGCTGGAAAGACAACTCTTCTCAACCTCATAAGCGGTACCTATTTGCCAGACACCGGAAAGATACTGATTGATGGAAAAGACGTTACCAACCTCCCCGCCTACAAAAGAGCTCACTTTATGGGAAGAGTTTTTCAGGATACTTTCCGTGGAACTGCAGCCTCTTTAACCATAGAAGAAAACCTGGCCATTGCTTACCTTAAAGGAAAGAAAAAAGGACTACGCATAGCTATCAAAGATAAAATGCGTCGCTATTTCCGGGAAAAGTTAGCTGAAATTGGTCTCGGGCTTGAAAAGCGCCTCGGTGACCGGGTAGGATTGCTCTCTGGTGGTCAGCGTCAGGCACTTGCGCTTTTGATGGCGACTATGGGTAACCCCAAAATATTGCTTCTCGATGAACATACCGCTAATCTGGACCCCAAAACGGGAGAAAAAATCATGAATCTGACCACTTCACTTATTGCCGAAAACGGCTTGACAGCGCTCATGGTGACCCACAACCTGAACGACGCCCTGCGCTATGGAACGAGAACTCTCCTGATGGATGAAGGTGAAGTAGTGCTTGATATTGCTGGAGAGGAGAGAAAAAAGATTACTGTTAATGAACTTTTGGAACGTTTCAGCGCAGCACGGCATAAAGACTTTGCAGAAGACCGTGCCTTGCTTTCGTCGTGATTCGTAAAGAGCAGTTTCAAGTTTCACTCAGAAAGAAAAATCAAAAATTATCACCTGAAGGAGGATGAACCATGATAGAAAACCATATTACGCTCAAGAAATCCGAAATGCCCACTGTATGGTACAACATTTTGCCAGATCTTCCCCGCCCCTTGGATCCCCCTTTGCATCCTTTAACCAAGCAGCCGGTGGCACCACAGGATCTCGAACCCATTTTTCCACCAAGTCTTATTGCTCAGGAAGTAAGCAGCGAAAACTTCATTGATATCCCGGGAGAAGTTCTGGATATCTACCGCTTATGGAGACCTACTCCCTTAATTCGAGCATTGAGACTTGAGAAAGCACTAAGGACTCCTGCTCGCATTTATTACAAGTATGAAGGGGTAAGCCCTGCGGGAAGCCACAAACCTAACACTGCAGTGGCGCAGGCTTATTACAACAAAAAGGATGGCACCAAAAGATTGACTACCGAGACTGGGGCTGGGCAGTGGGGTTCGGCACTGGCCATGGCTTGCCAGTTTTTTGACATAGAGTGTACGGTGTATATGGTCAAAGTGAGCTACGAGCAAAAACCTTACCGCAAAGTCCTCATGCAGACCTGGGGCGCAAGTGTATTTCCCAGTCCCAGCGAGCGTACTAAAGCAGGAAGAGATATTTTAGCTAAAGACCCCAACTCCCTCGGTAGTCTGGGTATCGCCATTAGCGAGGCCATTGAGGATGCGGTTAACACCCCCAATTCCAAATACAGCCTGGGAAGCGTTTTGAACCACGTTTTATTGCATCAAACCATAATTGGTGAGGAAGCTCGCTTGCAGCTTGAGAAGGCAGGAGAGTCTTTTCCAGACATTGTCATTGGTTGCGTAGGTGGAGGAAGTAACTTTGGTGGGATTCTGTTCCCATTTATGCGCGATAAACTGAAAGGGACCAAAGATTTTAGGGCCATCGCAGTTGAACCTGTTGCTTGCTCATCGCTACTTAAGGGTAAATACGATTACGATTATGGAGATGTAGCCAAAAACACGCCGCTTTTGAAAATGCACACCTTAGGGCATGATTTCATACCTCCTGCCATTCACGCTGGAGGCTTGCGCTATCACGGCATGGCACCCATTATAAGCCTTCTTTACGACACAGGATATATCGAAGCTCAGGCCTATCATCAGAGTGAAGTGTTTGAAGCAGCACTGCTTTTTGCCAGGACTGAGGGCATCGTCGTGGCACCAGAAAGTGCTCATGCGGTTAAGGCCTGTATTGAGGAAGCGAAAAAATGCGCAGAAAAAGGAGAAGAAAAGATAATCCTCTTTAACCTCAGCGGTCACGGCTTCCTGGATTTGGGAGCTTATGATAAATTCCTGAACGAGGGACTCCCTGACGTATCGGAATAAAATGAATGTCCGGGTCCTAACGGCCCGGACTTTTGCAATGAAAAAGAGAATTCTGGTTGCTAACCCCTGGATTTATGACTTTACAGCGTATGACCTCTGGTTGAAACCTCTGGGGCTCCTTTTTATCGCTTCACACCTTAAAAACGCAGGTTTTGAGGTTGAACTCTTGGACTGCCTGGACCGCAATCATCCTGGAATGCCCGATGCAAGCAACAGGGGTCCGAAACGCCTACGCGAGTTTGGTTGCGGTGGGTATTACAAAGAAATCCTTCCCCGTCCGGATTGCTTGAGAACCATTCCCCGTCACTTTGGAAGGTTTGGCATTCCTCTTTCGGAGGTAAAAAAAGACCTGAGCCAGCGAAAACCCTTTGACTTTGCATTTATAACCTGTGGAATGACTTACTGGTATCCAGGAGCAGTGCTTTTGAAAGAAGTAATCAAGGAAATCTGGCCATCCTGTCAGGTAGTACTGGGAGGTATTTACCCTGTCTTGTGTTCAGAGCACGCAAAAAAGTGGGGATTCGATGCAGTTATTGCTTCCTGTGACCCTGTCCAGGTACTTCAGGAAGTGGGCATTATCTTAGAAAGTAATCTTCAGGTTCGCACGGCTGAAGAATTTTTCTCAACATCACCCTGGTACTCGCTTTATAAACGACTCTTTTACGGTGTGATTATAACTTCGGTGGGATGTCCTTTCCACTGCAGCTATTGTGCTTCGCGTACTCTCTGGCCCTCCTTTCTAAGGAGAGACTCCACTCTGGTTGTGCAGGAAATCGAAACACTTTATCACACTTTTGGAGTCAGGGATTTTGCGTTCTATGACGACGCGCTCCTTTTCCAAGCCCAGGAGGGATTTTTGCAGCTTCTTGAGGAAATAATCAAGCTGAATCTTCCCCTACGCTTTCATCTGCCAAACGGCGTTCACGCTTGTTTTTTGGAACCCCAAGTTGCCAGGATGATGTATAGAGCTAACTTTAAAACCCTGAGAATAGCCCTGGAAACAACTTCACCGGAGATTCAAAAGATAACGGGTAATAAGGTTGATAATCGGACTTTCGAAAGCGCTGTTGTTTCACTGCGGAGGGTCGGTTTCTCACCCCAGGAAATCGAGGTGTATCTGCTCTTTGGTTTTCCCGGCCCTTCATCTGAAGACTATTTGTCTTCAGTGGAATATGTAAGAAGACTGGGTTTGCGTCCCCGCATTTCTCTCTATTCCCCGGTACCGGGGAGTGTGGATTTCGAAAAACTTGCCCGTATTTACCCGGAAATAAGAGACGAGCCACTACTTCACAACAAAATCGCCTATCTCTATTACACTGGCCAAAATGAACTCTACGCCACATTGCAAAAATTGTGTTCTCAACCGTTATAATATTAAAGAGGAGGTGAAAAAGATGAAAATTACCTGGTTTGGCCATGCTTTTTTTCTGGCGGAGACTGCAGAAGGTATTCGCATAGCCTTTGACCCCTTTGATAGTAGCGTTGGTTATCCTCTTCCGGAAGTTACGGCTGACCTTGTTTGTGTGAGTCACGACCACTATGACCACAATAACGTTGCTCTGATTAAAGGGAATCCTCGCATAGTGAATCAAAGTGGAAGTATAAAATATAACGGAATCACCATTTCGGCCTTCAAAACCTTTCATGATGAAGAAAGAGGAAGAAAAAGAGGCGAAAACTTAGTGTACAGAGTCGAGGCAGATGGTATTGTGCTCTTACATCTTGGTGACCTGGGAGATATTCCACCTGCTGGCGAGATAGAAGCTTGGAAACCGGTGAATATCGTCTTTGTGCCAGTAGGGGGAGTGTATACCATCGATCATAATCAAGCGCACCGGTTAGTTACTCAAATCAACCCCCGTGTTATAGTGCCCATGCATTATAAAACACCATACCTTAGTTTTGCCCTTAATGCAGTTGACCCTTTTTTGAAATTATTTCCCAGGGTGCGTCGTTTTGAAACTTCCACTCTGGAAGTTACTAAGGAAAGCTTGCCTCAGCAGGAAGAAGTGTGGCTACCCAAAGTTCCTTAAAAAAAACCACAAAAACTTGCTAAGTGTGCATCAGGTTGGTAGAATATAGGGCTGTGCATTCTGGTTAAAAGCTTTAGAGCGAAAAGTGTCTAAATTTATTTTTGTCAAGGAGCGTGAAAATGTTCACGATTAGTGTTTGTGTGGGAAGTTCCTGCCACCTTAAGGGAGCTTACGAAATAATCAAGACATGCCAGGAGCTCATTGAAAAACACCAGCTTGAGGGAAAAGTGGAGCTTAAAGGAACTTTCTGTTGCGGCAAGTGCAGTGAACAGGGAGTAACAGTAATCATCAATGGAGAAACACTGAGCGGTGTTTTGCCTTCCAATTTTGAAGAAGTTTTCCAAGAAAAAGTGTTGAAGGAAATCCAAAATGAGCGTCATTAAAACCGAGGTAACCAGCTGTCGGGATTGTTATAAGTGTGTGCGTCATTGCCCGGTCAAAGCCATCAGGGTGAGTATGGGCCATGCCGAGATAGTTGACGAGCGGTGCATTAAAGACGGACGTTGTTTGAACATTTGCCCCCAAGGAGCCAAAGTGGTGCGCAAGGACGTGGAGAAAGCAATTACCCTTTTGAAAAATAAAGAAAAAGTGGTCGTGAGTCTTGCTCCTTCCTTTGTAGCTGCCTTTCCAGAAGTAAGCCCTGGTCAATTGGTTAGTGGCTTGAAGAGACTGGGTTTTCAGGAAATCCGCGAAACGGCAGAAGGTGCAGAGTGGGTAGCTCTGGAGCATGCGCTCCTGGTGCAAGAAAAGAAAGGGCCTTTTATTTCCAGCTCTTGTCCTGCAATTAACGCCTTAATTTACACTTATTACCCTCAGTACATTGGCTATCTGGCTCCGGTGGTTTCGCCAATGATTGCTCATGCCAGGATTCTCAGGAAAGAACATTCCTCACAAGAGATAGGCGTAGTATTCATCGGGCCGTGTGTTGCCAAAAAAGCGGAAGCTGAAGAAGAGGAAGTGCTTGGAGAGGTGGATGTGGTACTCACTTTTCAGGAACTCAGAGAATGGCTCCAGAGAGAAAAGATAGATCTGGCCTCTTTACCAGAAGAATCATTCAGTCAGTCTCGCATTAGCTGGGCGAGGGCTTTTCCGGTGGAAGGAGGATTGTTGAAATCAGCGTCGCTGGAAACAGATCTCCTTTCTGTGGAAAAGTTGGTTATAACCGGCATCGATCGGGCAAAAAGGTTTCTTGAGGAATTTGAAAAAGAAAGCCCGGGATTGAAGCTGGTCGAAATGATGTCCTGCGAGGGAGGTTGCATAGATGGACCAATGCTCGAATCCGGTCTCTCCCTGGTGGAAAGACGCAGGAGAGTGATCGATTTTGCCGAACAAAAGTTGGTGCATATTGAAAGTAGCAATCAACAGGACCCTCAGAGTTTACCCAGCTTGCGCAGGACTTTCAAAGAGCGAGCTATCCCGCGCCCTGTACCTCCAGAAGAGGAAATAAAAAAGATTCTCGCTCTAACCGGTAAGTTTACCCCCAGAGATGAACTCAACTGTGGAGCCTGTGGCTATAACACCTGTCGAGAAAAAGCTATAGCTGTATATCAAGGTATGGCCGAAGCTGAAATGTGCATTCCTTTCATGCGGGCAAGAGCAGAGTCCTTCTCGAGTTTCCTGATGAGCGTGACCCCTAATGGCATCGTGCTTCTTGACGATAACTTGAGAATAGTGGAAGTAAACCCCGCTTTTCGAAGGATGTTTCATCTGGAAGGGAAACTGGTAGTTGGTAAAAGAATAGATGCTCTTATGGACCCTTCTATTTTTGCGGAAGTGCTACGCACTCATCGAGCAGTGATTAAGGAGTTTCATTTCCCGCAATACGACGACCTTTATGCGAGGGTTTCTGTTTTTTACCTGGAGAAACCAAAGCTGCTTATGAGTGTCATTGTTGATTTGAGCCGCGAAAAAGAACAGGAGAAAAAATTGGAAGAAATCAGGGAGAAAACCATAGAAAGAGCACAGCAGGTTATCAACAACCAGATGCGGGTGGCTCAGGAAATTGCCAGCCTCCTTGGAGAAACCACGGCAGAAACCAAGGTCCTTCTCAACGCTTTAATAAAAATTTTAAAAGGAGAGTCTGCAGAGTAGTGGAAGAGCTTTTTGTTGAAGTAGGATCGGCACAAATACCCAAGTATGGAGAAGAATTGTGTGGCGACAGTATTGCCTACCACAAAGGTCCCAAATCGACCATTATAGTCTGGTCAGATGGTTTGGGAAGTGGAGTAAAAGCAAGCATTCTGTCCACCCTTACTTCAAAAATTATCGTAACTATGCTCTGCGAAGAAACGCCTCTTGAAGAGGTGGTGCAAACCCTGGCCGACACCCTTCCCGTATGCCGAGTTCGCAAAATTGCCTATAGCACTTTCTCGGTTTTGCATATCAAAAAAAATGGTGATACACACCTGGTTGAATTTGACAACCCGGAAATTTTCTGGATTCGCAACGGCAGGCTTATGTACATCGAGCGCGTAGAAAGAAAAATGGGAAAAATGACCATACGGGAAGCGAACTTCCGCCTTCAGAAGGGTGACTGGATCGTTGGCGTTAGCGATGGCGTGGTGCATGCAGGAATTGGTGGTAAGTGGAACCTGGGTTGGCAGTGGGAAAAGATTGCTTCATTTTTAGAAATAACTGTTACCCCTCATTTAAGTGCCTCTTCTCTTGCTCAGAGAGTTATCGATACTACCTTGAAGCTTTACGATGCCAAACCAGGTGACGATGCCACCTGTGTGGTTGCAAAAATTCGGTTGCCCAATAGAGTGGTTCTCTGGGCAGGTCCTCCAGAAAACCCCAGTTTTGACTCAGTGGTGTTTGAGAAGTTTATTACCTATCCAGGCAAAAAGGTGGTATGCGGAGGAACTACCGGAAACATTGTCTCTCGCCTCTTAGGGCAAGAAATTAAGGTAGACCTGGAGTCGTTGAGTCCGGAAATTCCCCCGGTGGGAATTCTGGAGGGGGTGGATCTGGTCACCGAAGGAGTATTGACTCTTTCTCGAGTGCTGAAGCTTTTTAGGGAAAATGTAGATCCTGAAAAGCTGCTTTCGCGCCAGGATGGAGCCAGTCGTTTGTATCGCCTCCTGTGCGAAGCTGACGAGATAAAGATTATCGGAGGGAAAGCCATCAATCCTGCTCACCAGAATCCCAAGCTTTCCGGTGAGCTTTCTTTGAAAGTACGCATTCTTGAAGAGCTTGAAGAAGAACTTCGCAAACATGGGAAAATGGTTTCTTCTGAATTTTACTAAAGCTGAGTAATTAGGATGGAGGTGTGGAGAATGGAAAATAATACCGGAGTTACTGCGCTGGAAAGGAGTTTTGAAAAGGTTAACGAAATTCTCAAAAAACACAGTTATCAACCCAGCAACCTCATCGCCATTTTGCAGGAAATTCAGGCAGAATACAGATACCTCCCTGAAGAAATTCTGACTTATGTCGCTACGGCGCTGGGCGTATCACCAGCCTATGTTTATGGAGTGGCCACTTTCTATGCTCAATTTTCTTTAACGCCCAAAGGAAAGCACATAATCCGGGTATGTGATGGCACAGCCTGTCATGTAAAGGGTTCCTCCCGGGTATTGAAGGTCATCCGCGAAACACTGGGTCTTGAAGAGGGCAAAGATACTACTGACGATTTACTATTCACTGTGGAGACCGTTGCCTGCGTGGGCGCTTGTGCTCTGGCTCCTGTAATTACCATAGATGACCAGGTCTATGGCCTGCTTGATGAGAAGAAAGCCCGGGAGATTATCGAAGCAATTCTCGAACAAGAGGGGGGTAAGTGAGATGCACTTCAAAGATCGAGCAGCTCTGGAAGGCTACATTGAGCAACTCAAATCCAGACCCCAGCCTCGCCGCGTTTTGGTGTGCATGGGAACCGGGTGCTTAGCTAAAGGAGCCCAGAAGGTTTATCAGTCTTTTGTGGAGGCTCTGCAGCGCAAAGGGTTAAACGTTGAAGTGAATATGGATACCTCAGAGAGCTTAAGACGTTTCGCGCTGTGCAGTACCGGATGCATGGGAATTTGCGAAACCGGACCTCGAGTTCGTATAGAACCAGAAGGGATACAATACCTTCGCGTGTCCCCAGAAGATGTGGAAGAGATTGTTGAAGAAACCCTTGAAAAAGGCAACATTGTATATCGCCTGGTTCAGCAGGAAACCATCAACGGAGAAATGCGATATTGGCCCCTGGTCAAGGACGATCCTTTTTATAGGAAACAGGTACGGGTCGTCCTACGCAATTGCGGTAGCATTGACCCGGAAAGCATAGATGAGTACCTTCGCAATGACGGGTATCGGGCGCTGGCCAAAGTAGTTACCTCGATGACTCCAGATGAAGTTATTGCAGAAGTGACCAAATCGGGATTGCGTGGTAGAGGTGGTGGAGGATTTCCCACTGGACGCAAGTGGCAATTTGCCCGCATGGTAAAAGCAGACTTGAAATACGTTGTCTGCAACGGTGATGAGGGTGATCCGGGTGCTTTCATGAACCGCTGTCTCATGGAAGGAGATCCCCATGCCGTGCTCGAAGGACTGGCTATTGCTGGATACGCAATTGGAGCTCGGGAAGGATTCATTTACGTGCGCGCTGAATACCCTCTTGCGGTGAACCGGTTACGCAAAGCCATAGAGAGTGCCTATCAAGCAGGTCTTCTGGGAGAGAATATCTTGGGTAGTGATTTTAGCTTCAATATTCACATTAAAGAAGGCGCTGGAGCGTTTGTCTGTGGCGAGGAGACAGCACTCATTGCTTCCATAGAAGGGAAAAGAGGCATGCCCCGCCCCAGGCCTCCTTATCCTGCTCAGAGTGGCCTGTGGGGGAAGCCCACTATCATTAACAATGTGGAAACACTGGCAAACGTACCCCAGATTATCTTGAATGGTGCTGAATGGTTCCGCTCTTTTGGCACCCCAAGCAGCCCGGGAACCAAAACCTTTGCCTTAACCGGTAAGGTGAAGAATACGGGGCTTGTAGAGGTACCCATGGGCATTACCTTGCGTGAGCTGGTATTTGAAGTAGGTGGCGGCATACCTGGTAATAAAAGTTTTAAAGCGGTGCAAATAGGAGGTCCTTCTGGAGGGTGTCTCACTGAAGCCCATCTTGATCTGCCCATTGATTATGATTCCCTGTGCAGTGCAGGAGCGATTATGGGCTCTGGAGGCCTGGTGGTGCTCGACGAAGACACCTGTATCGTCGAGGTTGCAAGGTTCTTCATGTCTTTTACTCAGAGTGAATCCTGCGGTAAGTGCGTGCCTTGTCGCGAAGGAACCAAGCACCTTCTGGGTTTGCTCCAGAAAATCGTCAACGGCACAGCTTCAATGGAAGACCTGGAATTACTGGAGGAAACGGCTCAGGTGGTTAAAGACGCCTCGCTTTGTGGCTTGGGTAAAACAGCTCCTAACCCAGTTTTAACCACTCTGCGTTACTTCAGAGATGAGTACATTGACCATATTGTGCATCGGATATGCCCGGCCCATGTCTGTCAGGCTATGAAAGAATACCGAATAGACCCGGAAAAATGCAAATCATGTGGTAAGTGTGCCCGAGTCTGTCCGGTTAAATGTATTTCCGGCCGCCCCCGGATTCCTTATGTGATAGATCAGGACCGTTGTATAAAATGTGGTTCATGCTTCGAAGCCTGTCCTTTCGATGCTATAACCGTTGAGTGGAGGAGGAAAAGCCATGAATGAAAAGAGAGCGGTCATAATTGACGGCCAGGAAGTTCCTCTAAACGGTGAAAAGAATATTCTGGAAGTCGCCAAGAAGGCAAATATAGATATCCCTACTTTCTGTTATCATTCAGATCTGAGTGTGTATGGCGCTTGTCGTATGTGCATAGTGGAAGTTGAAGGAAGAGGTATTTTGCCAGCGTGTTCTACACCCCCGGAACCAGGAATGATAATTCACACTAACAGCTCTCGCATACTGAAAGCCCGAAAAATGAACATTGAATTTTACCTTGCCAATCATGAGCGAGACTGCACAACCTGCGAAAAAAATCTCAACTGTCGTCTCCAGGAAATGGCTTCTCGTATGGGTATCAGAGAAGTTCGCTTTGGCGAGAGAACCGAAAAAGTACCCCGGGATGTTTCCAGCTTTTCGCTGGTCCGCAATCCAAATCGGTGCATCCTCTGCGGAGATTGCGTGCGAACCTGTCAGGAAATAGAGGGCATCGGTGTTTATGATTTTTCCCATCGTGGTTCTCGCGCTACGGTTGAGCCTGCATTTGGAAAAAGCCTTGCTGAAGTAGAGTGTGTATACTGTGGTCAATGTGCCATTCGTTGCCCGACTGCCGCGCTGGTAGTGAAATCGGAAGTCGATGCTGCCTGGGAAGCGATTTTGGACCCTGATAAATTTGTGGTAGCTCAAATTGCACCGGCAGTAAGGGTTGCCATCGGCGAAGCCTTTGGTCTACCGCCGGGCGAAATCACCACCGGGAAAATCGTTACCGCTTTGAAGAAAATAGGCTTTGACCGGGTTTATGATACCTCTTTCAGTGCAGACCTCACCACCATAGAAGAAGCCGAAGAGTTTATCAAGCGTTTGCAAAAGAACGAGAGGTTGCCCCAGTTTACTTCTTGCTGTCCTTCCTGGGTATTCTTTGCAGAAAGAAATTATCCTTTCTACTTGGAACACCTCTCAACTGCCAGGTCTCCACAGCAGATGTTTGGCTCAGTAATCAAGAATTTTGTCGCCAAACAGGAAGGAATAGCACCGGAACGTACGGTTTCTGTATCCATAATGCCCTGCACATCGAAAAAATTTGAAGCCAGAAGGCCAGAATTCAAAAATCAAAAGTATGCCGATGTCGATATCGTGCTTACTGCTCAGGAAACTATTCAGCTCATACGCTCGGCAAACATCGATTTTAACGAACTGGAGCCTCAACCCTTTGACGTACCCCTTGGAGCAGGAACCGGAGCTGGAGTTCTGTTTGGGGTAACCGGCGGAGTTACTGAAGCGGTGCTGCGCTATGCTTATGAAAGGCTGACCGGCGAGGAACTCAAAAAAGTGGAATTTGAACAGGTTAGAGGCTTAGGAACAGTCAGGGTAGCAGAGGTTGAATTTGGCACCAGAAAGGTAAAGGTAGCTATAGTACATGGCCTGGCTAATGCCCAGCGCTTAATCCAGGAAATACGTACAGGGAAACGCTACTATGATTTTGTGGAAGTAATGAACTGTCCTGGAGGGTGCATTGGTGGTGGAGGTATGCCGTTGGGCCATCCTGATTATCCCGAGGTGCTGCGCAAGCGAGCTCAGGGTCTTTACCATGCTGACAGACTATCTCCAGTGCGTAAACCCCAGGACAGCCCAACGATCAAGCTTCTCTATGAGCGCTGGCTTAAAGAACCCAACAGTGAAATTGCCGAAAGGTTTTTGCACACTCGTTTCTCTTCGCGTCGCAGGATAAGCAGGGAAATAATCCGCATTCAGGAGGCCAAGAGCGCTCAGAAAGTTGACGTTGCAGTATGTGTGGGCACCAGCTGCTATCTTAAAGGATCCTACAACCTGATTCAGGCCTTGGCTAACCTGGCTCGGGAGTACGGGGTAGAAGATAAGATAAGTGTTGGTGCTACTTTCTGCTTAGAAAAATGCGCTCAAGGACCTAACATAAGAATCAACGAGGAAATAGTTACCGAAGTTTCTGCAGAAAATTTGAGGAAAATATTTGAGGAAAAGGTTCTTTCTAAACTCCAGGAGTCATTGACGCATTAAGTATTTTTTCGTATAATAACAGCGCCTGTTAAGATGAATACGGGGCTGTGGCGCAGTTGGGAGCGCGTCTCCTTGGCGTGGAGAAGGTCACGGGTTCAAATCCCGTCAGCTCCACCAGAGTAAGAGCTCGTCCTGTGTGGGGCGAGCTTTTTTTTACAGGAGGTTCAGGAAGTGTCTAATTTTTACCCTTTCGAAGAGATAGAGAAAAAGTGGCAGAAAGCGTGGGAAGAAAAGAGAATATTTGAAACCACAGAAGATCCTGACCGAAAGAAATTCTACGTTCTTGAAATGTTTCCCTATCCTTCCGGTGACCCTCACATGGGGCACGTGAAAAATTACGTTATTGGAGATGTCATTGCCCGTTATTTTATACGAAAAGGCTATAATGTGTTGCATCCCATGGGTTTTGATGCCTTTGGGTTGCCTGCCGAAAATGCAGCCATACAGCACGGCATTCACCCTGCAGTATGGACCTACGAAAAAATCGATCGTATGCGAGAAGTTCTGAAGCAACTGGGTATAACTTACGATTGGAGAAGAGAAGTTATTACCTGTGATCCTGGGTACTACAAGTTTACCCAGTGGTTCTTCCTGCAGTTTTACAAAAATGGGCTTGCCTATAAAAAGGAAGGACCGGTTAACTGGTGTCCTTCTTGTGCCACTGTGCTTGCCAACGAACAGGTTGTGGATGGTGCCTGTGAGCGCTGTGGTACGCCGGTGGAAAGAAAGCTTTTGAATCAGTGGTACTTCCGGATAACCAAATACGCTGAAGCACTACTTGAGGATATGAAGCTTCTTGGAAACTGGCCGGAAAGAGTGCTTACTATGCAACGTAACTGGATAGGAAAGAGTGAGGGAGCAAACATTGATTTCTTTCAACCCGATTTAGGTGAGAAAATAACCGTTTTCACCACTCGACCAGACACCATTTTTGGGGTTACCTTTTTCGTGCTGGCACCCGAGCATCCTCTTGTAGAGCGACTGGTTAAGGGCACTCCAAAGGAGGAAGAAGTCCGCAAATTCAAAGAACGAATAAGCAAAA
The DNA here is from genome assembly GCF_045864955.1 of Atrimonas thermophila. GTDB lineage: Bacteria > Atribacterota > Atribacteria > Atribacterales > Thermatribacteraceae > Thermatribacter > Thermatribacter velox. The sequence goes on along the minus strand of NZ_AP028803.1, from coordinate 941,172 downwards.
AAAGTGAAATCGAACGCACATCTGATCTTTCTGATAAGGAAGGTCTTGCTCTTGAAAAAGACGTCGTCCACCCCATCACTGGCCAGAGAATTCCCATCTGGGTTGCCGATTACGTGCTGCTTGAGTACGGTAGTGGAGCGGTGATGGGAGTACCAGCCCACGACGAGCGTGATTTTGCCTTTGCCAAGAAATATGGTTTACCGATCATACCGGTTATTCAACCTCCAGATGGTGATTGGAACGGTGAATGTTACTCCGGGGACGGAATAATGATCAACTCGGGTGCTTTTTCGGGATTGCTTTCTGAAGAAGGTAAGAAGAAAATAATCGCCTTCCTCAAAGAACAGGGACTGGGTGATGCAGCAGTTAGTTATCGCTTGAGAGACTGGCTCATTTCCCGACAGCGCTATTGGGGAGCACCGATACCGATTATCTACTGCGAACAATGCGGAGAAGTGCCAGTTCCTGAAAAAGATTTACCAGTGTTGCTTCCGGAAAACGTGGATTTCCGACCTACCGGACCCTCACCCCTGGCCCTTTGTGAGAGTTTTGTGAATACCACCTGCCCGCAGTGTGGAGGCCCAGCCCGTCGAGAAACCGATACCATGGACACTTTTGTATGTTCATCCTGGTATTATCTGCGCTACTGTTCTCCATGGGAAAAAGATAGGCCCTTTAATCCAGAACATGTGCGTTACTGGATGCCCGTTGACCAGTACATAGGGGGAGTGGAGCATGCCATTCTCCATCTTCTGTATTCCCGATTCTTTGTAAAGGTCCTCAACGATTTAGGTCTTGTTCCTTTCCGGGAGCCCTTCACCAACCTGTTTGCTCAAGGTATGGTGACCAAAGACGGAGCCAAAATGTCCAAATCTAAGGGCAACACAGTAAGTCCTCGGGAAATTATCCAGAAGTATGGCACCGATACGGTGCGTCTGTTTATTCTTTTTGCTGGTCCGCCTGAGCTTGATATGGAATGGTCAGACCAGGGAGTAGAAGGAGCATTCCGTTTCCTAAATCGTGTTTGGAACATCGCCAGGGAAATAATGTATATGCAGAGCAACCAGCAAGTCCCGATTGACGAGAACTGGATGAGAAACCTGGAGCGAAAGGTGCATCAGACCATATTTAGGGTAGATCGGGACACCAGAGAGAGATTCCATTTCAATACTGCAATCAGCGCCATTATGGAGCTGGTGAATGAGTTGTCTGAATCTCTTCGTTTTCTGAGTGAAAAAGGTGCTCACCCAGAGGAAAAGAAACTTATGACGTGGGCCCTGAAGCAACTGGTTTCCATTTTGAACCCTTTTGCGCCTCATCTCAGCGAAGAAATATGGTCACTTCTTGGAGAAAAAAGCTTCCTCTCTCTGGCTCCGTGGCCAGAATATGATGCTGAAAAAATGTTGACTGAAACAGTAACCATTGTGGTTCAGATAAACGGCAAGGTGAGAAGCAAGATTGAAGCCAATCGTGATGCTTCAAAGGAAGCAGTACTTGAGCAAGCACTGCGAGACGATAAAGTCCAAAACTGGCTCGACCAGAAAGAAATCCAAAAGGTGATATATGTTCCCAACAAGCTGATTAATCTGGTAGTTCGCTGAAAACCACATGAATTCCAACGAAAAACTAGTTGTTATCATTTTGGGAGTCCTACTCATTACTTTGTTCGGCATCTGGTGGCATCAGCGGGATGTGCCATCCGACCAGGCAGAGGTTCACCAAATAATAGTGCAGATAGAAGGTGCGGTGCTCAATCCTGGTGTGTATAAAGTAGCTGAGGGTACCCGCCTGTTTGAGCTGATAGAATTAGCTGGAGGAGCGCAACAAGAAGCGTACTTGCAAGGTCTGAATTTAGCAGCGCCTCTTTACGATGGACAGAAAGTGGTTGTTGCTTTTGCCCTTCAAGAAGAGAAAGAAAACGCAAAAACCCCTTCTCTCACTCTGTCTCTTGACCATCCTGAAACAGACCTAAAGGATGTAAAAGGAAATTTGGTCAACATTAACCTGGCCGCTGCTGCAGAGCTTGAAACCCTGCCCGGGATAGGACCGGTAATAGCGCAACGCATTGTTGAGTACCGTGAACAACATGGTCCTTTTCACTCTCTGGACGAGCTCGCCCAGGTTAAAGGTATTGGGCCTAAGAAGCTTGAAAAACTTCAAGGCCTGGTTTGCTTCTAACCCTGACTTTCCACAGATTCTTCTTTCTCTGGATAGGTGACTTCTCTTACATTGATGTCAATGCGGTTTACCTTCATGCCGGTTTTGGATTCGATGACCTGTTTGACTTCTTGCTGCACTTTCCGAGCAACTTCTATAATGGTAGCACCGATATCCACGGCAATGGAAATCTCCAGGTTGACGGATTTTTCCTTAACATCGACTTTTACGCCCTTGTTAAGCTCTCTTTTGCCAATCAAGGTGCTCAATGATGCTTGTGGTAGACCAGCCATGCCTGTTACCCCGGGTACCTTCATGGTGGTAATGGCTGCCAGAGTAGCGATGATTTCTGGAGCGATGGTGATTTCTCCCAGGACTTCCTCAGATCCAACCTGGTTGGATTGAATCTCCATATTTTGATTACTCTGGTCAGCAGGAAATTCCTGGTGTTCCTCATTCATAGAACTTACCCCCTTTGTATAGCTTTTCCATATAATATATTATCACTTTGGCTCCTAGTAGGTGTAGCACAGACCAAAATTGACAGAGGTTTCTTAATTTTCTATAATGTTTTTACTTTTTGACAAGGGAGGAATTGTAGTGACCGAGATCAAGGTTGGTCAGGGAGAAAGCATTGACGAAGCTTTGAGAAGATTTAAGCGAAAGTGCCAGCGCAATGGGATCATTTCTGAAATGAAAAGAAGAGAGTTCTATGAAAAGCCAAGCGAAAAAAAGAGAAAAAGAGCTCAGGCTGCGGCACGGAGGAAAAAGCGTCGGTGAGTTCAAACATCTCTCTGAAAGAGAAGTTAAACACAAGCATGAAAGCGGCCCTCAAAGAGGGCGATAGAATACGCCTTGACACTGTACGGCTTCTCCTTGCTGAGATCAAAAACAAGCAGATAGAGAAGAGAACCGACGATCTCGAGGAATCAGAGATTATAGCATTGCTTAGAAAAGAGATTAAAAAAAGAGAGGAATCGCTGGAATATTTTGAAAAAGCACAACGTAAAGATTTAATAGAGAAAACGAAGCGGGAAATAGAAGTAATCGAGTCGTTCTTACCTCCTCAGCTCGCCGAAGAGGAAATACGCCAAATCGCTGAAAGCATTATTCAAAAGGAAGAGAACATTTCTTTCGGAGAGGCTATGAAAGCTGTTATGAAAGAGTTACAAGGCAGAGCTGAAGGCAAAAAAGTGGCTCAGATAGTTCGGGATATCTTGGGGGAGCGTGGTTAAAAAAACTTGCGTAGTCAGCGTTACGTGAACGAGGCGCGTTTAAGAATAAATGATCTTTCAAACCTCAAAAAACTTTTTGGCGGCTTTGATGCCAATGTTGCTTTAATAGAAGAGGTCTTCGATGTTGAGATTTCGGTGGCCGAGGATTCAATAGTTATCAAGGGCAAGCAAAATGGTTCCTCGGCCCAACTTGCTTTAAAGTTTCTTGAAGAGCTGATTCAGCTTTTTCAGGAAGGGTTGGAAGTGGAGTACCAGGATCTCCAAAAGATGGCCCTGGCCTTCAAAGCTGATCGCAACGCGTGGTGGAAAAATGAGGTTGGGGAAACTATTTTAGTAACCGCTTACAATAAACCTATCAGACCTAAAACTCCAGGACAGGTAAAATATGTCCAGGCAGTGAGGAAGGCGGAAATAACCTTTTGTATAGGCCCAGCTGGTACTGGAAAGACATATCTTGCTATGGCCATGGCCTGCGCGGCACTGCAGCGAAAAGAAGTGAGTCGCATTGTTCTGGTCAGGCCGGCGGTTGAAGCAGGTGAAAGCTTGGGCTTTCTCCCTGGAGACCTTAAAGAAAAAATTGAGCCCTATCTCAGACCCCTGTATGACGCACTCTATGAAATGCTTTCTCCGGAAAGATTTCAGAAATTCAGCGACCGCGGAACTATCGAGGTTGCACCCCTTGCCTACATGCGAGGACGAACTCTTAACGACTCATTTATTGTTCTTGATGAAGCGCAAAATACTACAGCCGAGCAAATGAAGATGTTCCTGACTCGGATGGGCTTTGGTTCAAAAGTCGTGGTTACTGGAGACATCACCCAAATCGACCTTCCGGCTGGCAAAACTTCTGGTCTGGTTCTGGTACAGCATATCTTAAAAGATATTGAAGGCATCGAGTTTATATATCTTTCCGAACGTGATGTAGTTCGCCACCACCTGGTCCAAAAAATTATCCTTGCTTATGAACAATTTGAAAAGAAAGCTTCTTCAAAAAAGTAGCATCTTGAGTTTTATTAAACACGATCTACCCCTTTTTGCCAAAGCAATACCCCTTTCCTCTCTGATTTATGCTTTGGTGCTATTTGCGGTTCTCTGGATTCCTGGTTATCTTGCCAGCACCAACCTCTATCCCGGTAAAGTGCTTATTCAAGACATTGTTGCTCCCACTGACCTGGAAATAGTGGATGTGGAGGGAACGCGAAAGCTTCGGGAGAAAATGGCTTCCAGCATATCGCCAAGATATTTAGTAGATCAGGAAACAGTGCAAGAAATACAGGAAGAAGTTGCTTCTTTTTTTGTGGAACTGGAAACACTGCGTCAAACTCCACTACCAGAATTGCAGCAGGAACGGAGTAGGTTTATAGAGAGGTGGAAAATCACCTCGGGTGTTTTGGAGTGGCTTGTAGAAACGCCACTTCCAATTTACACTGCTGCGAAAACGATTTTCCTGGAACTTTTAAACGAGGCGTTATCCAAGCCGATAGCTCCGGAAAACCTGGAAGATGTGCTTTGGCAATTAAACTCTCGACTGGAAGAAGACGAACTACCTGAGGAAGGCAAAAGAGCTCTGAGTTTTCTGGCCTTTCGTTTTTTGAAGCCCACGGCTATTCTGGATGTTGAGACTATGCAAAGGGAGAGACAGGAAATCATCAGTCAGGTGGAGCCAGTTAAAAGAATCATTCCCAGGGGCGAGATTCTCATTCCCAAGGGAAGCGTGTTAACCCAACAGGATGTAGAAATGCTTCGTTCTCTGGGCTTGGGCAACTGGCAGAGAAGCTTTAGCGGGTTGTTAACGCTCTCAGTCTTGATAATTATTTGCTGTACAGCAGAGTTTTTCTATCTGAAGAACTTCACCCCTTCTGTGCTGGCCAACAAAGACCTTCTCTGGATCCGCATCCTAATTGTAGCTAGCGTGGTAGGTTTGAATACGTTTTCCACTCGGATTTCCCCTTACTTTGTGTTGCTCCCTATAATTTCTTTTGTCCTCTGTGCACTGCTGGGCAGAGAAGCGGCTTTCGGAGAAGTCATTGTTCTTTTCCCACTCCTTCTCTGGAGCAGCCACTTCTCTTTCATTCAGGGTTCTTATTCGTATCTTAACCTGCTCTTGCCCATTTTTCTGCTGCCCACGAAAATATCCCGACGGGATTTGATTAGAACAGGTTTCTTGATGGCATTTATCAATGTTCTCCTGGTGGCTCTTTTTGCCTATTATGAAGAAAAGCAAATGCTTATTCTGCTTGAAAACACCTTGTTTGGACTGATAAGTGGGATTGGCTCTTCCGTTCTGGCTCTGGGAGCAGTGGCTTTTCTGGAAAGCACTTTTCACGTGGCTTCTGATTTCCTTCTGCTGGAACTCGTCAATCCTACCCATCCCCTGCTTCGTCGGCTTATGATAGAAGCCCCAGGCACCTACAACCACAGTATTATGGTGGCCAACCTCGCCGAAGCCGCAGCGGAAGAAATTGGTGCTGATCCCCTTCTGGCCAGAGCCGGTGCCTACTATCACGACATCGGTAAGTTGAAGAGACCTTACTTCTTTATCGAAAACCAGATGGGAGGGAGAAACATACATAATCGTCTTAATCCTAATCTGAGTGCGCTGGCCATACAGAACCACGTGAAGGATGGAGTAGAGGTCGCTCGGGAATATCATCTTCCTCCGGAAATCATAGAGATCATCAGGCGTCATCACGGAAGAACGCTTATGCGCTATTTTTATGAGAAAGCCCTTCGGGAGCGAAACGATACCGTTATGGAAGAGGAATTTCGCTATCCGGGCCCTCTTCCTCGTACTCCGGAAGAGGTGTTGGTTTTTCTTGCCGACAGCGTTGAGGCAGCGGTCAGGGGAATACGTAACCCTACGCCGAGCAAGATTGAAACTGCGGTTGAGAATATTCTTCAGAATTATCTTAAGGATGGACAGCTGGACGAAGCGGATCTGACACTCAAAGACCTACGTAAGATAGTAAGAACTTTTGTTCTAGTTTTGATTGGGACCTTTCACACTCGCTTGCCTTATCTGAAGTTGCAACCACAGGTTCTTCAGGTGAGGAAGCGCAAGCTGAGGCAGGGATAGAAAAGTGAAAGCCAGCCAAATACGAATTGTGGAATGCGGTGAATTCAATCTCCAAAGGGGTGTTGTTTCAAAAAGAAAACTTGAAAAGCTGCTACAACTGGTTTTGAAGGAAGAAGGAAAAAATCTTTCGGGAATTTTGAATTTGGTTCTGGTTGACACAGAAAAAATGCAGGAGTTAAAGGAACGTTTCTTTGGCAAAAGAGAATCTTCAGATGTCATGTCTTTTTTTTATGGAGAGGAAGAAGACCAAACGTGGGGAGAAGTGATTATTTGCATTCCTGTAGCTCTCGAACAGGCAAGAGTAGCAGGCAATTCTATCGACGATGAAATAAGTCTATTATTCATACACGGACTTTTGCACTGTTTGGGTTACGATGATAAGGAACCCCAGGACTTGCAAGCTATGAGCGAGAAGCAGGAACAGTATCTCAACGCTTTTAAAAAGCACCTACTTTTTGAAAAGTTGATTAATAAAGCTTTAAAACAGCTTGATTTGTCTTACGCGCCGTACTCGGGTTACAGGGTAGCTTCTGCCTTGCTTTGTGCAGACGGGACGATGGTAACTGGTGTGAATGTGGAGAATGCTTCTTTTGGGCTGAGCATCTGTGCTGAAAGAGTAGCAGTGAGCAAGGCGATATCCATGGGGAAGCGCGACTTTGAAGCCATTGCCATCGTTTCTGAAAAAAGGGACTTTTGCTATCCTTGTGGTGCGTGTCTTCAGGTTCTAACTGAATTCTCACCAGGAATAAAAGTCCTGCTAGCTCGCTCCAGCGAAGATTTCAAGGTCTTTGATCTGAAAGAGCTTTTGCCCCACTCCTTTTCTTTGAAACAATAAACACTGAAATGGAGGAAAAATTATGAGTTTCAAATCCGGCTTTGTGACCATTTTAGGAAGACCCAATGTGGGCAAGTCCACTTTCCTAAACAAAGTGGTGGGACAAAAGGTAGCCATCGTTTCCCCTAAACCTCAAACCACCAGGAAGTCCATTAAGGGCATCCTCAATCGCCCGGACAGTCAGGTCATTTTCGTTGACACCCCGGGCTTGCATGACCCGGTGGATAGCCTGGGTGAGTTCATGGTCAAAGAGATACAAGATGCACTGGAAGGTATAGATCTCCTTCTTTATATGACCACTCCAGAAGAGGGATGGCAAGAGGATATTCATTACCTGGAACAACTAAAAAATTTTACTAATCCTAAATTCCTGGTAATCAACAAAAAAGACCTGACCACTGAAGAAAAAATTGTGGAAATTGTCAGTTTCCTTTCCCGTCACACCCCTTTTGCTGAGTCAATGGCAATTTCGGCTTTGACAGGGGAGGGTATCTCAGAATTGCTTGAAAAAGTAGTAAACTACCTTCCTGAAGGAGAACCCTATTATGAGCCTGGCATAGTTTCCGATGTTTATGAACGGGAGATAGTGGCCGAGATAATACGGGAAAAAATCTGGTGGAATGTTCATCAGGAAGTGCCCTACGGCGTAGAGGTTAGAGTTGAGGAATTTAAAGACAGAGGAGAAATCATTTATATTCAGGCCACCATCTATGTTGAAAGGGATTCCCACAAGAAAATTATCATCGGCGAAGGAGGCAGAATGATCAAGAAAATTGGTCAGGAAGCACGGGAGGAAATCGAGTACAACTGGGGCAAAAAAGTATACCTGGACCTCTGGGTCAAAACCGAAAAGTCCTGGCGTAAACGCCCTGAGGTATTGAGGCGCTGGGGCTACAAAGTGAAGTAAAAACGTTTTTTTATGCTTCGAGGTTATATCAAAGATTCTGGTATCGTGATTAAACAATTTGATGTAGGCGAGATAGACCGCATCGTTGTGGTATTTACCAAAGAGATGGGTAAAATACAGGTAATGGCTAAGGGAGCCAGGAAGGTGGGCAATCGCTTGGGTGGTGCCCTCGACAAATTTGTACTTTCGGAGTTTCTGTTTTATGCGGGTCGCTCTTTGCCAGTGGTGGTGCAGGCAGAAATTAAAAGGTCGTTCCGAATGCTTGCTCGATCCTTTGAAAAATGGCTTCTGGGCAACTACATCCTGTATCTCATTGACCAGGCCATTGAGGGAGGAAGCCAGCAGGAAAGGCTTTTTGGAGAAGTGCTGAAGATTTTTGCTTTTGCAGATGGCAGTCCCCCTAAGGCGGTCCGCAGGGGTATCTTGAAATTTAAACTGATTTTGCTTCAATGTCTGGGGTTACAGCCTCGGCTAACTAGCTGCGCAGTGTGCAACCGGGAAGGCAAAACGTTCAACTATTGGAGCCATGCTGAAGGAGGAGTTATGTGTGGAAATTGCGCCTCAAAACCTGAACTGGCTAAAAGCTGTGCTCCTATATCACAGGATATGCCTTCAATCTGGTTGCATCTTCTCCACCTTCCTTATCCCTCGCTTTCCAAGTTAAAACTTACTGGTGACCAGTTTTTTCATCTGGACGAGCTTAGTTCCCAATATTTTTCACATCACTTAAATAAAGACACCTGGAGCATCGAAGCCTTCCTTGCCAGGTATCCTGAAAAACCCACAGCAAGTGAATCAGAGAGAAGTTGACAGTCAGTATTTCTGTTGATATAGTTTACTTTTGGTGGTTTTCGGAAGGAGCTGAAAAGATGTATTTTCAGGACATCATTCTTAATCTTAGCGATTTCTGGAAGCAAAAAGGTTGTGTGATTCAACAACCCTATGACATCGAAGTTGGGGCTGGCACCATGAACCCGGCTACCTTTTTGAGGGTGTTGGGTCCTGAACCCTGGAAAGTGGCTTACTGTGAACCCTCTCGCCGTCCCACCGATGGCCGTTACGGGGAAAATCCCAATCGCCTTTATGAGCATTATCAGTTTCAGGTAATCATTAAACCTTCTCCAGCTGAGATTCAGGAGTGGTATCTGGAAAGCCTTTTCAGTCTTGGAATTAATCCCCTGGAACACGACATTCGCTTCGTAGAAGACAACTGGGAATCTCCCACCCTCGGAGCCTGGGGATTGGGTTGGGAAGTGTGGCTTGATGGCATGGAAATAACCCAGTTTACCTATTTCCAGCAGGCAGGAGGAATAGACCTTAAGCCCATTTCTGTGGAAATAACCTACGGTCTGGAAAGAATAGCTATGTACCTTCAGGAAAAGGATAACGTATTCGAGGTTTTGTGGAACCCCCACTTTACCTACGGAGACATTCGTCTCCAGGAAGAAAAGGAACACTCTGTGTATAGCTTTGACGAGAGTGACCCAGACTTGCTCTTTCAGCTCTTTGAGCTCTATGAAAAAGAAGCAGCAAGATTGGTGGAGAAGCAGCTTGTCCTACCTGCTTACGATTATGTTCTTAAGTGTTCCCATGTGTTCAATCTTCTTGAAGCGCGAGGAGGCATAAGCGTCATCGAGCGCAGCCAGTACATGGCCCGTATCAGGAAGCTGGCCAACCGATGTGCACTGGAGTACCTGAGAATGAGGGAAGAAGCAGAATTCCCTTGGACAAAAAAGGAGTTGTAGGAGAAGATGAATTCTTCTGGAAAAACTCTCCTGGTGGAAGTTGGCATGGAAGAACTTCCCTCGAGCCTTAAAGAGGAGGTTTTCGAGAAATTCGAGGAAGTCTTCCTGGATGTTTTGAGGTCAGAACAGATTATTTTTGGTGAACATAAAGTATTAGGTACCCCAAGGCGGGTTACCATCCTCTTGCATGGAGTGGAAGAGTTTCAAAGAAAACAGGTTCTGGAGGTAAAAGGCCCTCCTAAAAAAGTGGCCCTTTCGCCAGAAGGGGAGTGGCTGAAACCCGCTTTACTTTTTGCACAAGCTCAGGGAGTGGAACCCAGCTCTCTGTTTATTAAAGAAGCCGAGCGAGGAACTTACGTGTTTGCGCGCAAAGAGATTCCGGGCAAGGCGATTAAGGAAATTCTTCCTCAGGTTCTTAAGAAAGCGCTTTCGTGTCTCCAGTTTTCGCGTTCCATGCGCTGGGGCGAAGGAAACGTCGCCTTTGTGCGTCCTATACGATGGTTAGTTGCGCTTCTTGATGATGAAGAAATCGTTTTTGAATTTGCAGACATAACTTCCTCCAAGTTTAGTAGGGGACATCGGTTTCTTTGCCCTGGCAAAGTGGCCATTTCCAGTGCAGAAACCTATCTGGATACCCTTCGTAAAGCTTTTGTAATAGCCGATCCTCAAGAAAGAAGGGCGAAAATAGAGGAGCTCTTGACTTCCTGTGCTCAGGAAGAAGGCATATTTTGGTTGAGAGATGAAAACCTTTTAGAAGAAGTAAACTTTCTGGTAGAATATCCTGGAGTAGGAGTAGGGCGCTTTGAGGAAAAGTATCTTACCCTACCTTCAAAGGTATTGATAACAGTTATGAAACATCACCAGCGCTACTTTGCCTGTACGGATGAGAGGGGCAACCTCTCTCCTCATTTTATGGTGGTTTTGAACCGACCTGCTGATGGAAGCGAAATCATAATCAAAGGCAACGAAAGAGTCTTAAGGGCCAGACTCGAAGACGCTCTCTTTTTCTTTCATGAAGATCGAAGGAGCTCTCTTTCTGATAAAGTCGACAAATTAAAAGGTGTTGTCTTTCAGGAATCGCTGGGTACCATGTGGGAAAAGACTCAGCGCCTAATTCAGCTGAGCAGGTACTTGGCTCAGAAACTCCATGTTGGCAAGGAAAAAGCACAGTTCTTAGAGCGAGCTGCTTTTCTTGCCAAAGCAGACCTGGCCTGTGAAATGGTCAAGGAATTTCCTGAACTCCAGGGTTACATGGGTCGGGTTTATGCCCAGGAAGATGGGGAAGCTGAAGAAGTTGCGCTGGCTATTGAAGAACAGTACTTTTCTCCATCAGAGGGAAATTATCCCAAAACGCTGGTTGGAAGCGTTTTGAGTCTAGTTGACCGGGTGGACACCATTGTTTCGAGCTTTGCCTTAGAGCGTATTCCCAGTGGTTCTGAAGATCCTTTGGGTCTCAGAAGACTGGCCCAGGGCCTTATTGGCCTCATAATAAATAAGTGCTGGTTTTTAGGTATTAAAGAGCTCATTCGCGAAAATCTCTCTCTGATTGCAGAACAGGGTTTTGTGTCTTTTGACGAAGCCGTGGTGGAAAAGGTACTGGCCTTTTTGCTAACCCGTTTGCGCACCTTCCTTTTGGAACAGGGTATCAATTACTCAATCATCAATGCAGTGTTGGGTATTCCAATCGACGATATTTACGAGGTTTACCTTCGAGCTTCAGCCTTGCAAAAGCTCTGGGATGCTGAGAAGAGTGTTTTAGAAGCAGTTTTGACTGGTTTCACTCGCGCTTACAACATAAGTAAAAATTTTGACGGAAGCGCAAATGTGGACGAACAACTCTTACAAGAGGAAATTGAGAGAGAGTTTTATCAGTCTCTTTTGCGCTTTGAAAAAAATTTTGAAAGCTCTCTGAAGGAAGGGAATTACCAAAAATTGTTTGAAGATTTCTATACTTTGGTTCCTGTCCTGGACCGGTTTTTTGAAAAAGTCCTGGTTATGGCTCCTGAGGAAGCGATACGCAAAAACCGACTTGCGCTGATGAAAAAAATAGTTCTTTTATGGCATCGGTTTGCGGATTTATCCCAGGTGGTTATTCAGGAGGAAAACGGTGGAAGTTAAAAAGGAAACGACCTCGAGAGACGATTTTAACATTTTTGTAATATCCGATGGCACCGGTAAAACAGCTCTCTCGGTGGTGCAGGCAGCACTGGTGCAGTTTGAGTTACCCCGGGTGAACATTTTACCCTTCACCAAGGTTCGCCACTGGGAGACCATAGAAAACATTCTGGACATGGTGAGAATCCAAGACCTCGTGGTGTATACGCTGGTCAACGAAGAAATGGCCAGCCGGCTCCGCGCTGAAAGTGTAAACCGCGGTATTTTTGCACTGGACCTTTTGGGTCCCATTGTGGAAGCTTTGAAAAAAGCCAGTGCTCGTCAACCGAGGGGCAAACCAGGCCTCTTCCAGAGCCTTGAGGAAACTCCCAGCCACGCTGAAGCTCTGGAGTATTCGATGGAAAAGAGTACCGGCTTCAGTATTTCCAATCTTGACAAGGCTGATGTAATCGTCTTCAGCGTGTGGTATCCCCATCGGGATGAAATTACTCTCATGCTTGCAGAAAAGGGATTGAAGTGTGGATTTATCCTTCTCAACCCTGATTTACCGCTTCCTTACGATCTCGAGGAGGTGATTAGAGAAAGTTGTAAGAAAGGCGTTGTCCCGGTAGGTATTTGGATAAATGAAATGGACCTGAGCAGGGTTAGAGCAGAGAGAATCAACGCTCTGGGCCTGGACAGGCTCAGCAGGAAAGCACAACCTGAAGTAGTAAAAAAAGAACTGGATTTCGCCATGACGATATATAAAAAGCTGGGTTGTGAGATTATTGACATAACCAATTTGACTACCAGAGAAATCAGCGAGAAAATAGCAAATCTTATTAACAATAAAAAGAAGGAGGAAGCATCATGAACAAAAAGAAATACGTTTACTTTTTTGGCGAAGGAGACGCTTCAATGAAGATGCTCCTGGGTGGTAAGGGAGCCAATCTTGCTGAAATGACCCGCATCGGCCTGCCGGTGCCACCAGGGTTTACCATTACCACTGAGGCCTGCGCCCACTATTACAAGAACAACGAGCAGTGGCCAGAAGGGCTTGAAGAGGAAATCCTGGCTAATCTTAAACAACTTGAGGAAAAAAGCGGTAAGAAGTTTGGCGATCCCAACAATCCGCTTTTGGTTTCGGTCCGTTCTGGAGCACCCGTTTCCATGCCAGGCATGATGGACACTATCCTCAATTTGGGGCTTAATGACGAGGTGGTAGAAGGCCTGGCTAAGTTGACCGGGGACAAGCGCTTCGCCTACGACTGCTATCGGCGATTCATTCAGATGTTCGGCAACGTGGTTATGGGCATTGACCATTCCAAATTCGAAGCCATCCTCGACGAAGTTAAGGAAGAAGTAGGAGCTAAGCTGGATACTGATTTAGATGCTGAAGCTCTTAAAAAGGTAATCCAGAAATACAAAGAACTCTATAAAAAAGAAACCGGAGAAGACTTCCCTCAAGAACCTTATGAACAGCTCAAAAGAGCCATCAATGCCGTGTTTGAGTCCTGGAACAACAAGCGTGCAATCACTTACCGCAAAATTCATGGCATTCCTGACGATTGGGGAACTGCAGTAAATGTTCAGATGATGGTGTTTGGAAACATGGGCTTTGATTCTGGAACCGGTGTTGGATTCACCCGTAACCCTTCTACCGGAGAGAAAGAATACTACGGCGAGTATCTTCTCAATGCTCAGGGTGAGGACGTTGTTGCTGGCATCAGGACGCCCAAACCAATCGTGGAGATGGAAAAGGAGCTTCCCAAAGCTTTTGAAGAGCTAAAAAAGGTTTATGAAATTCTTGAAAAGCACTACAAAGATATGCAGGACTTTGAGTTCACTATCGAGAAGGGTAAATTATACCTTCTTCAAACTCGAACCGGTAAGCGAACTGCTCAGGCAGCAATCAAAATCGCTGTGGATATGGTCAAAGAGGGACTCATCGACAAGAAGACTGCTATTTTGAGAGTAGACCCCAACCAGCTGAACCAGCTTCTGCATCCCCAGATTGACCGCAGTCAGCCAATCCAAGTACTTGCTAAAGGGCTTCCCGCATCACCTGGTGCTGCATACGGTAAGGTAGTGTTTGACGCTGATGAAGCCGAAAAGCTGGGTAACGAGGGTGAAAAGGTCATCCTGGTCAGACCTGAAACCACTCCCGATGATATTCACGGCGTAGTTGCTGCTCAAGGTGTTCTGACCAGCCGTGGAGGTATGACCAGCCATGCTGCAGTGGTAGCTCGCGGAATGGGTAAACCCTGTGTTGCCGGCTGTGAAGCAATCAAAATTGATCTCGACAAGAAGCAGTTCACCGTAAACAGCACAGTAGTGAAAGAGGGTGATTACATCACCATAGACGGTGGAACTGGAGAAGTTATCCTGGGTCAGGTAAAGACCATTCCACCTCAGCTTTCTGGAGATTTCCAGACTCTCCTTTCCTGGGCTGACGAAGTGAGAAAACTGGGAGTGCGTGCTAACGCTGATACACCTCAGGACGCTCAGAAAGCACTGGAGTTTGGAGCAGAGGGTATTGGACTCTGCCGTACAGAGCATATGTTCATGGCTCCAGACCGGCTTCCCAGCGTGCAGAGAATGATCATGGCTCAGAATGAAGAAGAGCGCAGAAAAGCACTCAGTGAGATAGAACCTATGCAGAAGGGCGACTTCAAGGAGATTTTCCGCATTATGGAAGGGAAACCGGTAACCATCCGCTTGATCGATCCTCCTTTGCATGAGTTCTTGCCCAAGCTCGAGGATCTGCTGGTGGAAGTGACCACCCTTCGCGTCAAGGGAGTAACCGGTCCTGAACTCGAAGAAAAAGAAAATCTGCTTAAAATAGTCCGCAACCTCCACGAAGCCAACCCAATGCTTGGTTTGCGCGGATGCCGCCTGGGCATTCTCTATCCGGAAATCGTTGAAATGCAGGTTCGGGCAATTATGGAAGCAGCCTGCGAACTGACAAAAGAAGGCATTAAAGTAATTCCGGAAATCATGATTCCGCTGGTTGGCCACCGAAATGAAATTAAAGTTCTTAAGGAGAAGCTGGATGAAGTTGCCCAGGCCGTCATCAAGGAATATGGCGTGGATGTTAGCTATAGCTTCGGAACCATGATCGAGGTACCTCGAGCGGCACTGGTTGCAGACCAGATTGCTGAATACGCCGAGTTCTTCTCCTTTGGAACTAACGACCTGACTCAGATGACCTTTGGTTACAGCAGAGACGATGCTGAAGGTAAGTTCCTCTTCTACTATGAAGAGAAAGGAATTCTCGAAGAAGATCCCTTCCAGGTTCTGGACCAGGAAGGCGTCGGCCAGCTGATGCAGATGGGTGTCCAGAAAGGAAGAAGTACTCGTTCTAACCTGAAGTGTGGTATCTGTGGTGAGCATGGTGGAGAACCCAAATCAGTTAAGTTCTGTCACAAAATAGGCCTTAACTATGTCAGTTGTTCACCATTCCGGGTACCTATTGCTCGTCTAGCAGCGGCACAGGCTGCAATTGAAGCAGAGAAGTAACAATTCAAAGCTTCAAATTCCTGAACCGGGGGAAACATCCCCCGGTTCTTCGGGTGATAACCTTGAAAATAGAGGAAATAAAAAGATTCTGGGAAGAGAAAGAGCGGGAGCTTCTTTCCCCTTATGCTACTTTGAGTTCCCAGAGCAGAGGGAGAAAGTATCCTGAAGCAGAATGCGACCTGCGCAACGCCTTTCAGCGCGACCGGGACCGCATTATTCACAGTAAAGCCTTTCGAAGACTGAAGCACAAAACCCAGGTTTTTCTCAGCCCTGAGGGAGACCATTACCGCACCCGTCTCACCCATACCCTTGAAGTGGCACAAATTGCCCGTACTATAGCCCGAGCTCTTCGCCTTAATGAAGACCTCACCGAAGCTATAGCTTTAGGACATGACCTGGGGCACACTCCTTTTGGCCATGCTGGAGAGGAAGCGCTTAACGAAGTTTATCCCGAGGGCTTCAGGCACAATGAACAGAGTCTCAGAGTGGTGGATCTACTCGAAAGGGATGGCCAGGGTCTGAACTTGACCTGGGAAGTCAGAGACGGCATCCTGAAGCATTCCAAGACTCATTCCAGCACTTTGCTTTGTTCGGAAGAAGACCTTCCCGCTACCCTGGAAGGGCAAGTGGTGCGCCTTGCAGATGTGATAGCCTACGTCAACCACGACATTGACGATGCACTCAGGGCCGGCCTTATTAGGGAAGCAGAATTGCCGAGAAATTCAATTGCTGTGCTTGGAAGCACCCATCGAGAAAGAATAGACCACATGGTTAAGGATGTGGTGCTGAGTAGTATTAACTCTGACCGTATCACCATGAGTCAAGAGACCAGAGAAGCCACTGAAGAGTTACGTAGCTTTCTTTTTCAAAGGGTTTACTTCAGCGATGAACAGGTAAGGGTGAGGAGCAAAGCCAAGAGGCTGATTAAGGACCTTTATCTTTTTTTTCTCGAGCATCCTGATTTTTTTCAAAAAGAATGCTCTTTCTGCTTACCAAAAGAGGTTTCTCTTGATAGAATTATTTGCGACTTTATTTCAGGTATGACTGATAGGTACGCTCTGTACATGTACAAAAAATATTTTCTCCCTGATCCCTGGCCTCAACAAGGCAGTGGCCCGGGCAGCGGGGAAGCTAATAGAAAAGCAGAATAACATAGAAAGGAGGAGTTATGATGGGAGTAGTGCTTTTTGCCCCGATTGCAGGCTTAATAGCAGTTCTTTTTGCGCTCTCGCTGGCACAGAAAATCAACCGCTGTAGCCCTGGAAATGAACGCATGCAGGAAATATCCAAAGCGGTTCAGGAAGGGGCCATGGCCTTTTTGAAGCGAGAGTACAGTTTCCTGATCTTCTTCGTGATAGTTATGTTCGTCGTGCTTGGTTTTGCCCGCAACTGGGTTACCGCAACTTGTTTCCTGGTAGGTGCTCTTTGTTCTGGTCTTGCTGGATTTGCGGGAATGCGCATCGCAACCAGAAGTAATGCCCGTACCACCCAGGCAGCCACTGAAGGCGTCAGCCAGGCACTGAAAGTGGCTTTTTCCGCCGGAGCTTTCATGGGAATGTGTGTGGTTGGTTTTGGCCTTCTGGGCTTGGGAATCCTGTATGCTATTATCCGCGATCCAGAGGTAATCAATGGCTTTGCATTGGGAGCCAGCTCTATTGCGCTCTTTGCTCGTGTTGGTGGAGGAATTTACACCAAAGCGGCTGACGTGGGCGCTGACCTGGTAGGAAAAGTTGAAGCCGGCATACCCGAAGATGACCCACGCAACCCGGCAGTTATCGCTGACAACGTGGGTGACAACGTTGGTGACGTAGCCGGAATGGGTGCCGATCTCTTTGAATCTTACGTGGGTTCCATCATTGCTGCAATGATCCTTGGAGTAACCCTTTTCTCTGGTTTTGCAGGAGTAGCCTATCCTCTTTTAATGGCAGCTTTTGGAATTATTGCTGCAATCATCGGCACTTTCTTTGTAAATGCTAAAGACGAAAAGGGCCTTGCCGCCGCTTTGAATCGAGGCACTTACATAAGTGGCCTTCTGGCTGCTGTGTTCAGCCTGATTTTGTCTCTGGCCCTCTTTGGCAATCTCAGCGTTTTCGTCGCCACAGTAGCTGGCTTGATTGCAGGAATTGCTATCGGTCTCATTTCCGAATACTACACTTCGAGCCACTTCAAGCCCGTTCGCAACCTTGCTGAAGCATCGAAAACCGGACCAGCCACGGTCATCATCGATGGGCTTTCAGTAGGTATGGAAAGCGTGGTTGTGCCAGTAATACTCATCTGTGGAGCGATACTGGTCTCTTACTGGGCAGCAGGAATTTATGGTATCGCGGTTGCTGCACTGGGCATGCTCTCTATTACTGGCATGACTCTGGCCATCGACGCTTATGGCCCTGTTGCTGATAACGCGGGTGGAATAGCTGAGATGGCAGGGTTGGGACCCAATGTCCGCAAGATAACTGACTCGCTTGATGCTCTGGGTAACACCACCGCTGCTATCGGAAAAGGCCTGGCAATTGGCTCAGCCGCACTGACCGCTCTGGCTCTTTTTTCAGCCTACGGTGCAGCAGTGAACCTCAAGGTTATCGACCTCATCAAGCCCATGACCGTGGTAGGACTTTTCATTGGCGCTATGATGCCCTACCTTTTCAGCTCACTGGCGCTTCGAGCAGTTGGCAGGGCAGCCTTTAGAATGGTGGAAGAAGTGCGCAGGCAATTTCGTGAAATTGCTGGTCTTATGGAAGGCAAAGCCAAGCCAGACTATGCCCGATGCGTGGATATCAGCACCCGGGGAGCTCTTTCTCAAATGATTTTACCCGGCATTCTGGCTGTAATAGTTCCCCTGATCGTTGGAGTTGCTTTAGGCAAAGAAGCTCTGGGTGGGCTTCTGGCAGGAGCTATTGTTTCTGGCTTGATGCTGGCAGTAATGATGGCAAATTCTGGTGGAGCCTGGGATAATGCCAAAAAGTACATTGAGGAAGGCAACCTGGGCGGAAAAGGTTCTCCGCAGCATGCAGCAGCAGTAGTAGGTGACACAGTAGGAGACCCATTTAAAGATACGGCTGGGCCTTCGCTGAACATTCTCATTAAGTTGATGTCCATTGTAGCCTTAGTTTTTGCCCCAATTTTCATTCGTTAACTGCTCATTTTGACTGAAGGCCCTGAGGAACACTCAGGGCCTTCAGGTTAGGTGGTTGGGTTTGTTTTTTCCTCAGGAATTCCTTGAAGAAATACGGGAAAAAGTTGATATTGTGGACCTGGTCTCCCAGTATGTGGATTTAAAACCCGCAGGTAAAAACTACCGGGCACTCTGCCCTTTTCACGAAGAAAAAACTCCTTCCTTTATCGTTTCCCCGGAAAAAGGGATTTTCCACTGTTTTGGTTGTGGCGTAGGAGGTAATATTTTTTCCTTCATCATGAAAATAGAAGGAGTGAGTTTTCCGGAGGCGGTTACCATCATTGCTGAAAAGTATGGGGTATCGTTGCCGGAAAGAAAGAGTGATTTTCTTTCCGGAGAAGCGCTGGAAAGAAAACGTCTTCTGGAACTTCACAGAGTCCTGCAACGATTCTACCAAGCTCAACTGGCAAATCCCCAGAGTCAGGAAGCACAGAAAGCAAAGCGGTATCTGCTTGAAGAGCGTGGACTGAAGCTGGAAACAGTAGAGCGCTTTGGTATTGGATTTTCTCCTCCAGAAAGCAGGGCAACATTGAATTATCTCATGAAACAGGGCTTTTCCGGGAAAGAGTTTCTATCAAGTGGAGCAGGGGTCTTGGGCAAAGGAGGCCAACTGCTGGACCGCTTTAGGGGGAGGATAACTTTTGCCCTCCACGATGACCAGGGGAGGATAATCGGTTTTGCGGGAAGATCCCTCTCAGGAGAGACTCCCAAATACGTCAACACCCCGGACAGTCCCGTTTTCTCTAAAGGTAAAACTCTTTATGGGCTCTTTGCTGCCAAAGGATCTATTCGTAGAGCTGGAAAGGCATTGGTCGTTGAGGGATACATGGATTTTTTGACTCTCTACGAAGCCGGAGTGGAAAACTGTGTCGCTTCCATGGGAACGGCCTTCACTTCTCAGCAAGCCTCGCTGTTGCGGAGGTATACCCAGCAGGTGACGCTTTGCTTCGATTCCGATAGCGCTGGAGAGGCAGCCACGCTGAGAGGAGTAGAATTGCTCCGAGCTCAGGGACTTGAAGTCAAAATAGTCCGCATTCCTCCTCCTTTTGACCCGGATTCGCTTTTAAGGCAAAAGGGCAAAGAGGTACTTTTCAAAATTTTGTCTCAGGAAATGTCGTATTTTGATTTTTACCTGGAATTATTACTTAAGCAGCATGGTTATAAAACTGTGGAATCTAAGGTTAAGATTATTCAGGCTTTGGTTCCCTACTTACAGGTTGTGGACGTTATAGAGCGCGAACTCCGCATCAAGCAGCTGGCCAGAACACTTGGCGTAGAAGAATCACTTATTTATAGAGCAGTAGAGAAAGCAACAGGTACTCAGGGCAAAACGGCGGGGAAAAATTCGATATTGACTACCGATTTGAAAGAACCCGGGAATATAAAGGCCGAAAAAATGATTATAAAGAAATTGTTGGAAGATTTGTCTTACCGAGAGAAACTTCTGGAAGAATTTGAGGAAAATGATTTTTCCTGTTCCAATAACCGCCGTTTATGGCGGGCTATAAATACCCTGGCTTTAAAGAAAAAGGATTTTTCTTTTGCCGACCTGGCAGCGGTTTTTATTAATGATTCTGATATGCAACGCCTGATTTCGGAAATAGCCACTCGGGAGGATCTCGAGTTTGGACTGGAAAGAGAAGAAGTAGTTCAGGATCTGGTCAGAACGGTTAAAAAAAATGCGCTTTCTCGACGTCGAAAAAGCACTGAAAGGGAGCTTTCCCGAATATCGACACAACTCTCAAAGAGTACTTTGCCTGAAGAGGAGCGGCGAAAGCTCAAGGCTCTTCTTCAGGACAAATTAAAGGAGTACGACCAAATTCTTAAGAAAGAAAAGGAATCAATAAAAAGTTAAAAAAATAGAAAGGGAGAGGTCGCCTTGGCGTCCAACCGTAAGAAAAAGAATATGTATAGCGAGTACGATGCTTATCCCTCTTCGACCATATCTCCGTTATTGGAGAGCGGCAAAAAGAAGGGGTACATCACTTTTAAGGAGCTGAACGATTTTTTAGGAGACCAGGTAATGGACGTTGACCGTTTGGATGATATCTACAGCACTCTTTCCGACCTGGGTATCGAAGTATCCGACGAAGAAGCGCTTCGCGAAGAAGTAGAAAAAAGCTCCGAGAGCGAGGATCTGCAGTTTGAAGAAATCAAAGGAATAGGGGTCGATGACCCGGTCAAGATGTATCTTAAGGAAATCGGCCAGGTCCCATTACTCACGCCTGAAGAAGAAGTAGAACTCGCCAAAAGAATCGAGCAAGGGGACATAGAAGCCAAGAAAAAGCTCATTGAAGCCAACCTGAGACTGGTGGTAAGCATTGCTAAGCGCTATGTAGGTAGAGGATTGCTCTTCCTGGACTTGATTCAGGAAGGCAATCTGGGACTTATCAGGGCGGTCGAAAAGTTTGACTACCGCAAGGGTTACAAGTTCAGCACTTATGCAACCTGGTGGATACGACAAGCCATAACCCGAGCGATTGCTGATCAGGCAAGAACCATCCGCATCCCGGTACATATGGTGGAAACCATAAACAAGCTCATTCGGGTTTCCAGACAGCTCACCCAGCGCCTGGGTCGAGAGCCCACCCCCGAAGAGATAGCCAATGAGATGGGGATTACGGTTGAAAAAGTCCAGGAAATAATGAAGACCGCCCAGGAACCCTTATCTCTGGAAACCCCAATTGGTGAAGAAGAGGATAGCCACCTTGGGGATTTCATTGAAGATACTGGCGCCATGGCGCCTCCTCAGGCGGCATCTTACACTCTTTTGCGCGAACAGCTGGAGAATGTTTTGAATACTCTCTCAGAAAGAGAACGCAGGGTGCTCAAGCTCCGCTTTGGCCTTGAAGATGGGAAGCCCCACACCCTTGAGGAAGTAGGGCAAATTTTTGGGGTGACCAGAGAACGGATTCGGCAGATCGAAGCCAAGGCCCTGCGCAAGTTGAGACATCCCAGCCGAAGCAAAAAATTGCGGGATTATCTTGACGAATCAGAGTAGACTGGATATAATTTCTCAACGTAGAGCGCTCCTCGGTAGCTCAACGGTGGAGCATCCGGCTGTTAACCGGAGGGTTGCAGGTTCGAATCCTGCCCGAGGAGCCATTGTTTTTTAGGGATTCGTTTTCAAAAAGGCCCCGATCTCTAATCGGGGCCTTTTTCTTGAACAGCAATTTTTGCCGCTTTTAGATACTACCTCACAAGACACGCTATCGGTAAGATTCTCCGTCTACTTTCATCATTGGACAGGATCCTTCAGCAGGGAAGTCAGGGAACATGTTTTTAGCCTGTTCCATGGTCTTTTTGAGTGGAGAAAGGTTTTTTGTATCCTATTCACATAGGATTTTTGCTACATCCCCTTTGCTGTCCAGCTGAACCCAGCTGCTGAACCAATAGGCATCAGAACTTGAGTTAGAGATAGTGCTATAATAATTGAATATCTGAGTTTTAGAAAAAGCAATAAAAATGGGAAAGCGAAATCAGCGGGAAGGGGGGTGCACGAACGAAGTATAGACAAAATTTGAATTGCTGGAGGGGAAAATGTGATGAGCAAGTTTAACTTTGGTCCAGCACGAGAAGGAGAGCAAGTGGTATTTGGAGCTGGGAGACCCGGTCACAATTCAAAGCGTGTGGGTTTGGAAGAAGTTGAAGAATGGGTCTCTTTCATGAAACAACAGGACATTGAAGGTGTTTGTTGCCT
Organism: Atrimonas thermophila; assembly: GCF_045864955.1. Lineage (GTDB taxonomy): Bacteria > Atribacterota > Atribacteria > Atribacterales > Thermatribacteraceae > Thermatribacter > Thermatribacter velox. The sequence continues at coordinate 918,732 of NZ_AP028803.1, read as the reverse complement.
TCTTTCGCAAGAAGAACTCGATTATTACGAGATAAACCTTTTAGATTTTTATTGCAAAGAGTTTGGAAAGGCTAATGTCTGCTGGGTGCCATTAGAAGATTACTGTATTTGCAGTTTGGTCAAGTTTAAGAAAGAAATTTTACCCTTTTTAGAGAAAGCGTGCACAAATAACAAGAAAGTTGTCATACATTGCTCTGCTGGATGTGGACGGACTGGACATGTTCTCGCTGCGTGGTTGGTCCACGGACGAGGTTTGTCTGAAGAAGAAGCCCTGGAAGCGGTTAAAAGCATAAGAGGAGTCAACCGGAATCCCTGTGAGGCTCTATCCCGCAAAAACGATGCAAAAGAAGACCTACACGCGCTTCTTAAAAAATCGTGAAGGTACCTTTATTGACGAACATGAGAAATATCAAAGAAGTCGAATTATACACCTTGAGAAAGTTGCTGGTAGCTAAAGTGTAAACAAATGCATTGTCATTTACGAAATAAAACGTCCGAAGAAAAACAGAAAATGTGCATTCTCTAAAGCACAGTTTTATGATGCATCTTCTTAAAAGCAGAGTTGATTCAAGGTACATACAGGAAATACTCGGACACACAAGTAGTAAGACAACGGAAACTTATACTCATGTAAACAAAGTAAGTCCTGCAAAGATAAAAAATATCCATTGGACGGCATGATGGGGTGGAATCATGAGTTCAACTACGAACGATTAGGTAAAATGTTGTCCGAGGTAAGAAAATGATTAAGCCTGAATATCTTTGTGTCCTTCGCAAAATATACGATCGGCTAAAGGGTGAGAATGTGAATTGGGTAGTTACCGGTAGTCTCAGTTTTGCATTGCAGGGTGTTCCCATCGAAATTCACGATATTGACATTCAGACTGACAAGGTAGGAGCCTACGAGATCGAACACCTCTTTTCCGAGTTTGTGAGCGAAAAGGTTAGATTCTCCTCCACAGAAAAAATCCGCTCGCACTTCGGTAGATTAACTATTGATGGAATAAAAGTAGAAATTATGGGAGATATCCAGAAACGGCTTGAAGACGGAAGTTGGGAGAATCCTGTAGATTTGAATAAACACAAGAAGTTTGTAGAGATACAAGGGATGAAAATACCAGTTTTATCCTTAGAATATGAGTATCAGGCATATTTGAAATTGGGCAGGATAGAGAAAGCCGAAATGTTAAGAAAGTGGTTGCATGGGGAGTATGAATCTTCAGACAGTACATAGCCTGACAGCGGATAAAAGACCTCACTACGCTTCATCCAAATTGCTTTCGGCAACTTCTTTTATTCGCAAAACGTTATACTGAAATAATAACGGCGGAAAAAGCACGCATCTTCATAAATGTCAAAACCTTCCCAGTTCTCAAAACTTCGGCTTTAAAAAATTCAGACTGAAATTGTTAAAAGACAATTTTCATATTATAGCCAGCTATAAGTTAGTCAAAAACTGTTACTTCAAAGGCCACTATCAAGTGACCGATAACTGCAGAGCACTGAGCCCCAAAAAGTTCAACAAAGTTGCTTCGAGAAACCCTAACGAGGGTTATGCAAATATAGAAAAGGACGATGAAAGCAGAGTTGAAGGTATCCTTTATACAATTCGGGAATTAGACATAGAAAAGCTCGATAGATATGAGGGATATCCGGACCACTACACAAAGTTGAAGGTAAGAATAAAACTTGATAATGGCAAGGAAGAGGAAGCTATAGTCTATGTTGCGAACCCGAAGCGAGTTAGAGAAGGCTTGAGACCAAGCAGAGATTATCTTCATCACTTATTAAAAGGCTGTGATTTGCTGTCGGAAGAATATCGTGATAAACTCAGAGAGTGGGAGACTTTGGATTAGCCGAATTCTGTGTTTTTCCTGGCAGCAGGTACACAAATTGCTCGCACATTTTACTATGGTTGGGGGTTTAAATTCTCTCGAGGTGCCGAGTGGTATACTTGAGAAACCGGGGGAGTTTACATGAAAAGAACGTCAATTCACGATTTCGACTTAAGCTTGATTTGTGATTATTTTGGAAGATTAGAACGACAGGGACCTGGCAGCCCTGAATCTACTATTAGGGCATTAAGTTTTATTGGTGATATTCCAGACGAAGCAAAAATTGCTGATTTAGGCTGTGGAACAGGTGGTCAAACAACGATCCTTGCACAAAATACGAAAGCCACCATTATTGGGCTTGATATTTGTCCAGATTTTATTGAAAAATTTAACATAAATTTTAAAAGGCTTGGTTTGGAAAACAGGGTAAAAGGTATTGTCGGTTCAATGGATAGCTTACCGTTTCAAAATGAAGAGCTTGATATTATATGGTCTGAGGGGGCTGTCGCCAGTATAGGATTTGAAGAAGCCTTAAATTATTGGAAAAGGTTTCTAAAAAGGGGCGGCTATATTGCTGTAACATATGAATCATGGTTTACCGATGAGCGACCCGTCGAGATTGAAGAGTTCTGGCTTGATGCTGTTCCTAAAATGAGCACAATAGAGCATAATATTTCATTGATGCGAAGAGCCGGTTATCGTTTTGTTGCTGCATTTGCATTACCCGAAGAGTGCTGGACAGACACCTATTTTATGCCACAAAAAACAATACAAGGAGCGTTTTTGGAAAAACATACTGGGAATAAAGCTGCAGAGGCTTTTGTCGAATACATGAGGTATGAAGCGGCTCTGTATTCTAAATACAAGCACTATTACGGATATGTTTTTTATATTGGTAAAAAATGTGAGACACCGTCATTATAATTAATGATTAACACATACAGAAGCTGTGTAATGTAAATGGTACATAGCTTTGGAACATTATACTGAAAGGTTAGTGAGAAAGATAAAACAATATACTTTGGCGGAAGTAATATCTATAGTGTCAACATTGAATACAAGGACGCAATCTTAGGGTCTGTCAAGTTTTTTGTGTAAACCCCTTAATTGGTAACTAGTTTAGAGGTAAGGCTCAATCCTTTCTTTGAACAGAATTATCAACTGGGATAGAATCAGTCCCCAGTTTTTCACTGACACTGTCCACTTTTCGGTCACATCCATGGTGACCAGGTACAGGATCTTGATAAGGGCATCGTCATTGGGAAGCGCCGCTTTGCTTTTAGTTGCTTTTCGCAGTTGGCGGTGAAAAGCCTCGATGATGTTGGTTGTGTATATCAACCTCCGTATCTCGGGAGGATAATTGAAGCAGGTGGACAACTCGTCCCAGTTTCTAATCCAGGATTTTACCGCCAACGGGTACTTGGCTTGCCACTTGTCTTCTAGAGCTTGCAAGGCGCTGAGAGCTTCTTCCTGGTTCACTGCCTTGTAAATGGCTTTGAGATCTTTGACAAACTGAGAACGGTCTTTGTAGCTGACGTAACGCACAGAGTTTCTTATCTGATGGACTACGCATTTTTGCACTTCTGCTTGAGGAAAGATGGCTTTGATGGCCTGGCTTATCCCGGCAAGGTCGTCAGCCGAGATAATCAGTATATCCTCAACTCCGCGGTTTTTTATGTCGCTTAATACCGACAGCCAGAACCTGGCACTTTCGGCTTCGCCAATCCATATACCCAAAACATCTTTCCGGCCGTCAAGATCGATGCCTATTACTACGTAGGCTGCTTTTTTAACAACCTGGCCGTCTTGCCGCACGCTGTAGTGCACTGCATCAATGAAAATGAACGGGTATATCGGCTGCAAAGGCCTGTTCTGCCACTCCCTGACAACCGGAAGTATCTTGTCTGTAATGCTTGATATCAGGGATGGCGAGGCGTGAACCCCGTATATCCTTTCCAGGTGCTCCTGTATGTCGCGGGTGCTCATTCCCTTGGCATACATGGACAGTATCTGGTCTTCTATGCTAGAGATATCTCTCTGGTATTTCTTGACTACTATCGGCTCGAATTCGCCGTTACGGTCGCGGGGAACGCTTATCTCTAAGGGTCCAAGTTCAGTCTTTACCTTCTTTTTGCTGTGACCGTTTCTTGCGTTGTCTGTCTTTTTGTTGCGGTAGTCATAGCGGCTGTAGCCCGGTTCGTTTTCGAGCTCAGCTTCTAACATTTCTTCGATGAGCTCGCCCATGAGGGACTTAATAGCGTCCTGGGCGTCTTGGGCCGTGACCAGGTTGTTCTCTTTGATGAACTCTCGAAGCTGTTTTCTTAATAGTTTTTCCTTTTTCATTTTCATAACCCCCTTGGTAAAAGTTTATCTTTTTCCCAAAGGGGTTTACACAGTTTATTGTACAGTCCCCAATCTTATTAGAGAAGAAATAGTTGGTATTTACACTTGTATATTGCGGAGATTTGCCGAATATTGTAAATAGTTTGATAACATAGACTTTGAACAGCTTGCTTTTTAACCCCCCTTTTCTTAAGTTCCATGCAACCCACTGCATGTTACCACATAATGTTATAATTATTTGAAGCGAGGGGAGTAATGCGATAGGTATTTTATTGAGAAGCGTTCAGCTGACAATTGCTTCTGGACATCTCAACCGGGGAAAGAGCCTCCCAACCATTTCGAGCAAGTTTTCATTGTCCGCTTGAATTCTAAGCAGCAATTTACCCCAGAAGCCAGTGCTTGTGTGTCCCTCACTTTTCATTAAACGTTTTGTCAAGAAAGATCGAAAGGAGATGCATAGCATGAAGGGTAAACGTGCGTGGTCACTGCATGGCTCATCAAAAGTGGTTGCTTGCGCATTTGGTTTGCTGGCAGGGTTGGGAGGTATTACTCATGGAATTGGAGAAGTTTTGCAGGGTAATGTAGTCCCGGAGAAGCTTTGGATATACTCCTGGGCCACAGGGCCCATTGCCACCAACATGGGGGGTGAGCCGGGAATAACCATTGTTCCCAATTTCCTCATAACGGGAATTCTCGCCATTGTCGTCTCTGCAATGGTCATGGTCTGGTCGGTTGGTTTTATCAAGGATAAAAGAGGAGGGTGGATATTGATAATTCTTTCCATCACTATGCTCCTTGTAGGTGGAGGTGTTGGACCTCCTATCATTGGTGTCCTGGCAGGCGTGGCCGGGCTCGGGGCTAACACTCCGCCTTACTGGTGGCGCAAACAACTTTCTCCCAACTCCCAGCGTTTTCTTGCTGTGCTATGGCCCTGGTTTTTTGGCGCTGGCATGATAAACGGTGTCTTTCTGACAATCGGCTCGCTCATCCTGGTATACTTTTTTGATCTGAACAACCCGGACTTGTTCACCAACAGCTTCTTTCTGATGGTTGTTCTTTTAATCCTGATGATTTTTACAGGACGCGCTTACGATCTTCAGAAAAACCGAAATGTGTAACCCGTCTGAGAAGAAAAAGTCCACAATTTTAAAGCCTCATCACTCTTTGCAAAGGACACCGGAAGAGTTTTTCTTTTCTCCCATCGCTTTTCGACTGAGTACCATTCACTATGGAAGAGAGATATCACATTAAGCTGATATTTTGAAGGTGAAGAGCAGTTTATCGACTTTCACTAAAAATTCAGGAGGGGAGAGAAAATGAAGGCGAATAATCAATCTGCTGATAACAAAAAGACCAACTCGACTGCCCAAAGTGTGTGTAAACTTGGCTTCTGGACTGCAATTTTCGTAATGCTCCTCGCTATGGCAGCCATGGGTATCGCTACCACCACTGCCCCTGCGCGGTCAGGACCATACTGTCAGGTGATGGTAAAGATGGGGGTCCTTGACTCGTGCATCACATACCCTTACACGGATGTTGCTGAATTCGTGCCTGCGGAGTATATATGGATGTATCCAGCATCTATACTTTCCTTGCTTTTCATCATACTGGTTGCATGTATCCATTACTTTGCTGATAGAAAAGCATTCAGCCAAATCGCGTTACACTTTGCCACTCTCTCTGCAGTCATGCTTTTCATGAACTACTTTATTCAACTTGCAGTTATGCAACCCAGCTTGCTGAAAGGAGAACTCGAAGGACTTTCTCTGTTTTCGCAATACAACCCGCACGGGATTTTCATAGCCCTGGAAGACACTGGCTATCTAACAATGGGTGTAGCATTTTTATTCGTTGCTCTTTCCTTTGAAGGCCACAGTAGACTGAAACGGGTTATAAAATTTGTTTTTGGTATAAGCTCTGTTTTATTGATTTGTTCTCTCGTTGTTCTCGCCTCAATATATAGAAGTGACCTTGAGTATAGGTATGAGGTCTTTTCTATAACAGCTTGCTGGATTACACTAATCATTGCAGGACCACTTATAAGCGTCTTTTTCAAGCAAACTAAGAGAAAATGGGATACTGTAGCTTGAAGAGAAGCCTAACAGTGTAAGTGTAATAGAGGAGGGTGGGAAACATGACGATTGAAGAGAAAATAGCGAGTTTCTTCAAATTAACAGACCAAAACTGGATGCGACATGCCAATCCCTGGAGTGTGTGGACCAGATATACAGTGTTACCTGCAATTGTTCTGGCTTTCTGGAGCCGAGCTTACCTCAGGATGTGGTCACTCATACCCATTGCGGCTTCAATCCTCTGGATGTTTCTCAATCCCGTAATTTTTGGAAGACCAAAATCTACTAAAAACTGGGCTTCAAAATCTGTTCTTGGAGAACGCGTTTGGACCAACAGAGACAAAGTGGAAATACCAAAACATCACCAAACCCTTCCCAAAATCCTCAATGGCGTTTCCTTCGCAGGAACACTGTTAGTAATTTGGGGCATGATAACGCTTACTATATGTCCAACAGTGCTGGGCATATCCTTAACTTACCTTGGAAAGAGCTGGTTTTTAGATAGAATGGTCTGGCTTTATGAAGATATGAAACATTTACCAGAATACAAGCAGTGGCTCTATTGAATACACACAAAGAATTGGTAGGTTTTTGGTAAAGATAGCAAAATGTTTCACCGGTATCCTATTTTAATCTAACTGATAGTGGCAGTTTCTTTTATTCTGTGATTTTGAGGAAACGTTTTGGAGGTGAGGGGAAAAGCAATGACGGAAGTGCTACTTGGAATTATTTTGTTTCTTTTGATCTTGCTGGTGTTTGTTCTTCTGAAAAAAACCAGGGTAGAAACTCAAGATATAGAAAGCGCGATTTTCAGAGTATGGAAAGAATCAGGACTGAGCGATAAAGTAGGGGAGGTAGCTACTTATGCAAGAGAAATAAAGGAAATCCATACCTCGATTGAGCAAATGTTACGCGTGCCTGTTGAAAGAGGAGCTTTTGGCGAAATGGCCTTAGAAACAATCCTTTCGGATCAGTTACCTCCAAATATGTTTGGGATTAGAGAAAGAATTCTTGACGGTAAGATTCCTGACGCGCACATTAAGTCAACAGTGGGTATCATCTGTATAGATTCCAAGTTTCCGCTGGATAATTACCGAAAAATGATGGAAAGCAACGACTCAGAGGAAAGAGAAAATTACAAAAGGCAGTTTTTAAAAGACTCAAAAGCACACCTGGAAAAGATAGCAAACGATTATGTTTGTGTTGACAAAGGTTCCGCGGACTTCGCTTTTGCGTACATACCTTCGGAGAGTGTCTACTGGTTTCTGGTGAACGAAGCCTTTGAAATGCTTCGGAATTACACAAAAAAGGGCGTGCAGGTAGTATCGCCGTTGACTCTGTCTCATAAAATTGAGCTTATCAAAGCTGGTGTTAATGCAAAAAAGCTTTCTGAAGGAGCAGAAAGAGTCAAAAACGCTATCGTCAAACTTTCCAGACAGTTTGAAAGTGTTGATGAGGCGTGGCGAGTGCTTTATAAAACACATCTCAAAAATTTGATGGGGAAAGCAGAAGAATTAGACGAGGCCTATAGGAAGTTGCGTGAGGAATTCGAAAAGACGGCTAACCTCTGGGAAGCAGAGGGTTAGCACTGAGTTGTACAAGTGGTCAAGCTCCATTTTGTTTTGGATAAGGGGGTAGAAATTTGAGTGAGAGCAAACTCAACTACTGAGTACATCAAAGCAAAAGAAAGCTTTTATTCTTTGCCGGTATGGAAATTCTCCTTTCTGGACCGAAGCTGTCTTTCCATGATAATCCGGGGCATATGGATATTCGATTCCCAACTGGACATAGAAAACATGAAGGAAGGATTGAAAGAACTGCTCGGCTACTACCCACATCTCTCCGGTAGGATAAAGGATGGTATTGGCGTTTATCTCACCAATCAGGGAATCCCTTTTACAGTGGTCAATGAACCTGGAATTTCTCTGCATAGCCTGCAAAAAAGTAAAGATAGCGATCTAATAAAACATTTTTCTACTCCACTTGCAACATCCAGAATAAAACGAGGTATCGATCCTTTATTAACTGTGAAAGTTGCAAGGCTTAGGGATGCTTCTGTTTTAGGCGTACAGTGCGCTCATGCCTGTATGGATGGACGTAGTTTCTACACCATGATGGAAAACTGGGGGAAGATTTGCAGAAAAGAAGATTTTGAGAAGCCTCTTCTGGATCAATCGCTCTTCCCTGGGCCAACGGTTCTCAGTAAAGAGGAAATAAAGCAACTTGCAGTTAGCTCTGGGTGGAAGAGTATATCCACCTTTTCTTTTATCACCAGAGTTTTGCCTAAATTTGTTCTGGGTACGGTGAATAAAAGAAGCCGACCTTTTTATTTTTCTAAAAAAGCCTTGGCAGAGATCAAAAACCGGATAGCCCAAAAGATGGGCCATCAGGTTAGTACTAATGTCGCGCTTTCTGCTTTGCTTTCCAAAATGTGTATGAAGCTCTATGGTTACAGTCACACTACAGAATGTGTTCAGTTAACTGTCGTCGACTGTCGATGCCGTCTTGCCAGCCTTCCAGCAAACTTTGTAGGAAATGCCTCGGTAGTCGTTCCAACCCCTTCTTTCCCTGGAGATGCAAGCATAGAGGAGATAGCCTTGGTTATAAGGAATACGCTGAAGCCAATCCTCCAGAACCCTTCCAGAGAACTTGAGAGATTTTTAGAACTAACCCTTAATGTATTTTCGCACCGCCTGCCTCTGTTCCCCTTTGATGTAACAGCTATGTATTCAAAGAAGCCAACTGTGTTTCATATTAACAATTTTTCCAGGTTCCCCGTTTATAGGATCGACTTTGGTTCAGGAAAGCCAAAGGTCGTAATTCCATCTGACCTTGCTAATCCAATTTTTATATGGAATGCCCCACCCCAAAAAGACGGAGTGGAAGTCTACTTTTCAGGGACGTTAGCCTGTACTATTGCCAGGTTGAAAGAGAGCGACCCCTGGATGAAGGAGATGCAGCAATACTCCCTGTAAAACTTAAACTGAAATCAGATGTTCTTTAAAACCCATTCCAGATACAAAAAATGCGTACGATAATATAAGCTGTTAAAGTGGATGTCGGATGCCCTTATGAGAAGGGAATTTGGCCGGACATATTAGTTTATAATTAGTTTAAAATCGTCTCGAAGGATATCCGTCGTCTTATAAAATTTGTAAAGGAGGCGTTGTTCGGTGCAGGAGAAAGAAAAGGCAGTTCTTGACTTCATGAAAAACCATGGGAAACCGGTAAGGCCTGGAGATATTTCCAAAGCCACAGGCATTGATAGCAAGGAAGTGAGCGCCATAATCAAAAAACTGAAGGAGGAAGGAAAAATTTATTCGCCAAAAAGGTGCTACTATGCACCACAGGAATAAGCTTTAATCCCCTTTGATTTGTCCCGGTTTCAGGTGTTAATGACTGAAGATTAAAAAGGGAGGCCGTTATTTGAATTTAGGAGGCTTTTTCTGTGCGTAACAATCGATGAAAAAGGTAACTGTTAGAGCCCGGAAGGAGGACTTTCCAGACCTCTCCAGAATAAAGTCTCTCTTTAAGGATGCCGTTTGCTTTTTAGAGGAAAGTAACGGAGCAGTGCAGATGGTGTTTTATGTACCAGACGAGGAACTCAACAAACTGGTTGATACCCTGCAGGAATCCATGGACCTCCGTTACAAACAGGTGTTGCTTGAAGTATCGTCTCCCGACTTTGTGGTTTCTTCGTTTCTCAAAAAAGCAGAAAAGAAATTTAAAACGGAAGAAGAGACACCCGTTGAAAAGCTCATTGACGAGACCAAGCGCTATATCAAGCTGGATTATGGCAAAATAATTCTCACTTCAATTGCTGGGATAATAGCTCTCACCGGTCTTTTTATGAACAATGTTACCGTTATTATTGGAGCGATGCTCCTTTCTCCTCTGCTGGGGCCAATATATGCATTTGCGGTGAACACTGCAGTTGGAAAAATTGAGTATGCATTCAGAAGTCTGGCAAATCTGCTTGTTTTAGTGTTGATAGCCATTCTTTTTTCCTGTTTGATAACCCTGGTAATTTCTGCTTTCGTGAACCTTGCTTTGACTCCTGAAATTCTTACCAGAATGGATTCAAGTCATATCAATATTTTTACAGCTATACTTCTTGGTTTTGCCTCAATGTTCGCTTTTTCTAAGGGGATACCAGAAAGCACTGCTGGTGTTGCTATCGCTGCGGCGTTGTTACCTCCTGCGGTGGTAGTGGGAATAATGCTGGTTAAGAATTTTCAGGAAATCCTGAGCCCTCTTACCCTGATGTTCGAAAACATAGTTGGACTCATGGTGGGAGGCCTTGTAGCAACCCTGGTTCTGAACATAGGGCCACGCAGGTATTACGAGAAAGTGGTAGCGAAGAAATTTATAACCAGGACTTTGTGGTTTCTGATTTCTCTGGTGGGAATACTGTTTTTGCTCTCCATTTTTAGGAGGTGAAAACTGGTCCAGGCAGCCAAACACCAAGCCTTGTATGGCTATTGCTTAAAGAGGCTTTTTTTTCGAAAACAAAGTTTGTTATACTGTTTTTTTGATGCGCAAGGGGGGGGAAGTTCATGATTAAAAAACGAAAATCCTGGCGGGAAAAGCTCGCTGATAAAAAAGACCTTCCCAAAATAGTGCAGGTTAGTGGTAAAGTAGCTGCCCGCTGGGGTGCACGACCTGGCGATACCATGGTAATACCCTCACCACTGGAAGTTGATGAGGTGATGCGAAAAGTCCCTCTGGGGAAAGTGATAATCATCAACCAGATCAGGCAGTTCCTTGCTAAAAAGCATGGGGTGACTATTGCCTGCCCGATAACCACCGGGATTTTTGCCTGGATTGCTGCTCATGCTTCTGAAGAGGCGAAAAACGAAGGGGAAGAAAATACCACTCCTTACTGGAGGACTCTCAAAGCGAACGGTGAGATAAATCCCAGGTATCCCGGAGGGGTGGAACACCAGAAAAGGCTTCTTGAGGACGAAGGACACCAGGTGATAAAGAAAGGTCAAAAATATCTGGTAGCCAATTACGAAAAAAACCGGTTTGAAATCTAAAGCCAAGAGGGCAAATTTTTTCGATCCGACCCCATCGTAAGGGAGTGAGGAAGCTTGACCTGGCACACTATACGGCGTAAAGAGCCTGGTTTGCCACCCGGAACCCTGGTGCACACTGGCGAAGAAAAAAGCGAACGAGTAAACATTACTATTATGGCCTATAATGCCGAAACCTTCGAGGAAAGACAGGTAGAAAACATCGCAGATTGCTTGCCTTTAAAAGAGAACTTCACCGTCACCTGGATAAGTGTGGATGGCGTACACCAAATAAGCGTTGTAGAAGAGGCGGGGAAGCATTTTGATATTCATCCACTGGTTCTGGAAGACATCGTCAACGTAAATCAGAGACCCAAGATGGAAGACCACGAACAATACATCTTTCTGGTATTTCCTGCGATTTACTATGACCAGGAAGAAGAAACCATTAAAGCTGAACAGATTAGCCTCATTTTAGGACCGCGGTTTCTAATTTCTTTTCAAGAAACAAATAAAGACATATTTGGTTCGATTAAAGAGCGAATTCGCAACAACAAAGGGGTAATAAGAAAGAAAGGGACAGATTATCTTGCTTATGCGCTTTTGGATACCGTGGTTGATAGTTACTTTGTAATTCTCGAAATGCTTGGAGAAAAGCTGGATGCAATTGAGGAAGGACTGGTAAACGCTCCAGGCGTTGAGATACTCAGGTCCATCCACAAGCTGAGGACAAACTGTACCTTTCTTCGTAAGTCTTTGTGGCCATTGCGGGAGCTGGTGGCTTCTTTAGAAAGAAGTGGCTCGAATTTACTTCAGGACTTTACACGCGCCTATCTTCGCGATGTGTATGACCATGTCATTCAAATCATAGAAGGTATTGAAACATTTCGCGATATGCTTTCGGGCATCCTCGACGTTTACCTTTCCAGCGTCAATAACAGAATGAACGAGGTTATGAAAGTCTTAACTATAATCGCAACCTTGTTTATACCGCTTTCTTTCATAGCAGGGATCTATGGAATGAATTTCGAGTATATGCCTGAGCTTAAGTGGAAGTGGGGTTACTTTACCGTTCTGGGAGTAATGGCCCTGGTCAGTTTCTTTATGCTTCTCTATTTCAAGCTGAAGAAGTGGTTTTAGCTATTTCTGTTAACTTACAACGCAAAAATGTTTTTTCCAATTTTAATTGAAAGCGAGGACAAAACTGTTGAAAATCATACTGATTATAATTGGCTCAGTACTTATCTCATTAGTAATACTTTCCATTGTCGGTAGTTTGCTTTTTAACTGGAAAGTAACCAGTGAAGTGAAAGAGCTATTTAAGCAAAAAAGAACCGGGAAGGCAGAAATAGTAACCGAACAAGATCTGGAGGGACTACCTGAACCTGTTCAAAAATGGTTGAAGCAAGCAAACATAGTTGGCAGAGAAAAAACATTTGCAGTTAGGTTGAGACAAAAGGGTCTAATCAGAACTACGGAAAAACAGCCCTGGATGCTTGCCCAGGCAGAGCAATACTTCACAGTAGATAGGCCAGGATTCGTATGGAAGGTTAGGGTCAAAGTCAACCTCTTTTTATTCCTGGTGGGCAGAGACAAATATTTCGAGGGAAAAGGCAATATGCTTATCAAACTACTTGCTTTTATAAACGTTGTTAATGCGCGGGGTAAGGAGATAGACCAGGGTACAATGTTGCGCTACCTTGGCGAAATAGTATGGTTTCCAAGTGCAGCCTTGAGTGATTACATAGAGTGGCAAGCAATTGATGATTATTCAGCCAGGGCAACCATGACTTACGGTGGAATAACAGCGCAAACAGTATTCAGTTTTGATGAAAGCGGTGATGTCGTCGGGTTCTCCTGCAAAAGATATATGACCAGGAACAGGCGTTACAGCTTGGAAGACTACTCAGCGAAACTGGAAGCTCATAAGACATTTGAAGGGATCAGGATTCCCGCAAAAGGCGAGGTAGGCTGGAAGCTGGAAAGTGGAGACTTTACCTATTACAAACTCGAAATAACAGACCTCGGATACAACCAGCCAGCCGTTTTTTGAGCTTTCGAAGAGCCTATAAAGCTCGAATGGCTTGCTTGGCTTTCTTCTCTTCGTACATATTTTTATCGGCGGCTGTTAGTGCTTCTTCGGGGTTGCGAACTTCTCTTAAATTGCTTGTACCGTAGGAAAAAGAAACCTCCAAGGGGGAGAGAAAAGGATCTTCGTCAACCCTTTTGCGTAAGCGCTCTATAATTGCTTGGGTATCTTTCAAGGTTGTATCCGGAAAAATAACGATGAATTCATCTCCCCCGTAACGGAAAGCAAGGTCCTTGGTACGTATTTCCTGACGGAGAAGGGAAGCCAGTCTCTTTAGGACGTCATCGCCCATCTGATGGCCATAATGGTCGTTTACCCCTTTTAGTCCATCAAGGTCCAGCAAGACCAGGCAGACGTTCTGTTTCTTGCGTGCGTATTCACGGAGTTTTGTCCAGAGGTAATGGCGGTTGTAAAGGCCGGTTAAAGAGTCCAAATGAGCCTGTTCCATTAAAAGGGGGAGAAACCTCGAAAACACCCTAAAAATGAAAACAATGCCCAGAGCACCAGGTGGATAAATGGCGAGATGTGCAGCCAGTGGCGGAAAGTCACGCACAACGCTCCAGATGCCTATCCAGAAAGAAAGAGCGATCAATCCCATTCCGTGAGAAAGAAGCGTAATCCCGATGGGCAACGAACGCCAAAAAGTAAGCACAGTCACCACCAGGCAGGTTCCCAGGGTGGTCAGTTTCAGGATGCTTTCTCTGATGTAAGGCAAATCCAGAGGAAAGGCGACAACCGCCAGTAGCGCGGCTACGACAAAAAGGATAGCATACAAACATAAAATTCTCGTGCGCCAGGACATTTTTCTTTTAAGACCATCCTTTTGGTAAAAATCGACTTTTAAAAAGAGACCAGTACATGCCAAATGAAAAGCCAGGGCAAGTAGTCAACTTCCTCCCATATTCTGCGAACCACTTCTTCATCTCCCTGGATTTTTTCGGGAAGCGTTTTGCGAAACTCCTCCCAGGGAAGAGTACTTCCTGCTTTGCGATTTTCCACTGCCATCCCTCCTTCTAATACTGACCGTATTCTCTGGTGAAATCGGTCATCGCTTTAATGTTTTCTATTTTGGCATCGTTCTGGATAATGGCTGAAGCATCCATTATGTAACCACCGTCTCGCGCTACGTTATCAATGATTTTCTTTACACAGGCTCTAACTTCCTCGGGACTGCCAAAAGCAAGCAAATCGTTGGGAACGCCTCCACTGATGCAGAAACGGTCGCCAAGAACCTGATGCACCTTAAAGATGTCTCCTCGATCAACATGATAAATTATACTTCCCGGCGGGAGCTCCCTAAAAGTTTCCAGGTGGTAGTCCCAGTTACCTTCAGCGTAAAAAAGTACCTGATGTCCTCGCTTCCATATTTCCTCAAGAATGGGCTTTAGAGTGGGCCAAAAGATGTTAGAGAAGTGTTCGGGATTAATAAAAGGAACACAACTACGATGCATCCAGATAGTTATGGGTAGATTTTTTTCGGGGTCTGCTCCAGAAAGGGCCACCTCCAAAAGATGAGGCATCAGTGCCTCACAAGCCTTAAGAACTTTTTGTGGACGTTCGTGAAGGTCAGTGACCAACCCATAGTAACCTCGAAGTTTGTCAGCCAGAATATCCAGTGGTGCTTTAAGGATGCCACTTATAGCTGGCACTATACCCAACTCTTCGCGAAACTCTCGAGCCAGATCCGAAAGAGCCTGGAAGTATTGCATCATGGCCATGCCGCCTCGCAGAAAAGCCAGATTGTGACGTTCGTCAATGGGCTCTCCCGGTGCCTTGACAAAGCGAGAAACTCTGGGAAACCACACGTTAAGAAGATACCCTGTTGGGTCTTCTATAAGAGCATCGTACTCTTCGGGTTTCATAAAGGCTTCTTCTTCCGGGGGTTCCCGATATTGAAAGCCAGTTTCCGGAGGTATATCTATCCCCGGGATGCCATAGTAGGTAACGCCCATCGCCTGGGTAAGACCTGTCCAGACGTAAATCATGTTGGGTACCATAGCATCCCAGTCAAAGTCTCGAGCGCATATTCGACAGGCTTCAAAAGCCACTCTGTAATCATGTGTTGCTTCTTGAATACTAAAGCCAGCGTACTTAGCAGTAAACTCGGCAACAAAAGGACGTATCGGGACCATGTCTGGCTTTTCATTGCGCATGGCTTTCACATAGCGTTTGAGCCTGGTTTCGTAAAGATCTCGTTTGTTCATAAAGCCCTCCCACTCCTAAAGTGTGCTGTCACATTGCTTTTCAATAAGTTACTAAATAAAACTCGATATTACAATAGCGATAAAAAAAGAATGGTTAACGTTTCCAGATACTGGTTGACCACTGCCAGATAAAGCGCAGTCCAGAGAGCGTAGAAAAGCTCCCCAGACCTCTACCCACTTCACCAAAGAGCTCCTGGAGGAGTATTCTGGAGCTAACTTCTCCTTCTTCTTTTACTTTCGGTAAAATCTTGCGTATTGCAAAAAATCCCAGTATGAAAGCGAAAAGGAAGAAAAAATCCCAACCTTCTATACTGAAGGGCTGAACGCCAAAACTTTTAAAAGGTGTTTTGAAAGTCACGCGGATGGAAAGCTCGTAGCTGGTGAAGAAGTCTGCAAAGCTACCACCGATAACTGGAGCAACTCCAGCAGTGAAGGAACTTAACAGGCTCATCATGGCAAGATAAGAAGTTCCCCTCTCTTGTGGAGCCAACTTCATACCGATATTGTTTTGGGCAAGAGTTATGCCCGAAGAGGCTACCCCGCTTAAGCAGTGGACGATGAAAAGAATTGGCAGCGTCAACAGATGTTTCTGAGGAAGAGTGGTGAAAGTCCAGCCCAGGATGCAGAAAAGAAACAGGAAACCACAGACTTTGAGCACTGATTTATTGTTCCAGCGGTCAGCAATACGTCCCCATAACTCAAAAAAGAGCATACTCGCTGTCTGGTTAACAATCGAGAGTACCATTACCATAGTTAGCCCCATACCCAGCCTCCGCAGAAGATAAACGGTGAAAAAGGGTGCCGCCAGATTGATGGAAAAATTCCATAGGCCGGTAAAAAAGAGAAGAATTCTGAAATTATCATCTTTGAAAGGTTGCCGAAGGGAATCTATGAATGACAGAGTGGTCCTTGCCGACTTAAGCAAAGGTTCGCTGGTCCTGGTAAGAAAAACGGCGCCCCATAGGCCTGCGATAGTACCTGTTAGAAAAAGCAGCGGATACCCTGCAAAGGTTAAAAGCGGTGAAGTGAGAGCGGAGAAGCGTTTCCCCCAAAAGTCTATGTACCAGCTGGCCAGAAAACTTAAGACGATGCCAACGGTGAAAGTCAATTTAAGTCTTCTTCCAAAAAAAGTACCCATTACTTTTTGAGGAATGAGATCTCGCATCCAGGAGTTCCAGCTACAGGCCGAAACACCTGCCAGCAGGTTATGAAGAGCAAAAGCGAACATAATTACTGAAAGAACGTTCTGCTCCAGAAAGGGAGAAAAAACAATAAAAAGAAGCATTGATCTACTCAGAAGTGAAAATACAACGCAAATAAGTCGGCGGTTGCGTAACCATTCCACCAAGTATATGGAGGGAATTTGTATCAGGTTGGCCAGTGCAGGTAGTGCAGCCAATATACCGATAAAAGTATTATTGGCCCCAAAACGTAGAGCAAAAGCAGTGAGGAAAATACCTCCCGTCAAAGTTGCCATAGCCTGGGATGCGATACCATCTTTAATGATATATTTGAAGCTGCGTTCCAAATCTTCCTGAGTAAGGTTCTCTTTGGGCTTAAAAGACGCAAGAGTCCTGGCAAGATAATTTTTAACCGCGAGAAAAGAGGCAGCGAATTTACCCCATGGCAACAAGGTCTTCACCACCTCCACAGCTCCTTCCCTGGTTGAGGAACCGAGTTAGCAAATTTTCACCAAATTTTATTTTATAATGGAAAGGCGTAAAGAACATATTCACACCTCCTTACATCGCTATTTGTTGACAAGCAAGCAATTATAGAGTAGCTTTTTGATTAGTGTAGCTAAAATATATTAGAAAGGGAGGGTTATGCATGAAGAAAGCTTTGTTTGCAACACTCCTGGTCCTGCTCTTGGCATTCTCAGTAGCTTTTGCCAGCGCTCAGGAGACCATACGTATTGGCGCCAACCTTGAGATGACCGGTGCTGTCGCAGCCTATGGCCAGATGATATGGGAAGGGATTAACCTGGTTAAAGAAATCGTTGGCGATGAAGTTCTGGGTAAAAAGGTGGAGCTCGTTTTGGTGGACAACAAAAGCGATAAAGTGGAAGCAGCCAACGCAGCAACCCGGTTAATCGACAAGGAAAAGGTAGTGGCTATGATTGGACCAGCTATAAGCGGTAGCATGCTTGCTGTAGGCCCTATTTGCGAAGAAAAGCAGATACCAGTTATTTCGGCAACCGCGACTAATCCTCTGGTGACTCAGGGGAAAAAATTTGTTTTCAGGGCCTGTTTTTTAGATCCTTACCAGGCCGCGGCTGCGGCACAGTTTGCCATTGAGGATCTCAATGCGACCACTGCGGCAATTCTTTCCGATGTAGCTCAGGACTACTGTGTTGCCCTGGGAAATTTCTTTAAAGAAGAGTTTACCAAACGAGGTGGAACCATCGTTTCTGAGCAGTATTGTAAAACCGGTGATCAGGACTTCTCTGCCCAGCTGACCACCATAATGAATGCGAATCCAGACATTTTGTACGTTCCTAACTATTACACTGAGATAGCTCTTATCTGCCGTCAGGCCAGAGATCTGGGTTTTGAGGGTATTATCCTCTCTGCTGACGGTGCGGATGCTCCGGAGCTTTTCAGCATCGGCGGTGAAGCCGTGGAAGGGATTTATCACACCGCCATATGGGATGCCACTAAAGGTTTGAACGAGGTAGGACAGAAGTACATCGATCTTTACCGCGAGAAATATGGAAAAGATCCCAATATGTTCGGAGCACTGGGAGCAGATACTTACTTGATTCTGCTCGATGCTATTAAGAGAGCAGGTAAGGTAGACCCGGTTGCCATTCGGGATGCCATTGAGGATACCGAGAATCTCGATGTGGTAACTGGGAAAGTGACCATATAGAAAACGGTGATGCTGTGAAACCGGTGGTAGTGCGCAAGGTCGAAGACGGCAAGTTCAAATTTGTCAAGACGGTAGTTCCGTACTGACACCCAGATTCCCACACAAATACCAGAGGGTTGGCCCAGCTTCTGGCCAACCCTCTGCAGATGATGAGGAAGATTTCAAATGACGGGTACAGTATTTTTGCAACAATTGATGAACGGAGTGTCTCTGGGAAGCCTTTATGCGCTTTTAGCTATAGGTTATACCCTGGTATATGGCATCCTGGGGCTCATTAACTTTGCCCATAGCGATGTGTTCATGTTGGGAACTTATTTTGCTTTCTTCATGATGGTAATATTTATGCTTCCCTGGTGGCTTTCCATTATTATTGGGGTTGCGCTATGTGCGCTGGTAGGGGTGAGCATAGAGAGGGTTGCCTATCGCCCACTGCGCAACGCTCCACGCATATCAGCCTTGATAACTGCGGTAGGAGTCTCCTTTTTTATCGAAAACCTGGGTTTGGTGACAGTAGGTGCTCGACCCAAGGGTTTTCCAAGACCGCCTTTGATGAAAAATATCTATATGCTTGCTGGAGCAAGGATTCAGGGAGTAACCTTCTGGGTGCCCCTTATCAGCGTCGCTATTTTGATACTCCTTTTTTACATTGTCTATAAGACCAAAATGGGCATGGCTATGCGAGCTGTAGCTAAGGACCTGGAAACAACAAGACTCATGGGAGTTAACGTGGATAAAATTATAATGTACACCTTTGCTCTGGGTTCAGCTCTGGCTGGGGCTGGAGGAGTAATGTGGGCCTTTAAGTATCCTCAGATAAACCCTTTGATGGGTGTCTTTCCGGGGTGGAAAGCCTTCACAGCAGCAGTCGTAGGCGGCATAGGTAATGTGGTGGGTGCTATGATAGGCGGGTTTATCATCGGAATATCCGAGATAATGATTGTGGCTTTCTTCCCCCATTTGAGTGGATATCGTGATGCCTTCGTGTTTACCATTTTAATTATCTTTTTACTCATTAAACCTGGCGGCATAATGGGCGAAGCACAGAGGGAGAAAGTCTAAAAATGGAAAGAGATACCAGAATCAATCTCTTCTTGACGTTGTGTCTCTTCGGGTTGTTACTTTTGGGAATATGGCTCGCGGAAAATAACCTTAACAGTTACCTGATAAGAGTCTTCAACACTGCTTGTATTTACATAGTGGCTGCTTCAGCCTATAACCTCATAAACGGCATAACCGGTCAGTTTTCGCTTGGCCCCAATGCGTTTATGGCTATAGGAGGCTATACAGTAGCTCTCCTGATGCTACCGATAGCTCAAAAACAGCAGGTCTATTTTTTGAAACCTCTTATTTGGCCTTTTAGTGCCTTTAGCTTTCCTCCTTATTTTTTTGTAGTAGCGCTTTTCATAGGTGGTTTGCTTGCAGCTTTGTTCGCACTTTTAATCGGTGTTCCTACTCTGAGACTCAGGGGAGATTACCTGGCGATTGCAACTTTCGGGTTCGGGGAAATTGTGGTTGTTCTTGCTAATAACCTGATTCCTCTTACCAACGGAGCGTTGGGTATCAAAGGCATTCCTGAATATACCAACCTCTGGTGGACGGCAGGATGGGCTTTCTGGACAGTTTTCGTAATCAAAAGTTTGGTCAATTCCAGTTATGGGAGGGCCCTAAAAGCGATACGCGAGGACGAAATAGCCGCTGAAGCCATGGGGGTGAATCTTTTTCGCAGTAAATTGATGGCTTTTGCCATCAGTGGATTTTTTGCAGGTGTGGCTGGTGGTCTCTTTGTAACGTTGATCAGCACTGTTTCACCTACGTTGTTCACCTTCACCATGACTTTCAACTTGCTTATAATAATTGTATTGGGAGGATTGGGGAGTATCACTGGTTCTACCATAACCGCAGTAATTTTTGCTTTTATGCAGGAGTTACTGAGGGAAGTGGAAGCACCCCACACTATTGGTCCCTGGACATTCCCGGGCATACCGGGAATGCGCATGGTGGTTTTTGCTGCCTTGCTGGTAGTGCTGATGATTTTTTATCGAAGAGGGCTTTTTGGAAACCAGGAACTTTCCTGGCAAATGGTGTTTGATTGGCTAAAAGGGAGAAAAAGACCATGAGGGAAAATATGCCACTGCTTTCCTTGCAGGATTTGACCATAACTTTTGGAGGATTAACAGCTGTTGACAGTTTCTATCTCGATATATACCCCGGAGAGCTGGTCGGTCTGATCGGGCCGAATGGAGCGGGGAAAACCACTGTCTTCAATATGATATGCGGGCAGTATAGACCGACCAGAGGAAAAGTGTTGTTTGAGGGAAAAGATATAACTGGTATGAGTCCGGATCGAATAACAGCACTGGGCATTGCCAGAACCTTTCAGAATATAAGACTTTTTGGTAACTTGAGCGTTCTTGAAAATGTACTGGTCTCTTTTCATGTGCGTATTAAGAGTTCCTTCATTGCACCCATGCTCTCTCTGCCCGGTTACTGGCAGGAAGAAAAGCGGATAAGAGCGGAAGCTATGAGGCTTTTGGAAGCAGTCAATCTTCACAGGTTGGCCCACGAGCAAGCCAGTGCACTCCCATATGGACAACAAAGGAGGCTGGAAATTGCTCGAGCACTGGCGACTCGACCCAGGCTACTCCTGCTTGACGAGCCTGCGGCGGGCATGAATCCCCAGGAAACGATAGAGCTGATGCGTTTTATCAAGCAAATTCTCAAAGACTTTAAGCTTACCATCCTGCTCATTGAACACGATATGAAGGTGGTTATGGGGATTTGCGAACGCATTGCTGTTCTGGACTTTGGAATTAAAATAGCGGAAGGAAGTCCTGAGGAGATCAAGAAAAATCCACGGGTAATCGAAGCCTACCTGGGAGCGGAAGCTTGAGATGGATAACAACAAAACAGTGCTCAAAATAGAAAATCTTCATGTTTTTTACGGCGGAATCCATGCCCTGAAGGGTATTAACATGGAGGTTGGAGAAGGCAAGATAGTGACTCTGATTGGGTCTAATGGAGCAGGAAAAAGCACCACTTTGCGAGCGATAACTGGCCTGGTGCGAGCTCGGGAAGGGAAAATTATATTCAATGGTCGGGAAATTACTCGTGAGGCAACGCACCAAGTAGTGGAAAGCGGTATTGCTATGGTTCCCGAAGGGCGAAGAATATTCCCCAATTTGACCGTCATCGAAAATCTTTTACTGGGAAGCTTCACACGTAGAGATAAAAATGAAATCAAAAAGGATTTAGAATGGGTCTTTCAAATCTTCCCCCGCTTAAGGGAAAGAATTCATCAAAAAGGTGGAACCCTGAGCGGTGGGGAACAGCAAATGCTTGCCGTTGCTCGTGCTTTAATGTCTCGTCCGCGTTTGCTGATGATGGATGAACCATCCTTGGGGCTTGCTCCTTTGTTGGTAAAAGAAATTTTTAGAATCATTCAGGAAATAAATAATCAGGGAACAACCATTCTGCTCATTGAGCAAAATGCAAGAGCAGCGCTTGAGATAGCGGATTACGCTTATGTACTTGAGACGGGAACTATAGTACTTGAGGGAGAGGGCAGCGCTTTGCTCAACAACGAGAGGATTAAAAAAGCCTATCTTGGTGAAGATTAGCAAAGGAGGAAGAGGTCATGGAAAAAAGAGAATACACCGGTCTTGAAGGTGGCATGATCGAAAATATCCCCTTTGCAGAGAAAATTGCCAGATGGCCCTGGATTCAGGACAAACGGGTAAAAAAGAGGTTTCTCAAAGAGGAAGAATTAGAACTTCTGGATAAAAACCTGACTTGCCTTCTTTGTGGACAGGCTCACGAAGGAATCTGTCCACAAAAGAGTTAGGGAGATACACAAGCTAATAACAAAAACTGCTGGAGCAGGAAGAAGAAGTATTCTTGCGAGAGGCAACCATATTTCTTTTGTCCCGGGAGTAGGTAGCTATCGCTTTTTCTATTTCGGCAAATGGCACCTCTCCCTCCCACTTACCAAGTACTCTGGCTGCAGGGTCAACCAGAAAACAGGTGGGAGTTTCCCAGACTCCCCATTTCGCTTTCAGGTCTTCAGGAACCAGGAACATTTCTGAGTTTACAGCCTGAGTAAGCTGGACAAGTTTTCTCCAATCACAATCAAAGCACACAGGAAGAACTCGGACTTCATCTTCAAGTTGCAGTGACTGTACACCATCTTTCAATTCCAGAAAGCGATAAAGACACTCTAAGCAGTCAGAGCTTATGAAAAGAAGCAAGGTAAATTCTTTCCCAAAATCAACGTCTATTTTTTCACCCTTTAAAGAGTAGGCCTCAAAAGGAATGGCTTTCCGAACTGAGGCTCCAGCCACACCGGTTGAAATCACGATTGTAATCAGAACTAATGCAATGATATTCACAGTTCTTTTACGCATCTTCTTAATCATACCATAAATCACCTCTCAAAAGATAGGTACTGGAGTGAACAGGGGTGAAATTTCCATCGCAAAAGATGAAGTTAAGCGATACAATTTTCTGGAGCCTCTTTCCAAAAGAAAAATATCCCAGTTGTTCGATACTTTCTTTCCCGAGAACACAATCCATGCCCCGTCTGGAGAAACAGCGGGGTGTGCCTTGAAGAAAGGGTCGAAGGTAAGTCTTTCTAAGCTTTTTTCCACCAGGTTGAAAGAAAAGAGGTCAAAATTGCCATTACGTTCACCCACGAAAATTATCTCTTTGCCGTCGGCTGAAAAGACTGGGTCCGTGGCGTTACCCGGAAAGTCAAGTTCTTCCGTGACACCCGAAAACACATCGCAGATTTGAATATGCCATCGTCCATCCTTAAAATAAGAAAGAGCGATTTTATCACCCAGGGAAGAGGCAGTGACTTTTTCCACTGTTTTTGGAATTTCCGCTCCCTCAAGGAAGCTTTTTTGCAAAGCTCCGTCCTGTTCCATAACAAAGATTTCATTTTCTCCATTGCGGTCGCTCAGAAAAACCAGACGTCCATTTTCACCAAGGGGATAGGGTGAGAAATCATTGTAACCCCCGCAACTCAAAGGGAGGAAGCTTTCCTTCTCGAGATCCAATCTCCAGATTTCGCGGTAACCCGCTCTCCTATGTACCAGGAAAAGAAAGCGACCGTCATGGGAAATACTCAGGTCTTCCAGGGGTTTTAGAGAATCCACTTTAATTGTTCTCTCTTTACCGCTTTTCAGATCTCGAGCTACCACGGAAAAGCGGTCGTTCTCGCTTCTGATAAAAATTATTTTGAAACTTTTGTGGAAGTTTAGGGTGTTCATTATCCGTTGCTGGAGAGTTTTTAGCATTTCTTCTTTTTCACTCAATGGACGGACCATGGAAAGGAGCTTCTGAACGCCGTCAGGAACAAAGACCTGAAAAAATAGCAAGGAGTCCTTTTGATAACCATGAAAAACTATATCAAAACCTTGCGGGAAAACTATTTCCTCAGAGGAAAAGGGAAAATCTTTTTTGAACTCCACCTGGTCGAAAAATTTTTCCAGGAACTCGAAAAGAGGATAAAAATGGCCTTCATCAGTGGAATCTACAAACAGAGCCCGCTCCAATGCAAAAATTTCCGAGCCAGCGCAGGCCAGCACAAAAAGTAAAAGTAGCAAAAATCCGCTTATTTTGAAAACTAAAAACCTTTTATTTCTCTCGACAAGCCAGCTCATTCTGTTTATTCTATTTGAAAGAGAAAAAGGGACTTACCCAACGTCCCAAAGTTCAATAGACAGAATATAAAATATTTTGCCAAAAGGGAGTTTGTGAATTGTCAAAGGGTAGCTCCGAACAAAACAACAGGGTCAAAATCATTACCATCTCTCGGGAAGTGGAAAGCTGGGGTGATGAAATCGGGAATCACTTAGCCAGCATTTTGTCTTTTCGTATTGTGGATTCCAAAAACTTTCACGAACACCTTAAAAAATATTATCCCAATCTTCCTCCAGAACCACCTCCAGGAGAAAAAGAGCGCAACATATGGTTGCGTAAAGCACGTTTTTGTTTTGAAAAAATATCCCGGGAAAACCCTTTGATAATTCTGGGTAGGGGAGGGCAAAAAATTTTTGAAAATCACCCCGATAGCTTCCACATACTGGTGGTGGCCAGTTTGCAGACCAGACTGCAAAGAGTCATTCAAAAGTATTCCCAGGAGGAAACCATTGCTCTGCGCATCCTTCTCCAGCAAGATAAAAAAAGAGAGCGTTTCTTGCTCGAAAAGTTCGGTGTGGAGTGGAAGAATCCTGCTCTGTATCATTTCACAATCAATACCTCTTTTTACTCGGTCGAAAAGGCCACCGAGCTTATCCTGGAAGCTATCGAAAACTTTCAAAGAGAAACTAAGTTGCAGCTTGAGTCACCGCCCCACAAACCGAGCACCTTTGCACACCCCTCTGAGGAAGAGTTTGCTAAGTTGCTTGATTTCTACGGCATCGAGTGGCTGTACGAACCCAAAACTTTTCCGCTGGAATGGGATGAAGAGGGGAATGTTATCGAGGCTTTTACTCCTGATTTCTATCTTCCGGAGTTTAACACCTTTATCGAGTTAACCACACAACGTCAAAAACTGGTGTGGAAGAAAAACAAAAAGGTCAGGAAATTTAGAGAACTCTATCCAGATCTCAAAATCAAAATCGTCTATTCCCGAAATTTAGAGCATATTAGAAAGAAACTGGAGCTTGAAGATGAGTAAAGAAGAGTTCCAGCTTGGAGAAGTGGTTTTTTCCAGTGCAGAAATAGAAGAAAAAATCACTGAGTTGGCTCAAAGGCTTAATCAGGAGTACGCAGCTTCTCGACCGGTGCTGATTTGTGTGCTTAAAGGAGCCGTTTTCTTTACGGTGGACCTTTCCCGTAAACTGAACTTTGACTTTGACCTTGAGTTTATTGCGCTTTCCAGGTTTCGGTCTGGAGCAGGAAAAGCGATCATCGAAAAGGACGTGGAAACGGAGCTGCGAGACAAAGAGGTACTCATTGTTGAGGACATTGTAGATACTGGCTTGACTCTTCATTTTCTGATAAATACTTTCCGAAAAAGAACCCTGAAAAAAGTGCGAGTTTGTGCTCTTCTGGATTGTCCTGCACGAAGGATAATTGATGTTACTGTGGATTACGCGTGCTTTGAAATACCGGATATATACGTTGTGGGGTATGGCCTGGATTTTAAGGGGCGATTCAGAAACCTGGGCGAAATTAGAGTTCTCAAGGATCCCTACGGGAGAAGCACCCAGATTCTCAAGCAAATGGGAAAGGAGTGAAATGATGTTAGCATTTCGAGAAGTTGTGGAGAGGATGGAAGGGTATGTTCCAGGAGAACAACCCCAAGAGAGAGGCTTTATAAAACTCAACACCAATGAAAATCCCTATCCACCTCCTCAAGAAGTGCTCAAGGCTCTCCGAGAAAAGGTTACTCCAGAATGCCTCTCTCTTTATCCTCCACCGCTTAGTGACCAGTTGCGCTTTAAGCTGTCCGAAGTGTATGGTGTCTCCCCTGAGCAAATCATAGTCGGGAATGGGTCGGATGAACTCCTGAACATCATTTTCAGGGCTTTTTTGGGTTACCGATCCCGAGTTGCTTACCTCTACCCGACCTATACTCTTTATCGTACGCTGGCGACCATCCAAGAAGCAGACTATCTGGAAATACCTTTTCAGGAGGAGGATTTCCAGCAATTGCCTTCTCGCTTTCTGACTGAAGAAGTTGACCTCAAGGTAGTTTGTAATCCTAACTCACCTACCGGGACCTTTATCCCTATGGAGGAAATAGAGAAGCTCTTGCAGAATTCCAGCTGCCCAGTGGTGCTGGATGAAGCCTATGTTGACTTTGCCGAAGAGAGCGCTCTGCCACTCTTACCAAAATACCCTCACTTGATTATTGTGCGAACGCTATCCAAGTCCTTTTCACTGGCTGGGTTGAGAATCGGCTTTCTCTTTGCGCATCCGGAAGTTGTGAGGGGCCTTCTTAAACTAAAGGATTCTTATAATGTGAATATTCTCTCTCAAATCGCTGGAGTTGCCGCTCTGGAGGGTTTGAACCAGGTTAAAGAGAATATTAGCAAGATTAAACGAACCCGGGAATGGTTCAGTCAGGCTTTGGAGAACCTCGGTTTCCAAGTGCTTCCTTCTCAGGCCAACTTCGTATTTGTGAGGAACCGTTCTTATGAAAGTTTGGAGAAAGTCTACCAGGAACTCAAAAGTCGTAAGATCTTGGTGCGCTTTTTCCCGGAATGGAAGGAGTGGTTGCGCATTACCGTAGGGAAAGACCAGGAAATGCAGATTTTGTTGGAAAACCTTAAGGAAATACTGGATAAGGAGCAAAATCAGAGTGCTTAGGCTTTTCATATGGGATCTTGATAATACCATTATCGCCAGTTCGGAGCTACTGTGGGGAGCTTTTTCATGGGTTGCTTACAAATATCTCGGTAAAAAGCTATCTCCTCGGGAAATTGTAGCCATGTATGGTCCCCCGGAAGGCGATATTGTGGAAAGGATGGTGGGCAAAGAATTAAAAGCTCAGGCACTTAAAGACTTTTATGACTTCTACTTAGCGCATCATGATTCCGGAGTCAGAGTTTTCGAGCCCGTGGTAGAAACTATACGGTACTTGAAGCGAAAACACACACTCCAGGCACTATTTACGTCCAAGGGTAGAAAGAGCGCCCAAATCACTCTTGAGAAAACAGGCATGTCCTCCCTTTTCCACCTTGTTGTTTGTGGTGATGAGGTGCTTCGTCCCAAGCCCTACCCTGATGGAGTGAGCAAGATACTGGCTTACTTTCAGGCTGATCCTCAGGAAACCATTTACCTTGGCGACTCTCCGCTTGACTATAAAGCAGCACGCGTGGCCGGAGTTTCTTTTGGGATGACACTTTGGGACGCACTTTTTGAGACTTCCAGCTTAAAGCTAAAACCACGCCTTTGTTTTGGACAACCAGCGGACTTGCAAAAGTGGGCTCGGAAAATGTATCCTTAAATTGAGAGAAAACAAAAAGGTAGAGTTGAGAAAGACATTCTCATGGAAAAACAATTTTTTCAATTCATTTACAAACGGAATGGTGAAATCGAGAGGTTTATCCCTCAAAAGATAAAGCTTGCTATAAGCAAAGCATTTTATTCTCTGAACAAAGAACCAGAGGAAACAACCATTGAAAAACTCCTTGAGGAAGTCCTCGTTCTCTTAAAAGAGCGCTTTGGTGATGCTATCCCCGGAGTTGAGGATGTTCAGGACGCAGTAGAAGAAGTTTTAATGAAGAGGGGTTTTGCTGACGTAGCCAGGGCTTATATCCTATATCGTGAAAAACGCAGGTACCTGCGAGAGGCAAAGTTAAAACTGTTTGGAGTCCAGGATGACCTGAAGCTTTCCCTAAATGCTATTCAGGTGCTTCGGGAGCGTTACCTTCTCAAAGACCAGGAAGGAAATCCTGTGGAAACACCACGCCAGATGATGGAACGGGTAGCCAGAGCCATAGCACAGATAGATGCCAGTTACGGTGAAGACCCGGAAGTGAGCTACCAGGAATTCCTTAAAACATTGATGGCTCTGGATTTTCTCCCCAATTCACCCACCTTGATGAATGCTGGTTGTCCAGGTGGACAACTTGCAGCATGTTTTGTTTTGCCGATTGAAGATTCTTTAGATGCCATTTTCGAGGCGCTTAAAAACATGGCTCTAATCCACAAATCGGGAGGAGGAACTGGATTCAGCTTTTCACGTTTACGTCCTCGGGGAGACCGGGTAAGCTCCACTGGCGGTCGTGCCTCGGGCCCTGTTTCTTTCATGCGCATCTTTGATACTGCAACCGACGTGGTGAAGCAGGGTGGAAAACGTAGAGGGGCCAACATGGGCATTCTCAGGTTTAACCACCCCGATATTCTGGAGTTCATCCAGGCTAAAAAGAAGGGGGGCGAATTTGAAAACTTCAATTTCTCTGTGGCAATAACTGACCAGGAGATGGAAGCAGTCAGGAAAAACGAGAAAATTCCTCTGACAAATCCCAGAGATGGAAAAGTCTGGCGCGAAGTATCTGCTGCCGAAATCTTTAATGTCATATGTGAAAGTGCCTGGAGCTCTGGAGAACCGGGTTGCATTTTTATAGATGAGATAAATCGCAAACACCCTCTGAAAACATTGGGAGTTATCGAGGCTACCAACCCCTGTGGCGAAGTTCCCCTTCTTCCTTTTGAGTCTTGCAATCTGGGTTCTATCAACCTTGCCCACATGGTAAACAACGGGAAAATAGACTACGCGAAACTTGGAGAAACCGTCCGCATTGCGGTACATTTTCTCGATAATGTGATAGATGCCAACTATCATCCTTTGCCCGAAACCGAGCGGATGGCCAAGGCTAACCGTAAGATAGGTCTGGGGGTTATGGGGTTTGCCGACTTACTGGTAAAAATAGGCGTGCCCTATTATTCCCAGCAGGCTCTTAAAATTGCTGAGGAAATAATGCAATATATTATGCTCCAGGCAAGAAAAACGTCTCTGGAGTTGGCCTCTCGAAGAGGAACGTTTCCCAATTTTGAGAAGAGCACCTGGTACACCCAGAACTTACCTCTGCGCAATGCAACGCTGACCTCCATTGCTCCAACTGGCTCAATCAGCATAATCGCTGGCTGCTCAAGTGGCATTGAGCCTTATTTTGCCTTAAGTTTTCGCCGTTACGTGCTTGAAAATACCGAGTTAATCGAGGTGAATCCGCTCCTTGAAGAATATCTGAAAGGACTCAAACTTTCTCAAAAGGATTGGGAAAGAATACTTGCTCAGGGCACGCTTCAGGGCATCGAGCAAATCCCTCAAAAGGTTAAAGACCTTTTCCGTACTGCCCTGGAAATACCACCTGAATTCCAGGTGAAAGTCCAGGCTGCGTTTCAAAAGTATGTTGATAACGCGGTGTCTAAAACCATAAACCTACCTCAGAACGCTTCGCTTGAAGAGGTTAAAAAGGTCTTCTTCCTGGCTCACGAGACTCATTGCAAGGGCATAACTGTTTTTAGACAGGGAAGTCGTAGTCGTCAGGCAATTTATCCGGGTTTGCTTTCTGAGAAAGAATGTGAAACCTGCTGACGGGTTTCGCTTGACCAGGTCACGGTTCATTTTCCCCCACTTTTATGGTATCATTGCCTTTATCCATGGGTAAGGAGGTTCAAGAATGCGCTGGCCTGGAATCCTGGAGTATTTTGGTGAATATTTGCCAATAACCGACAAAACACCCCAAATTACCCTTCAAGAAGGAAACACCCCTTTAATTCGTTCCTATCATCTTGCCAAAAGGTGTGGAGTGGGTTCCCTGTATTTCAAGTTTGAGGGCATGAACCCTACAGGTTCCTTTAAAGACCGTGGGATGGTGGTGGCTGTTGCCAAAGCGAAAGAAGCAGGGCAGAACATTGTTATGTGTGCTTCCACTGGGAATACCTCAGCTTCTGCTGCAGCGTATGCGAAGAGGGCGGGCATGCAATGTGTGGTGCTGGTTCCAGAAGGGAAAATAGCTCTCGGCAAGCTTTCTCAGGCCCTTATGCATGGTGCAAGGGTTTTGGCACTTGAGGGCAATTTTGATCAGGCTTTATCGATAGTGAGAGAGATAACATCCAGATATCCCGTAGCTCTGGTAAACTCCATTAATCCCCATCGCATAGAGGGTCAGAAAACTGCCTCTTTTGAGATAGAAGAGTGGCTTGGAGATATACCGGATTACCTGGCTTTACCGGTTGGCAATGCTGGTAACATCACTGCTTACTGGAAAGGGTTTAAAGAATTGATAAGTCGAGGCAAAACTCGTAAATTGCCCAAAATGCTTGGGTTTCAAGCTCAAGGGGCCTGTCCCCTGGTCCTTGGTAAGCCGGTTGAGAATCCTCAAACTGTGGCCACAGCAATAAGAATTGGTAATCCAGCAAGTTGGAAAGGAGCAATTGCGGCTCGTGATGAATCGGGAGGACTCATTGAGGCAGTGAGTGATGAGGAAATCTTGAGTGCTCAACGTCTGCTTGCCGAAGAAGAAGGCATTTTTGTGGAGCCAGCTTCAGCTGCATCTTTGGCTGGTGTTCTTAAAAAGCAGAGAGAGGGCTTCTTCAGGGGTCATGAGACTGTAGTTTGTGTTTTAACCGGCCATGGCCTCAAAGACCCGGACATTGCTATAAAACAGTGCAATGACCGAATAGAGAGAGTCAAACCTTCCCTGGAAGAAATTGTAGCCTTGCTTAATCTGGAAGGTGAGAAATAATGCTGGAAGTCGTTGCTCCTGCAACTACTGCCAATCTGGCTTGTGGCTTTGACGTGTTGGGATTGGCGCTTAACCTTTTTTTCAAGGCCAGCATCCGGAAAAGCGATGTACCGGGAATCAGGATTACAGTTTGCGGAGAAGGCGCGGATTCTCTACCCCAAAACGAAGAGAATCTATTTGTGAAAAGTATGCAGTATCTGTGGTCAGAAATAGGGTTCCATCCCAATTGGGGGCTGGAAATAGTCACCCAGAATGAAATTCCCATTTCTCGTGGCCTGGGGAGTAGTGCTGCTTGCATAACAGCAGCCCTTCTTGCAGCCAATGAACTGGCAGGAAATCCGCTTGGCCAGCGCCAGCTTCTGAATTTAGCCTGGAAAATCGAAGGACATCCTGATAATGTTCTTCCCGCATTTCTGGGAGGGTTTACTATAGCATCAACTTTTGACGATGAACTGCAGTTTAAAAGGTGCTCTTTTTTAGACCTTGAGATTGTCGCTTGCATTCCCGACTATCAACTTTCTACCAGAGAAATGCGCCGAGTTCTTCCAGAAAAATACTCTCGTCAGGACGTGGTCTTCAACTCAAGTCGGCTTGCTTTTCTGGTAGCAAGTGTTTATGAAAAAGACCCGGAGGGGTTTTTAAAGTCACTTCAGGATTTCATCCACGAACCTTATCGGGGTAAATACATCAAAGGTTTTGAAGAAGTCAAAGCCTACGTTACTAAAAATGGACTTGGCAATGTTGCCATAAGCGGTTCCGGACCCACCCTCGTGCTTTTTTTACGTCGATCTCTTACTGAAAAGGAGAGAAAGAGTATAATAAAAATATTTCAGGATAATGGAGTTGGAGAAATAAAGCTGGTTGCCATGAGCTGGACAGACCATGGAGCGCAGGTGAAACATAGATGAGCTTGATTGTCCAAAAGTATGGTGGTTCCTCAGTGGCCACCCTTCAAAAGATGCAGTTTGTGGCTGAAAAAATAAAAAAATACTTTGAGCAGGGTCACCAATTGGTGGTTGTTGTATCAGCAATGGGCAAAACCACCGATGAACTTCTGCACAAAGCGTTTACCCTGCATCCATCCCCACCAGAAAGGGAACTGGACATGCTGCTTTCGACGGGGGAACAGGTCTCCATAGCCCTACTCGCCATAGCTCTTGATGCGCTGGGTATTCCTTCTCTTTCCTTGACTGGTGGACAGGCAGGGATTATTACTACCGATCTCCACACCAAGGCCAAAATCATTCATATTGATGTCCACCGGATTCTGGAGGGTTTAGAGCAAAATAAGGTGGTCATTGTCGCCGGATTTCAGGGTAAAAACCTTCAGGATGATATCACCACCCTGGGGAGGGGAGGTAGTGACACTACCGCCTGTGCCCTGGCTTATGCTTTGAAAGCGGATTTCTGTGAAATTTTTACCGATGTCAATGGCGTTTTTACAGCCGATCCCAGGATAGTGCCTCAAGCAAAAAAAATAGATCGTATTTCCTACGACGAGATGTCAGAAATGGCCAATCTTGGAGCCAAAGTTATGCAGTTGCGAGCAGTGGATTTTGCCCATGCTTATCGGGTTAAAGTCCACGTGCGTTGCACCTTTGATGATCAGGAAGGAACCTGGATTGAAGAGGTGGGGAATATGGAAAATGCCCAGGTGAGAGCGGTAACGCACAGTGGTGACGTGATAAAAGTAGTTTTGCAGGGTGTTCCCAATAGACCCGGTATTGCTGCCCAGATCTTTGAAGCACTTGCCAATCTTTCGGTGTCCATAGACATGATTATCCAGAGTGAGGGTAGAGAAACCGTAAAAGACGTGGCTTTTGTGGTGCTGAAAGAAGACGAGAGTAAGGTCAAAAAAGCCATCGAAGAATTGCGTGGCAAAATAAACTTCCAGAACATCATTCTGGACTACGAAAAAAGCAGGATATCAATCGTGGGTGCCGGCATTGCTTCAAACCCCCAGATTGCATATCGTATGTTCAAAATTCTGGCTGAGAACAATGTCAATATAGACATGATAAGTACCTCTAATTTGAGAATATCCTGTCTTATACCTCGAGAAAAAATGGAAGAATCGGTACGGGCCCTGCACAGGGAATTCATAGAAGAAGAAAAGATAGAGGTGGAGACTAATGAGTAAACTCAAAGTAGCCATAGCTGGAGTAACTGGGGCGGTTGGCCAGGAAATGCTCAAAATCCTTGAGGAGCGTGCTTTTCCAGTGCGTGAACTCATTCCTCTTGCCTCAGAGCGCTCCCGGGGAAAAGAGGTCACTTTTCATGGTGAAAAACTGGCCGTACAGGTGCTTTCCGAATTTGATTTTAAAGGGGTTGACCTGGCTCTCTTCAGCGCAGGTGCAAAGACCAGCAGGACTTTTGCGCCGCTTGCTGCTTCTCAAGGATGCATAGTTATTGATAATTCTTCGGCATTTCGCCAGGACCCAGAAGTGCCCCTCGTTGTTCCTGAGGTGAACCCTCACAAGATAAGCGATTACAAAAATAAAAACATCATTGCCAATCCCAATTGTACCACCATAATTTCGATAGTGCCTCTTAAGCCTCTGCACGATTTTGGGAAGATAAAGAGAGTAGTTGCAGCAAGTTATCAAGCTACTTCTGGTGCGGGAGCTATGGCTATGCAGGAGTTGAAAGAGCAGGTACAAAGCTATGTTGAGGGAAGACCACTGGAGGTAAAGGTTTTTCCGCATCAAATAGCTTTCAACCTTATTCCCCACATAGACGTGTTTATGGACAATTTTTACACTAAAGAAGAAATGAAGATGGTCTGGGAGACTCAAAAAATCATGGATGATAACTCCATCAAGGTCACGGCAACCTGCGTTAGAGTACCGGTATTTAGAGCGCATTCAGTAGCCTTAACTGTAGAAACTGAAAAAAAGATAACCCGCGAAAAAGCAATAGAACTGTTTACCCAGGCTCCGGGAGTAGTAGTTGAAGACGATCCTACTCAAAACAAATATCCCATGCCCTGGCTTGTAGCTGGCAAAGATGAGTGTTTTGTGGGAAGGATTCGAGAAGACATATCTCATCCTTCAGCACTTACTTTCTGGGTAGTTGGTGATCAACTACGCAAAGGAGCAGCACTCAACGCTATACAGATAGCCGAACTACTTATCCAGAAAAACATCTTGTGAACAATTGCAAAAAGAAATTTGATGACTAAAATATAACTTGTCTCTGGGCGAGAGTGGCGGAAATGGCAGACGCGCTGGACTTAGGATCCAGTGGGCTAAACCCGTGCGGGTTCAACTCCCGCCTCTCGCACCAGCGCTCTCCAACCCTTGAACTTCTCTCCATCGAAAGCCCCAGGGTTATACAGGTACCGTCAAAAGTGAGCGTAATAATCGGGTCCCATTCGAATCTATACAGGTAAGGAGAGGTAAAAATGCAATTCCACATTTTTTCCACCAAGAGAGAACCACGCATTGGGTCCTTGATAATGCTTGTAATCTTTGCGTGGAGTGTCAAAAAACCCCGGAGACTCCTTTTTCTGGTAAAGATTTTTGGCATATTTCTCCGTGCTCTACTGATACGGGGCGTGAAAGCCAGGCGCTTGAACGGGAACATACCGCTTGTTCTGGGTATCAGTCCAACCCTGCGGTGCAATTACAACTGCCAGGGTTGTTATGCGCTAAAAAGCCCCATCCAGGACGAGCTTTCTTCAGCAGAGCTCAATGGTCTGCTGGAGGAAGCGGAAAGCTTTGGGGTGGCATCAGTGGTGGTGACTGGAGGAGAACCCTTCTTGAGAGAAGACCTGCTTCTGACGATGGAAAAACATCGGAAATTGCTTTTTGTGGTGGTAACGAATGGTGTTTTTCTCACTCCCGCTTTTGCAAGAAGAATAGCTCAGAGTAGGAACATAATCATCCTGGTAAGCGTTGAAGGCTTTGAAGAGGAGACCGATGCCAGAAGAGGAAAAGGAGCATACAGAAAGGCCTTGCAAAGCATGAAGTATTTAAAAGCCGAAGACTTGCTTTACGGTTTTGCGGCTACAGCGAATACGGCCAATTTAGAAGCCCTTTCTTCAGATCGGTTCACCGAAGAAATGCTCAATTTAGGGTGCAAAGTAGGTTTTTTTACCGAATACATCCCCTCTGGAGAGAAACCGGTTAGCAACTGGATACTCAACAACCAGGAGAGGGAAAAGTTAAGAACGAAAGTCCTCGAGTTGAGGAGGAAGAAGGCACTGGTGATTATTCAGTTTCCCCATGATGAATACGGAAAGCACAATATGTGTTCGGCTTCTGGCAAAGCATTTTTGCACATCAACGCTCACGGTGAAGTAGAGCCCTGCCCATTTGCTCCCTACTCCTGTGAAAACATAAGGGAGGGAGGTTTGCGCTTAGCCTTTGAGTCCGCTTTCCTCAGGGCAATTCGCAACCAGCCTCACCTGATGCGAAGAAATACCTACGCCTGTGCCCTCTTTGAGCATCGAGACGAAGTGGGTAAGTTGCATGATGCAATCCTGAACAGCAGGAAATGAAAACAGACATTTCTGGTTTTAATAGACGTTTTCCACTGTAATGATTGGCTCTTGTTGACGAAATGGGTCAGGCAAACTATAATACCACAGGCAATCTCTTAGAGATTGAGCGGCTTTGCCCGTAGCACAATTCCGTGTCTAAGGCAAAACATAGAGGAAGGTGACAAAATGTTAGAAGTCAAAAAACAGGAAAAAGAGAAGCACCTAATAGAGTTAGAAGTGAAAGTGACCACTGAAAAGGTAAGTGAGGAATTGAACGCTGTATATGCTGAACTGAACCGGAAAATAAGTGTTCCTGGCTTTAGAAAGGGGAGAGCACCCCGTTCTATTCTAAGAAGCAGGGTAGGCAAAGAAGCAGTACTGGATTACCTTGCTCAGAAGCTTGTTCCCTGGGCTTTGCAAGAGGCGCTGAAGAGAGAACCGGTGGAATTCATCGGAGAGCCCGAGGTAGAAATAGTAGAGATAGAAGAGGACCAGCCTGCTGTTTTTCGATTTACCCTTATCGAAAGACCTCAAGTTACCCTTCCGGATCCCGAAAATATTGAAGTGAAGAAGTATAAAATAGAGATAAGGGAGCAGGATATCGAAAGGGAATTGCAACGCCTCAGGGAATCCCGAGGCAAATGGGTAGAAAAAGACGAACCTGTTCAGGCAGGCGACCTGGTAACTTTTAAGGTTGGTGAACAGTCTTATTCGGTGCTGGCAGGAGAAAACGAAGGCCTGGCACAGGAAGTGTTGGGAACAAAAAAGGGTGAGCAAAAAACAGTTACTCTTGAGAAAGAAGACGGAGATACGGTTGAAGTAGATCTGGAAATTACGGGTATTCTCCAGAAAAAAATTCCGGAGATAGACAATACTTTCTTGAAAGAAATAGGAGAATTTGAAAGTGTGGAAGCCCTCAAAGCGAAAATACGGGAATCTCTGGAAAAGTTAGCTCAAGACCTTATCGAAGAGAGAATGAAGAGAGAAATAATTGTAGAGTTAGTTAAAAACTCTGAGCTCTTTCTTCCTGAACCACTTATTCAGTTTGAGACCCGCCAACAGATAGAAGCTTTCCGCAAAAGACTGGAACGGGATAATCTTACTCTGGAAAAGTATCTGGAACTTACCAATAGCGATTTTGCTTCTTTTGAAGAGAGTATGCGGAAAGTAGCCCAGTGGGAACTGCGAAAAATGTTTGTTATCCAGCAATATATTGAGCAAAACGAAATCAAGGCTGAAGAAGAAGAAATCCAAGAAAAAATTAACGATCTTGCCAGAACTGCTGGTAAAGAACCTCAAGAGGTTAGAAACATCTTGGAACGAAATGATAGAATAAAAAATATCGAAAATAATATAAAATTTGAAAAAATGTTTGAACACCTTAAACAAAGGATAAAGATAAGGGAAATTGAAGAACCGATAAATCTTGATCAGTGGAAAGCTCTGGCAGATCCTGAAGAGGAGATGGTAGTGTGAAGAAAGAACCTCGCTTAAACTATCTGGTGCCTATTGTGGTTGAACAAACCCCCCGCGGAGAGAGAGCCTATGACATTTACTCAAGGCTCTTGCAGGACAGAATTATTTTCCTGGGCACCGAAATAAATGATACAGTGGCTAACCTGGTAATTGCTCAATTACTTTTTCTGGAAGCCATGAACCGTGAGAAAGATATAAATCTTTATATTAATAGCCCCGGAGGTCTGGTGTCGGCCACGCTGGCTATTTACGACACCATACAGTATATCAAGCCCGATGTGGCCACCATATGCATTGGGCAGGCAGCAAGTGGAGCGGCGGTTATTTTAGCTGCTGGGGCCAAAGGGAAAAGAATGGCTCTACCCAATTCCCGGATAATGATTCACCAGCCTTTGGGAGGGGCTCAAGGTCAGGTGACGGATATTGAAATCCACGCCCGGGAAATGGTAAAAATAAGAGACCGCCTGAACGAGCTTTTGGCTTTTCACACTGGACAACCGGTTGAAAAAATCCGCAGGGATACGGAGCGAGACTTTTTCATGTCTTCTGAAGAGGCAAAAGAATATGGCATCATAGACCGGGTGCTTTACCCTGATAAAATACTGGGAGGAAAAAAGGAGAAAAATGACCAGATTTGATGAAGATAGAGGAAAACTTCGTTGTTCTTTCTGCGGCAAAACCCAGAGTGAAGTTAAAAAGCTCATTGCAGGTCCAGGAGTATATATTTGTAATGAATGCATCGAGCTTTGCAATGAAATAATTAAGGAAGATTCTCATAAAACCAGAAAAGAGTGGACCCCGGACCGCATTCCAACACCTAAGGAAATCAAAGAGTATCTCGATCGCTACGTTGTTGGACAGGAAAGAGCGAAAATAACGCTCTCTGTAGCTGTATATAATCATTATAAAAGGATTTTTTATCGTACGGAGGAAGAAAACGTAGAAATAGAAAAAAGTAACGTCTTGCTGATCGGACCCACAGGATGTGGTAAAACCCTGCTTGCCAAAACTTTGGCGAAATTTCTAAATGTTCCATTTGCGATAGCAGATGCCACCACCCTGACTGAGGCAGGGTACGTAGGCGAAGATGTGGAAAATATTTTACTGCGCCTCATTCAAAACGCCAATTTTGACATAAAACGTGCCGAGAAGGGCATAGTATACATCGACGAAATCGACAAAATCGCCCGCAAAAGCGATAGCCCTTCTATCACCAGGGATGTTTCTGGTGAGGGTGTACAGCAGGCATTGCTTAAAATCCTGGAAGGCACTATAGCTAACGTACCGCCACAGGGAGGAAGAAAACACCCCCATCAGGAGTTCATTCAAATCAATACTGAAAACATTCTTTTTATTTGTGGTGGTGCCTTTGTGGGACTGGAGAAAATCGTTGAGGCAAGATTGAAGGACCGTCGCATAGGATTTGGCAACAAAGAATTGCTTTCTCCTGACGTGGAGAAAACAAATATTTTACATCGGGTTCAACCTGAAGACCTGATCAAGTTTGGCATGATACCAGAGTTTGTAGGGAGAATACCCGTAGTCTGTGCGCTGGATCCTCTCCAAGAAGAAGACCTGGTCAGGATACTTACTGAGCCCAGAAACAGTTTGATAAAGCAGTTCCAGAAGCTCTTTGAATTAGAGGGCGTAACCCTAACCTTTACTGAAGGTGCGCTAAAGCTAATCGCTAAGAAGGCTTTGAAAGAAGGCACTGGAGCAAGAGGTCTGAGAGCCATTATAGAAAGGATAATGACCGACTTGATGTTTGAATTACCCTCTCGCAAAGATGTAAAGTCGGTAGTAATAGACGATCAGTTTATACTTGACGCTGAAAGAAAAAGAGAACTCTTTCTCTCCCTCCTGGAAGATAAGACTGCTGAAGAAAAAGAATCTGCTTGAGAAGAGGAGAGTGACATGAGCGTCGAAAAGAGCAAAGCCATTCCCCGAGCCTTCGATCCTTCGGAAATAGAAGGAAAGCTTTACAGTTTTTGGGAAAAAAGCGGCTTTTTTACCCCCGATTTAGAAAGCTCCAAGCCGCCTTTTTCCATAGTTATACCTCCCCCTAATGTGACCGGCTTCCTTCATATGGGGCATGCATTGAACCTTACCCTTCAGGACATCCTGGCGCGCTTCAAAAGAATGCGAGGATTTAATGTGCTTTGGGTTCCGGGCACTGACCATGCGGGTATCGCTACCCAGAACGTGGTGGAGCGGGAACTTGCCAAAGAAGGGTTGAGCCGGCACGACCTGGGAAGAGAAAAATTTCTGGAAAGAGTATGGCAGTGGAAGGAAGTTTATCATAAAAGAATCAGGAACCAATTAAAACGTATGGGAGCTTCCTGCGATTGGACCAGAGAAAGGTTCACTATGGATGAAGGACTCTCCAGGGCAGTTAAGGAAGTTTTTGTCCGTCTTTTTGAGGAAGGGTTTATTTACCAGGGCGAATATATTGTCAACTGGTGCCCGCGCTGCGAAACTGCGCTTGCCGATATAGAGGTCGATTTTAAGGAGCAGAAGGGGAAACTCTATTACATACGGTATTATTTTAAAGACGATCCTGAAAAGTTTCTCACCATTGCCACCACTCGCCCGGAAACCATGCTGGGTGATGTGGCCGTAGCCGTCAACCCTGAGGATGAGCGCTATAAGGCTTTGATAGGGAAAGTGGTTATTCTTCCTCTGGTGGGTCGAGAGCTCCCGATAATTGCCGATGCTTACGTGGATCCCAAATTCGGCACTGGTGTGCTCAAGGTGACACCGGCGCATGACTTCAACGATTTCGAACTGGGCAAAAGGCATAACTTGCCCTTGGTCAAGGTGATTGACCAGAAAGCCAGAATGACTGGAGAAGCTGGCGAATTTGCTGGACTATCTCGCGAAGAATGTCGTGAAAAAATAGTGGCCAGACTTTCCCAGTTGGGATACCTTGAAAGAGTGGAAGACCATACCCACGCAGTAGGCAGATGTTATCGCTGTACCACAGTAGTGGAGCCGCTAATTTCAAAGCAGTGGTTTGTCAAAATGAAAGAACTGGCTACACCAGCCATTAAAGCGGTCGCTGAAAAGCAAATAGAGTTTATACCTGAAAACTGGGAAAAAGTCTATTTCGAGTGGATGTATAACATAAAGGACTGGTGTATTTCCAGGCAAATCTGGTGGGGACACCAGATTCCGATTTTCACCTGTGAAGAGTGCAATTTTGTGTTTGCACATCGAAATCAGCCTGAACGCTGTCCAAAATGTGGAGGGAAAGTACACCAGGAAGAAGATGTGCTCGATACCTGGTTTAGCTCTGCGCTCTGGCCTTTTTCGACTCTGGGTTGGCCCCAAAAAACTAAAGAACTGGAGATTTTCTATCCTACCTCGGTACTGGTAACTGGTTTCGACATCATATTCTTCTGGGTAGCCCGAATGATTATGATGGGTCTCAAGTTCACCGGTGAAGTGCCCTTCCGCAAAGTTTACATAACGCCTTTAGTGAGAGATGCCCAGGGAAGGAAAATGAGTAAATCCGCAGGCAATGCTATAGATCCCCTGGAAATTACCCAAAAATATGGTGTTGATTCTTTGCGCTTTGCTCTCGCCTGGTTGACCATTCAGGGAAGAGATATCAATCTTTCTATGGAAAGAATTGAGGCATCAAGGAACTTCATGAATAAGCTCTGGAACGCTTCCCGATTCGTTTTGATGAACACTGAAGAGTTAAGGCCCTCAGATGTTGAAGAACCAGTTCCTGTTTCCCTCCTTGACCTCAAAGACCGCTGGATTCTTTCCCGCCTCCAGCAGACTATAGAACAGGCAACCAGTGAGCTCGAGAGATTTAACTTTGGAGAATACACAAACCTGATATATGAATTTGTCTGGGGAGAATTCTGCGACTGGTACATAGAGTGGTGCAAAAAAGATCTCTATGAAGGAAAACCCCAGGAAAGGAGAAAAGCCCAGCAATTGCTGGTTCAAATTCTCTCCCAAATACTTAAATTACTTCACCCCATTGCACCCTACATAACTGAGGAGATATGGCAAAATCTTCCCCTCAGCGAAGCTGAGAGTATCATGATAGCTCCCTGGCCCGAAAGCTCGCCCGAGAAGATTGACTTCGAGGTAGACGAGTTGATTGGTATCTTTCAAGCAATTATTCGTGAAATACGCTTTCTTAAGTCTGAGTTACGCATACCGCTTACGCACCAAAGCGAAGTGATTATCAACCTTACCGATGCCAGCTCTCCCGTAGAGGAACTTAACACCTATAAGAACTACATTGAAACGCTGGCCAGGTGCACTGTTAAAGAAATAGGTGTTGGCTTGGAAAGACCAGAAGGCTTTGCAATATCCAGTACTAAGGGAGCAGAAATTTACCTTAATGTTGAAGGGGCCATTGATATTGGTCAGGAATTGCAGCGTCTTGAGAAAAAAATTCAAGAAGTTGATGAAGAGCTGGAAAGAGTTTCCAGAAGAATCAACAATCCAGATTTCCTGAATCGGGCTCCGGAAGAAACCGTGCAAAGAGAAAAGCGGAGATTTTCTGAGCTGAATGCAGAGAAAGCCAAGCTTGTTCGCCTGAAAGAGGCTATAGCAAAATGATGATTTCTCCTTTCAGGAAAAAAGACCCTGTTGAAACTATTGTTATTCTGGCAGGTGGCCTGGTAATAGTGGTCTTTGCTTTTTTCGCAGCGCGTGGAGACCTTGAAGCCTATACTTCCATGATAACAGGAAGCTGGGTAAAAGAAAGGGCAGACACTGGTCCTGCCAGCCGATTAGTTTCTGGAAGCACTGGACAGAAAGCTCTGAATGTTCAGAAAAGTCCCGAAGTGTTGCCTCCGCCTGAGACACCTCCACCATCCCCATTGCAAACAGTTCAAAAGGAGTCGGACTCAATAACGGTTTCTCAGATAGAAAATCAAAGCACGCCCAAACCTACCTCAGCACCTCCCGTTTCGAAAAGCCCCGCTTCAGAAACCCGGTCGGACCAGGCGAGCTCGGTGTCGCAGAAAGAAGGTTATTACGTTCAGGCTGGAGCCTTTTCCCAAATTGCCAATGCAGAAAGGATGCGCTCTTTGCTAAAGGAACTTGGCTTTACAGCTTCTATAGAAAAAGACAACAATGTTTACAAAGTGAGAATATACGGCTTTACCACTTTCGAAGAGGCCAAACAAACAGTGAGCAAACTTGCCAGTCAGGGCATAGAAGCATTTGCCGGTAAATAAGGAGAGGTTGGTCATGACTTTAAGAGAAATCAAGGAAATTCTTGATGCTGAAGTCCTTGCAGGGGAAGAGTTTCTGGATCAGGAACCTGTATCAGCGTGTGGTAGTGATTTGCTTAGTGATGTGTTGGCTTTTACAAAAGAGAGGTCAGTGTTGCTTACTGGTTTAACCAATGCCCAGGTGATTCGCACTGCAGAAATGAGCGATTTGGTGGGGATAATATTTGTACGCGGTAAAAAGCCTGACTCTGCGACTATAGAGCTTGCCAACATCAAGAAAATACCTCTTTTGGCTACCAAACTACCTATGTATGAAGCTTGTGGAAGACTTTACATGAAAGGCCTTAAAGGCTGTAGTGAACTAAACTCTACTGCCTGCAGTACGCCCGATGAAACAGACAAACAATGAACCACTTATTTCCTTGCAGCGTAACATAAACGGTGGAGATTTTCAGAGTGCAGGGGATATTTCCAGTGAAATAAAAAAAATCCTTCAGCAAACCGGTTTTCCACCTAACTTTACAAGAAGAGTGGTTATTGCTGCCTATGAAGCAGAA
Source organism: Atrimonas thermophila (assembly GCF_045864955.1). Classification (GTDB taxonomy): domain Bacteria; phylum Atribacterota; class Atribacteria; order Atribacterales; family Thermatribacteraceae; genus Thermatribacter; species Thermatribacter velox. Next base: position 876,380 of record NZ_AP028803.1, on the reverse strand, counting down.
ATGAATGTTGTAATCCATGCCTATCGAGGTGTTTTCTCCGTAGATATATATCCCGACCGAGTACATATTGTGGTGGACGACGAAGGACCTGGTATACCAGACTTGGAGTTAGCCTTCCAGGAAGGTTATTCGACAGCTCCACCCCACATAAGGGAAATGGGTTTTGGAGCAGGATACGGACTATCCAATATGAAGAAATGCTCAGACCAGCTCAACATCGAAACCCAAGTTGGAAAAGGAACTAAGGTGATTATGGACTTTTTTCTTAAAAACAAGGCTTAGGTGGGCTTATGGAACTTGCTACCTTTTTTCATTCAGTACGCCTGGATGAAGAAAAATGTAAAGGTTGTACTCATTGTATCAGGCGCTGTCCCACTGAAGCAATAAGAGTGAGGGGAGGGAAGGCGCGCATTGATGAAGAACGTTGCATAGATTGTGGCGAGTGTATCAGGACTTGTCCCAACCATGCAAAATATGCTCAAAGTGACCCATTGGAAAGCATTCGAAAGTTTAAGTACTCGGTAGCACTTCCGGCTCCCTCTTTTTATGCCCAGTTCAGAGTGGATACCCCTTTGGAGAAAATACTTGGTGGACTACTAACACTGGGTTTTTCAAGTGTGTTTGAAGTTGCCAGAGGAGCTGAAATACTTGCTGAAGCCACGGCTGAATACTTGTCCAGAAAAGAGGTTCCAAAACCAGTCATTTCCTCGGCTTGTCCCGCTGTGGTAAGGCTTATCGAAGTGAAGTTTCCTTCGCTCATTGAAAACCTTTTGCCGATGGACTCGCCTCTGGGAGTAGCAGCAAAAATTGCTCGCCTGGAAGCGCTCAAGCAGGGCTTTAAGTCTGAAGAAGTAGGTGTTTTTTTTATCACTCCCTGTCCTGCCAAGGTTACCGAGGTAAGGCAAAGTAAAGAGGACCTTTCAAGAATTGATGGTGCCATATCCATTTCGGAGGTTTATTCTCAACTCGTCAATAGGCTTGACCAGGCAAAGCCTGCTGCTTCTTTTCAGATGGCAAGCTGGAAGGGTATAGGATGGGCGCGCTCAGGTGGTGAACAGGAATCCCTGGGGGAGGGGGAGTTTATGGCGGTGGATGGAATTCATAACGTTATCTCAGTTCTGGAAAAGATAGAAATGGGAGAGCTCTCGAAAGTGGTTTATTGCGAAGCCCAAGCCTGTGTTGGAGGGTGCATTGGCGGGGTTCTGGCAGTCCGTAACCCCTTTATCGCCAAAGTTAGCGTAAACCACCTGATTAAAAAATACAGTAACTACAAGCCCATAGAAAAAGATTTACTTTTGGAGTGGCAACAGAAAGGGATACTGCTGAGAAGTACCCCATATCGGGCCAAGGAAGTATTAAAACTTGACAAAGATTTCAGAAAAGCCATGCAAAAGTATCAAACAATAGAGAAGCTAACTGAAAAACTGCCAGGGCTTGATTGTGGAGCGTGCGGTTCACCGACCTGCAGAGCCCTTGCTGAAGATATAGTGCTTGGCAAAGCCCTGGAAACCGACTGCCCTTTTCTGCTAAGAGAACAACTGCTTGAGAAAGCCAGGGAGATTCAAGAATTGGCGAGCAGAGTTCCTCAAACCATGGCTGGGAAGAAGGAGGAGGATTGACATGAAAATAATCGAGATTATTGAACCTCTCCAGGCTCAAGTTATTGCAAAAGGCGACCCGGAACAACAGGAAGTTTCTGGAGGTTATGCAGGAGACCTGTTAAGTGATGTTATAGCAAATGCGAAAGAAAACTCTGTTTGGGTGACCATTCAATCCCACCCTAACGTTGTTGCAGTAGCAAAGCTGGTTGGTATCCCCTGTATCGTAGTAACCAACTTCCAGGATGTTGATGAACAAACTTCGCAGCGTGCTGAAAAAGAAGGTATTACCATTCTCAAAACCCCTCTTACCACCTATCAAGCGGTTGCTGTCCTTTCTCGGCTTGGTTTACCAGGCTTGAGACGCAATGTCTGAAACCTTGTTGCGTGCTGACCTTCACATTCACTCTGTGCTTTCACCTTGTGCACAGAGAGAAATGTTACCCCACCGCATAGTTTTTGAAGCCCTGCAAAAGAAACTGGATGTTATTGCAGTAACTGACCATAATGCGTGCGAAAATGTTGGACTCACCATGGAATTAGGACAGCGTTTTGGTTTATGGGTAGTACCAGGGATTGAAGTGGAAAGCAAAGAAGAAATACACCTTTTGTGTTTTTTTCCTACTTTAGAGTTGCTCACTCTCTTCAACCGAGAAGTTGACGCTAATCTTTCGCGGATTCCCATCAATGAAGAAATATGGGGCGAGGAGTGGGTTATCGATGAAGAAGGTGCAATCAAAGCGAAAAAAGAATACCTGTTGACGTATCCAACGCAATTGTCGGCAGAAGAACTCATTACTTTGGCTCGCAAATACCAGGGATTTGTTGTTCCCTCTCACATTGACCGAGCTTCTTACAGCGTGCTTGCCAACCTGGGTTTCATACCACGGGAGTGGGGTATTGAAACAGTAGAAATCTCTTCCTGGCAGAAAGCAGAAACCCTTCGAGGAAATATTAATCTCGGAGAGTACGTTCTGGTTTCATTTTCTGACGCCCATTCTCTTTCCGAAATTGGTCGTACCTTCACACTACTTGAAATTCAAAAAAGAGACTGGACGTCATTGCTCCAGACCCTGACCACCAGGAAATTCTTTCCACATCAGAGCTAATTCTTTTCTGGCTTTCTTGAGTACTCAAACTTTTGTTCTGTTTCTCTTTTCACCCTCATGTTCTATCCTTTTTGTGGAGTGTTATGTCTTTTTGTGGGGGAAAGTGGGGAATAATGTTCCTTGGTCAGTTCGAGTATTCCGTAGACGCCAAAGGGAGAATAACCATTCCCAGCACCTTTCGTAAGGATTTGAGCGATAAAGCATATCTAACTAAAGGAGTGGAAAGATGCATTCTTGTTTACCCCGAAGAATCCTGGCAGAATTTGTGTCAAAAAGTGGCAAACCTTTCTTTCACCAAAAAAGATGCTCGAGAATTTACCCGCTTTTTTTTCGCTAACGCTTCTCAAGAATCAATTGACTCTCAGGGTAGAATCCTGCTTCCCCGACACCTCAGAGAATATGCTTCAATCGACAAAAAAGCAGTTATTGCTGGTGCCGGAAAGGTAATCGAGATTTGGTCGGAACAGAACTGGAGAGAACACATGAAAGAAGTTGAGGAAAAATTTGGAGATATTGCGGAAAAGATAATGTTTGAAACCAACCTGTGAGAAATTCCATGGAAGAAATTTTTCACAAACCGGTAATGGTTCAGGAAGTTTGTAGTTTCCTACCGCTCTCTGAAGAGGAGGGAATATTTGTTGACGCAACATTGGGGGGAGGCGGACATACCCTGGAAATTCTAAAGCGTTCTTCTCCAGCAGTTCGTGTCATTGGCATAGACCAGGACCCAGAAGCAATAGAATTTGCTCGCAAACGGTTGGCTCCTTTTACAGAAAGAGTAACTCTGGTTAAAGGTAATTTTTCCCAAGTGGACCAGATCCTGAAAAGTCTTGGGATTACTGACATTTCGGGCATTCTCTTTGATTTGGGTGTATCTCTTCATCAACTTAAAACACCCGAGCGAGGCTTCAGTTTTCAGCTAAACGGCCCTTTGGATATGCGAATGAATGCTTCTTCTCCGGGAGAAACCGCTTATCAGCTGTTAAACAAAGCCTCCGAGAAAGAACTACAACACATCATTTCCGTCTTTGGGGAAGAACGCTTTGCCAGGCGCATTGCCCGAGCTATAGTCCGAAGGCGCCAGAAAAGACCTATACAAACAACTGGGGAATTAGCGGAACTGATTAGTAAGACATACCCTCCTGGCAGACATCGTATCCATCCAGCAACTCGCACGTTTATGGCTTTACGAATTTTTATTAACCGGGAAATAGAAAACCTTGAGCAGGCTCTTCAAAAGAGTGTGTTCTTCCTCAAAAAGGGAGGCACAATCGTAGTGATTGCCTATCATTCAATTGAAGACAGGGTGGTCAAAAACTTTTTTAAAAGCTCGAAAGAACTGGCGGTGCTTACCAAAAAACCTCTTTTGCCAGGTCCTGAGGAACGCAGAGAAAATCCCTGCTCTCGGAGCGCACGTCTCCGAGCAGCACAAAAAATATAGAGGGGGAAACGGAGATGGAAGGTTCAAAGGTCAACCTTTACATTTTAACGTCTGTTGTCCTAATCTGTGTTTTGTCGATTGGTTATCTTTATCTTCAGGCTAAATTGCTTGAGAAGTCCCTTATGCTTGAAGCGTGTCAGCAAAAGATTACTACTTTGAAGGCACAAGCTGAGCAACTGGAGAAAGAAGTCAAATTTTTGGCTTCTCTGGAGCGCATACAGAAAATTGCTCAGGAAAAACTGGGAATGCAACCCCCCACAAAAAGGGTTTTTCTGGCGAGTCTACCCGGAATACCTCAATCTGCGACTGCGCGTGTAGCTGAGAAACAACATCCTTTTGAGATAACAGACTGATTCTTTCTGCAGTGAACAAAAGGAGCTTTTTCTACCGGTCTTTACTTTTGAGCGTATTTATTACTGGGCTCTTTTTGCTGGTTGGCTTCCGCCTTTTTTCTCTTCAAGTAATCAATAATCATTTTTATTTGGAAAAGGTGGCTCAGCGTCTAAGGATAGAGGAAATACCCGCTCCGCGCGGTGAGATTGTAGACCGTAAGGGAAACGTTCTTGCTCGAGATGTTGAAACCGTATCCCTTTATGCCTATCCAAAGATAATAAAAGACCCGGAGCAGACAGCCAGGGCACTCTCTCAGATACTAAAAATTCCTTACACAGAAGTTTACCAGAAACTGAATTCCGAACTGAGTTCAGTGCTCATCGTCAAAAAGGCTCCAGCTACAATTTGCGAACAACTGGACAGGATTAAATTGCAAGGTATTGGTCTGGTAAGAGAATATGCTCGTTTTTACCCTCAGGCTCCCAACGGAAGCAATCTTTTGGGGTTCGTAGGCACTGACCATCAGGGTCTGGAGGGGCTGGAGTTTGCTTTTAACAAACTGTTGTCTGGAAAAGCTGGATATCGCATTAGTGAGAAAGATGCACTGGGGCAGGAAATTCCGACCACCACCAGGGAAATCCCACCTATGCCCGGGAAAAATCTGACAATCACCATAGACAGCACCATTCAGTTTTTTGCAGAGAAAAGGTTACAGGAAGCAATTGCTCGAACCAATGCCAAAAGGGGAGTAGTTATCGTCAACAATCCCCAAACGGGAGAAATATTAGCCATGTGTTCTTACCCTGGCTATGATAATAACTATTTTGCAGACTATCCCCGTGAAAACTGGAAGAATTTAGCTACTGCTTTGCTTTTCGAACCGGGGTCCATTGTAAAACCCCTCATAATGGCTTTGGCACTCGAAGAAGGGGTGGTAGATTCTGAAGAAATGTTTTATTGTAACGGCTCCATAAAGGTCGGAGGACACCGGATTAGAGACATTAAATCTCACGGTAAAGAAAAGCTGGAAGACATCATTATCAACTCCTGTAATACGGGCATCATAACCATAGCGATGCGCTTAAATCCAGAAAAAATCTACACTTATTTGAAAGAATTAGGACTGGGACAGAAAACAGCCCTAAATCTTCCTGGAGAAGAGACCGGCATTTTGCGTCCCCCAAAGCAATGGTCTGGTCTTTCTCCAGCAGCTATATCCATAGGCCAGGAAATTATGACCACTCCTCTTCAGATGCTGGTGGCTCTTTCGGTAATTGCCAACCAGGGCGTGTTTGTGCCCCCTCGAATCATCAAAGATAGCGATTCTCCTTCCAAACCGTCAGAGAGTGGCACCTTGGCGAATAAACGTGTAATTTCCAAACAAACAGCGCAGAAAGTGTTGAGTATGATGGAAAAGGTGGTACAACAAGGAACCGGCGTTAAGGCTTCGCTGCCGGGTCTCCGTATTGCAGGAAAAACCGGCACCGGGCAAAAGGTTAACCCTGATGGTCGCTATGCCAGCAATAAATTTGTCTCTTCTTTTGTGGGCTTTTTTCCCCTTCCCCGGCCAAGTTTTGGTATTATTGTAGTGCTCGATGAACCTCAAGGTGAATATTATGGAGGAGATACAGCGGCCCCTGTTTTCAAAAACATTGTTCAGGATATAGCCGTATACAGTAACATCATGCCAGAAGACGCGGAGGTAAAGACGATGTGAAAGCGAAAGATTTTGTGGAACTCTTCCCTGCTTACAAGGCAAAAAATATAGTTGATCCTGAAGAGGAAATCCTGGGTATTGCCATAAACTCTAAAAAGGTAAGGCCTCGTTTCGCCTTTTTTGCTATTCCAGGCAACAATGTAGATGGACATCAGTACCTTCAGGAGGCGCTGGAACGGGGAGCAGGGATTTTGATAGTGGAGAGAAGCTCTTCCTTGCCAAAGCAGGAAGGGGTATCTTGGGTGCTCGTTGAAAGAGCTCGGGATGCGCTGAACGCAATAGCTGGTCCTTTTTTTGGTAAACCTGCTCAAAAAATGCGAGTTTTTGGGGTAACTGGAACCAATGGGAAGACAACCACTTGTTTCTTCCTAAGAAATATCCTGGAAGCATCGGGAACTCCCTCGGGTCTTCTCACTACTTGCTTGAACGCTATTGGACCCCTGGAACTTGAGCCTGCAAACACCACTGAAGAATCGATAAACATCCAGGACCACCTTCACACCATGGTAGAGATGGGCATTCGGAATGCTGTAATTGAGGTTTCTTCACACGGTCTGGCCCTGGGAAGACTGCAGGGTGTGTCATTTGATTACGCGGTGATAACCAACCTTATTCCGGAGCATCTTGAGTTTCACCGCAATTTTGAGGATTACTTCCAGAGTAAAAGGAAACTGTTTCAAATGCTGGAAGAAAATTTTGATAAGCCCTATCCTCGCATGGCGCTTTTTAACGCGGATGATGAGAATTGCCGAAAAATGCTCCAATCACTGGGAGTGGCTCGTCTTGGCTTTGGTTTGAAAGAAAAAGCGGACATCAGTGCTGAGTGCATCGAATATTCGCTTTATCAGACCAGCTTTATTATGCACACTCCATGGGGTAGGATGAAAGTCGTCATCAACTTTCCTGGAGAACACAACGTGTACAACGCACTGGCTGCTTCGGGGATAGCTCTTGCAGCTGGTGTACCTCTTGAAAAGGTTGGCGAAGGCCTCGAAAATACCAGAAAGATACCTGGAAGGTGGGAAAGAGTAGAAAATAAAAAAGGTGTAGAAATAATAGTCGATTTCGCACATAACTGGCATGGCTTACAGAAGGCTTTATCTTTAATTCGTGAGCATGCAAAGGGCAAACTGATAACGGTTTTTGGATGTGGGGGAGAGCGAGACCGTGCCAAAAGACCGCTGATGGGTAAAGTTGTTGCTCAATACAGTGATGTTTGTGTTATAAGCACCGACAATCCTCGCAATGAAGACCCGATGCAAACCATTCAGGATGCTCTGGAGGGTGTGAAAGAGATAGCTGGACAAAAAGCAGTAAAATACTATGTTGTGCCAGATCGCAGAGAAGCTATACGTAAAGCCTTGAAAGAAGCACAAAGAGGAGATGTTGTTTTTCTTGCTGGAAAGGGACCCGAACGCTTTCAAATAGTTGCCAATCGTAGCTTCCCCCATAATGATTACCAGGTTGCCAAGGAGCTTTTGAGAGAAGATGAAGATTAGTGTTGAAGAAGTTGCAACGGCTTTTCAGGTAGAACCTGCCCAGAGAGGTGTTAATGGATTTTTTGAAGGGATAGCCATTGACAGTAGAGAATGCAGAGCGAATCAGTTATTTTTTGCGCTTCCCGGCCAGAAAAGTGATGGCCACTACTTCGTAAAGGAAGCGCTGGATAAGGGTGCCAGCGGACTGGTGGTGCATAAGAATCTCTCTTCAACAGTGCAAAAAGAGGTCTACGTTTTCAAGGTAAAGGATACCGTTCAGGCATTGAAAAAGCTTGCTGAACGAATAATCATCAAATATCCCAAGACCAGAATAGCTCTAACTGGTACCGTTGGCAAGACCAGTTGTAAAAACTTTTTGTATCAGATTTTGGGTAAAAATTTAAATGTAGAGATAACTCCCAAAAGCTACAACACCTTGATAGGTGTTTCCTGGTCAGCGTGCAATTTTCGAGAAGCAAGCGACCTTTGGATTTTCGAAGCTGGCATCAGCCAAAAAGGCGAGATGGCAGAGCTTTCCCAAGTTATCAAGCCTGAAATTGTGATTTTTACAGCCTTGGGAAGAGGGCACCTTGAGGGCTTGCGTAATGAAGAGGAAGTGGCACATGAAAAAGCACAGCTCATGGGTGAATACACCAAACTTGTTTACCTGAACACCGATAATGCCTGGTGGCCAATTATTAAGCAAGAAGCCTTAAAACACAAAATACCAGTGATAACTTTCGGTCAAAACCCTGAAAGCAGGCTCCGAATTGCACATATTGAGCTGAAGCTGGATAGCATGAAAAGCTGTTTTCGGCTTCTGTGGGGAGACGAAAAAATCGCTAACTACCAAACACCTTTGCTTTTTCCTGAATTGATCTCTCTACTTGCTCCAGTTATCGACATTGCTACCAGGTTGGGAGTACCTCAAGATACTATATATGAGGGCATTGCCCAGCTAACCCTGCCAACAGGAAGGGGCAATTGGTTCCGCTATAACCAAGGCATCATTTTCAACGATGCTTATAATGCTAACCCGTTATCTTACCGGAAGATGCTCAATCTTCTTACCAGATTTTCCAGCTTGCAGATGGAAACCTGGCTCGTTGCTGGAGATATGCTTGAGCTGGGGAGTTACTCTTTGGAAGAACACCTGAAACTGCTCAAGAGTATTGCCGAATCACCTATTAACAAGGCCATCCTGCTTGGGACGCAAATGCATCAAGCTTATTGGGAACTAACCAAACAATCCTTCTCCAAAAAAGAAAAGTTTCAGCTTGCTCACTCTCACCAGGAGATTCGAGAAATCCTGGTTGAAAACTTATCTTTTAGAAAAGACAAGTGGGTGGTAGCCTTTAAAGCTTCACGACAAATCGAAATAGAAAAGGCCATTCCTGAAGAGTGGAGGCAAAACGAATGTATCCGGCCCTAAAAGAAGTTGTGCCTTTATTCCTGGTCAGTTTTGCGTTGAGTTTTGCCATTTTCCCCTTTTATATTCGCTGGCAAAGCAAAAGAAAGGTAGGCCAGAAAATCAAAAAGGAAGGACCAGAATTGCACCTCCACAAAGAAAATACGCCCAGTGGAGGTGGGGTGGTCATTGTTTTGATAACCATTTTGGTTGTTTTGCTGTTTTCTGGAACAACTGGTCATTCATTCCTTATTCCCGTTTTTCTGGGAACTCTGGGCTTCTTTGGAATAGGCCTCATTGATGATTTTCTGAAAACCTTTTATAGCCATCCCTGGGGAATAAAAGCCAGGAACAAACTGTTTTTCCAGCTCCTTTTCAGCACCCTGATAATGGTTCTGGGTAAAAGTGTTTTTCCTGCTCAGGTGGGCATTCCTTTTTCTGAAAAACAGTTTACTTTAGCACCCTGGTCCTTTTTTCTTTACGGAATTTTCCTTTTAACTGCTACCACTAATGCTTTTAATATAACCGATGGTTTGGACGGCTTGGCTGGAGGGTGTGGAATGCTAACCATGCTTTTCTGGGGTAGCTTTTTCCTTCTCAAAGACTTGCCCCAGTATGCAGGGTTTTGCTTTACGATAAGTGGCTCGTTGATGGCGTTTCTATACTTTAACGTTTGGCCGGCAAAAATATTTATGGGAGATTCGGGGTCTCTTTTTGTAGGTGCTCTCATTGCTGTAGCGGCTCTACTATCGGGGCAATCTCTACTGCTCGTTTTTTCGGGCATTATTTACATCGTCGATACGTTGTCAGTGATAATCCAAGTTCTTTACTTCAAGCTTTTCAAAAAACGGGTTTTTCTCATGAGCCCGGTTCACCATCATTTTGAGCTCAAAGGGTTGAAAGAAAGTGCGATAACTACTCGTTTCTGGATTATTCAGGCTCTGGGTTGCCTGTTAGCTTTTTATGGAATGGGGAGATAAAGATGGGCAATTATCTGGTGATAGGCTTGGGAAAAGCAGGTGTTTCGGTCGCCAGATTGCTCCTCTCAAGAGGAGAAAGGGTCTGGGCAACGGATGATTATAAAACTATTCACGAGCTACCAGCTTTTCTGGTTCAAAATCCTAATTTCTCTTTTCTGATTAAATCAGAATGGCAAAAAGTAAAAGATATTCCTCTTGCAAAATGCATTGTAAGTCCGGGCATTGGGCAGCATCCTCTTGTCGGTGAATTGTCCGGAACCAGGATACCAGTGATTAGCGATTTAGAGCTGGTTATGGAAGAGTTGAAAATCCCCACCATTGCCATAACCGGTTCCAACGGAAAGAGCACAACCACTGCTCTGGTAAGCCATATCTTCAAAGAAAATGGAATTTCGGTCTTTACGGGAGGGAATTTTGGAACGCCAGCTGCTGAAGTCCTGCTTGGTGAGGCTGCTTTCGAGTGGGCAATTCTGGAAGTAAGCAGTTTCCAACTGGAAAGGGTTATCAAAGCTCGCTTTCACATTGCAGCCCTGCTCAACATATTCCCCAACCATCTTGACCGACACGGAAGTATGGAAAACTATTTTTCTGCCAAGCGAAAAATATTTGTGAACCAGCGAAAAGAAGATATAGCAGTTATTAATTTGACCCATCCTCAGTGGGTAACAAAGAATATCCCTGATTTGAAGTCCCAGCTGGTAACCTTTTCGGTGACCGGAGTTTTGCAAGAGGGTTTCTTTATAGACCAGAATCAACTGTGCGAAAAGAAAAGTGGAATCAAAAAAATCCTTTTTCATCTTTCAGACTGGAGTCTTCCTGGTAAACACAACCTTGAAAATCTGACCTGTGCGACAGCGATTTGTCGTCGAGCTGGAATAAGCCCTGATGCAATAGCTAATTCTCTGCATAGCTTTCGGGGATTGCCCCACCGTTTGGAAAAGGTATGTGAAATCGAAGGAATAACCTTTTTTAACGACTCCAAATCAACAACGCCTTCAGCAACCAAGGTAGCACTCGAAGCCTTGAACAAACCGATAATTTTGATAATGGGAGGCAGGGCTAAGGTAAAAGATTTTTCTGAACTTACAGCACTCTCTGAACCGGATAAAGTCAAAGCTATAATCCTCTTTGGAGAATCAGCACCACTCCTTTACCAGTCCCTGTCAGGTTTTTATAATCTTTCACTTTGCAGCGACCTCGAAGAGGCGGTGCAGCAGGCTTTTCTCAAAGCCTCGAAGGGGGATTCCATTTTACTCTCCCCGGGTTGTACCAGTTGGGACCAGTACAAAAATTTTGAAGAGAGGGGAGAACACTTTAAAAAAATCGTCCATGAACTTGTCAAGGGTTGACACTCAGAAAATGTCATCAACCAGTTTAAGCAGGGTAGGAGAGCACTGGCTTGCACGCTGGAAGTCAGAACCATTGCTTTTCTGGAGTATAGTGATTCTCCTTTCGTCAGGCATCATTATGGTTTTCAGCGCCAGTATGACTACAAGTATATATGCTTACCATGATGTGTTGTTTTTCCTAAAAAGGCATCTTTTAGGTGTTTTGCTTTCTTTACCTTTTTTTCTTCTTGGTTCCCTGTTTCCTCTTCAGAAGCTTCGACAACTGAGCTCGAGAATTCTTCTACTTAACCTTTTGCTACTTTTGATGGTTTTTGTTCCGGTCATTGGGCGTGAAGGAGGAGGGTCAGCGCGCTGGCTTTCATTTGGCTCGCTTAACTTTCAGCCATCGGAATTTGCCAAGTTTAGCGTTCTGCTTTACCTGGCTTCCGCCTTAAGCACGCATCAAGAGAGAATCAAGGACTTTTGGTGGGGAGTTTTGCCCTCTTTTCTTATGATAGGCACCATATGCTTGCTTATTCTCCTTGAGCCAGACTTGGGTACTGCTTCCTTCATTATTGCGATAACACTGATAACGCTGTTCATTGGTGGAAGCAGACTTCTGCATCTCTTCGTTTGTGCTGGAGCTCTGCTTCCCAGTGGCATATTTCTAATACTTTTTAGTGGTAAAGATTACTGGATGAGGCGTATAGAAGCCTTTTTTAACCCCTGGAACGACCCTCAAGGAAAGGGCTTTCAAATCATTCAATCTCTGATAGCGCTTGGTTCCGGTGGCATCTTTGGTAAAGGTCTTGGAGAAAGCAGGCAAAAATTTTTCTTCTTACCCGACCGACATACCGACTTTATTTTTGCTATTATTGGAGAAGAATTGGGTTTTGTAGGTGCCGTTTCGGTGCTTGTTCTCTTCCTAATAATTTTGTGGAAAGGCTGGAAAATAGCAACCAGCTCCAGAGACAACTTCCAAGCTGTTTTGGGGATGGGCGTTACAATCAGTATTGCACTACAAGCTTTTATCAATATAGGAGGAGTAACCGGGACTATTCCTGTTACCGGGATAACGCTACCCCTGGTAAGCTATGGAAACTCCTCTCTCATTGTTACTATGTTTCAGCTGGGTGTACTCTTTAACATAGCCTATGAGAACAAATTTCGAAATGACAGGATTTAATATTCTTATCGCTGCAGGGGGGACGGGTGGACACATATTTCCCTCCCTTGCAATAGTGGAGGAACTTCGGGAGTTAAATCCGGGAGGAAAAGTGTTTTTCGTTGGGAGCACAAGAAGGTTGGAAAAAGAACTTTTTGCGTCACAAAAGCTTCCCTTTTTCGCCATCAAAGCCAGAGGTTGGAACCGAACTCTGGACATTGACCTGTTGAAGGCTTTGGTTACCAATTTAGTGGGAATATGGCAGGCTTTTTATGTGATTTTGAAAACTCGTCCCAATGCTCTCCTCTGCATGGGAAGTTATCCTTCCCTGCTTACCGCTTTCTGGGCGAAAATCCTGGGTATTCCCATCTTTGTGCACGAACAGAATGCACTTCCAGGCATGGCCAACCGGATTGTGGGCAGGTGGGCTAAACAAATTTTTGTGTCAGTTCCTGAAAGTAAGTCTCACTTTCCACAGGAAAAAGTAATCGTTACTGGAAATCCCTTACGAAAAGACTTGCTGTGTTGGAAGAATCGTAAAACTGAAGCACGTGAAAAGTTGGCTCTAAAGCCCGACAATCCTACTATCTTAGTAATGGGAGGTAGCCTGGGAGCAGAGATAATAAACACTACTTTGTGGAAAATACTTGACGAGTTGATTCATGAATCATTTCAAATCCTCCATATTACCGGTGACCGAGATTTTGCTACTGCTTGTAAAATTACTTCTTCAGAGCGTTACCGGCCGATTCCATTCTCAAATTCGCCCGGTGTTCTCTACGCTGCTTCTGACCTGGTCATATGCAGATCTGGTGCTAGCACAATTTTCGAGTTACTCTGGTTTGGCATCCCGAGTATCCTGGTTCCCTTGAAAGAGGCAGCCGAAAATCATCAGTACTACAATGCGCTGTGGTTGCAAAAAAAGCAAAAAGTTGAAATAATTCAGGAAGAAGAACTTACTCCCAACTCTTTAAAAGAGGCTATAAAAAAGTTACATCAATCAAGCAAAGAGAATACAAAGCAATGCTGGAAAGACCAGGATGCAACAACGATCAACCCGAGTCTGGAAAAAGCCGCAAGAATCATTGCTGAAATAATTGTTGAAGATTTAAAAGGAGGAAAAAGTTTTGAATGAACTGGTAAGTGCTTTTACAAAATTGCCCAAAAACCTTTATTTCATAGGTATTGGTGGTACGGGAATGAGTGCCCTGGCCTTCATAGCTCATGAGATGGGGTACCAGGTCAGTGGTTCAGATATAGTGGAAAATGAAGCTATTAATCGCCTGAGAAAGAAAGGAATACAGGTTTTTATAGGGCATTCCAAAGAGAGAATAAACCAGCAGGAAGCGATAGTGGTTTCTTCAGCAATTCCCAATGATAACGAGGAACTAAAAGAAGCACGGAGGCTGAACCTTCCAGTTATCCATCGTGGAAATCTGCTTGCTCAGCTATGCAGCAAAAAGAAAAGTATTGCTATTGCCGGAACTCATGGTAAAACCACCACGACTTCCATGATTTCTATGGTGCTGGAATGGGCAGATTTGGATCCTACAGTAGTTATAGGAGGCGAACTCGAAGATATAGGAGGCAATGCCAAAAGTGGTAACGGTGATTTCTTCGTGACCGAAACTGACGAAAGTGATGGGTCTTTCCTTTATTTGAGACCTTTCTGTGGGGTAGTAACCAATATAGAAGACGACCATATAGATTATTACGGAAGCTTTGAAAAAACACGCCAAGCCTTTGTTGGTTTTTTGAAAAGGGTAGAACGCAGTGGTTTTGCAGTAGTATGTGGGGACCGTCCTGAAATTCGGGAAATACTCGCCCAAGAGACATTCGATGCCAAAATTCTTAGGTATGGTCTGACAAGTACCGACGTTGAGTTCCAGGCTCAAATCTTGGAAAAAACTTCCCACGGGTTTCGCTTTCAGGTGAAAAGTCCTTCTGGGCTGATAGGAAAATTCGTTTTGAATATTCCCGGGTTGCATAACGTCAGCAATTCCTTGGCCTGCATTGCGACTACCTTACAACTTGGTATAGACACCAGATTCATCAAGGAAGCGCTTGCTTCTTTCAAAGGCGTAAAAAGGCGTTTTCAGAAAGTTGGAGAAATAGATGGTGCCACGATTCTGGATGATTACGCGCATCACCCTACTGAAATGGAGGTAGTCATCAAAACTGCTATGGAGCAGGCTCAAGGTAGGGTGATAGTGGTTTTCCAGCCTCACCGTTTCACAAGAACCAAAAGGCTCTATAAGAGAATGGCTCAAGTCCTTCAGAATACACACCAGGTTGTTTTGTTGCCGATTTACCCTGCTGGAGAGGCTCCTATAGAAGGGGTTTCTTCCGAGCTTATTTTGCGAGAACTGCTTGAGGCAGGGTATTCCGAAGTCCGGCTGGTCGAAGATTTTCAGGAAGCTACCGAGTACTGCTTGAAAATCATAAAACCCGGCGACATCCTTATCACCATGGGAGCAGGAGACGTATGGAAGATAGCTATTGCCATGTGCAGAGAAAGTGGCAAAATGTTGCTCGAGAGCTAAGAAGAAATCAGGTGGAAATAATTGAGAATCCCTTGCTTGCACACTATACTACCTGGAGAGTTGGAGGCAAGGCGCTTGCCATTATTAAACCTGCCAATTTATCCCAGTTGGTTGGTTGTCTACGTTTGTTAAACGAAGAGGAGCTTTCCTGGAGAGTGATTGGTAATGGCTCAAACATCTTACCGAGAGACCAGGGATTTAATGGTGTAATAATCAAACTCGAGGGCGAGTTTACTGGCATCAAAAGAAATACATCATCTTTTGTAGAGTGTGGAGGGGGAGTGCTCCTTAAGCAATTGATAAATTTTTCCATTAGAGAAAGCCTGACGGGCAGCGAGTTTCTGGTTGGCATTCCAGGTACTGTAGGAGGAGCAATTATCAACAATGCAGGGTGTTTTGGACGGGAGGTAGCAGAGCTTCTGGATAGCTTAGTGATAGTTAATAGAGACGGTGAAGTGCTAAAAGTCAACAGAGAGGAAATTGATTTTGGTTACCGCTACTGTTCTTTGCAGGGTAAAGCCATAATAGTTGGAGTTGTCCTAAATTTAAGTCCGGGGGAACGGGAAGCAATTAAAGATAGGATTCGTACTTACTTTCTAAAGCGGAAGGAAACTCAACCTATTGAGTTTCCTTCCGCAGGCAGTGTTTTTAAAAATCCCCGCAATGGTTACGCAGCTTTACTGATAGAAAAACACGGTCTCAAGGGTCTCAGACTCGGTTGGGCCCAGATATCCAGAAAACACGCTAATTTTGTGGTCAATCTGGGAGGGGCAACCGCCTCTCAGATACGGTATCTTATAGAATGGGTGCAGAAAGAAATATACTTGCGCGAAAATTTATTCTTGGAAAGAGAAGTGGAGCTATGGGATTAACAATGAAAGATAGGTTTTCCATTTTCAGGGATATCTTTTTTTTTACCTCCTTATAGGACTGGTTGCCTTTTTCGGTTTCAGCATGTTTTTCAGGAGCGCTGTTTTCAGAGTTAAGCATCTTGAGATAATTGGCGTAGAGAATCCAGCAACTATAATAGATGCTCTTGACATGCCAAGCGGGATAAACATCTTTCGTGTAAAGGGTTGGGAAATCCAGAGAAAGCTTGAGTTGCTTCCCATGGTGAAAGAAGCTCGCGTGGAGAAAGTACTGCCTGACACACTGAAAATAGTTGTGCAGCTAAGAGAACCTTTTGCTTTGGTTGTAGTTGGAAATCAATCTTTTTGTGTAGATGAGCAGGGGCAAGAAATTCCCTGCTCCGAAGGTGAGCAATCACTAAAGCCCCTGGTTCGCCTTCCCAGACTCGAAAGTATTTTACTTCGAGAATCCTTGGCGCTGGTGAGGGTCTGGCGGGAAAAGTTTCAGCTCCCCCTTGCAGAAGTCGAGGCTATAAATGAGAAATTGTTTATTTTAAAACTTCAAAATGGTATATTTATTAAATGCGAGAGTGCCAGCAATTTAGAGCAAAAAGCTCTGGTTCTTGAAGCGGTTCTCAAAGATGCTGTGATTCAGGCCATCCAGGTTGGAGGTTTTGATATACGCACTGGTGAAGAAATTTTTGTTATTCCTTCTGGTGGAGAGAAATGAAAATCTGGAACCTTAAAGACAGGAGTAACCAGATAATCGGAGCTATAGATGTGGGAACGACCAAAATCTGTGCTCTCATTGGCAAGAAAAAACAGGAGGGCATAGAGATACTGGGTATAGGATTAAGCAGCGCTAAAGGTATTAGCAAGGGGAATATTATCGACATTAAGAAAGCCTCTCGGGCAATCAACGAAGCAATTTTCTTGGCAAAGGAAATCGCACAGGAGGAGCCGCAGATTTTCCTGGTCAGCTCTGCTGGCAGTTATTGGAGTTCGGTCAATGTAGAAAACGAAATTCTGCTGAGTAGAACTGGCAAAGAGGTAACTCTAAAAGAAGTAGAGAAGGTTATCCAGGGGGCAAAAGCTCAAGTTGACCTTACGGGGAAAAAGGTCATCCATTTGCTTCCTCAGGCTTATCAGCTTGACGAGCAAAAGGGAATTACCAATCCCCAGGGAATGATTGGCACCAGGCTTAGAGCATATGTTCATTTGATAAGCATTATGGATACCCAGTATCATAACCTTCTGAAGAGCTTTCAGGAAGCGGGTGTGGAAGTTTCTGAACTGGTGTTTCAACCTCTGGCTTCTGCTGTTTCTGTCCTCACGCCGCTTGAGCGAGAAATGGGCGTCGTGCTTGCAGACATTGGAGGAGGTACTACCGATGTAGTAATCTTCCACAGGGACGTGGTCAGATATTCTGCAGTGATACCGCTGGGAGGAGAGCACATCACTTCGGACCTGGCGATTGGCCTGAGGACTACCAAAGAAGAAGCTGAAACTATCAAGGTGCAACATGGTTGTGCTTTCAGCCACCACTTGAGTGAAGAGGACACTATTGAAGTAAGAGATCTGGGGAGTTCCTCTCTTCAATCTATAAGCAGAAAACTCATGTGTCAGATAATAGAGGCCAGAGCCAGGGAGATTGGAACTTTTTTAGCGAGAGAGATTCGTAAATCGGGCCTTTACCGTTCTCTGAAAGGAGGATTGGTCATTACGGGGGGTGCAGCCGCCCTGGAAGGCTTTAGCGACCTTCTTAGTGCGATTACTGGCTTGCCTACTCGGATTGGCGTGCCAGAGAACACCAATCTTGATGGTATGGTGCAAACTCTTTCTCATCCCATGTTTGCTGCTGCTTGCGGTCTTTTACAGCTGGGAACGTTTTTGGGTTCTTCTCAGGATAGTACGAGGTTTTTCTTCCACCGTCAGGCAAATCAAGGTAAAAACTTTCTTCGGCAGTTAAAAGATTATTTTATGCTGGAATAGAGTGGAGGACAGTCTTATGGCCAGTACAAAAAATAGAAGAATGAAAGAGAGTAGTGACGTGAAGATAAAAGTCATTGGTATTGGTGGTGGTGGTGGCAACGCAATTAACCGCATGATTGAAGCGGGTCTTGAAGGTGTCCATTTTGTGGCTATGAACACCGATGCTCAGGTTTTGAGCCGCTCTCTTGCTGAAACCAAGTTGCAAATAGGTAAAAAGCTGACTCGAGGTCTTGGAGCTGGAGCCAATCCGGAAATCGGCAGAAAAGCTGCCGAAGAAGATAGAGAGCAAATATACGAACTTCTTGAAGAAGCAGATATGGTGTTTATCACCGCAGGAATGGGAGGAGGTACCGGTACTGGTGCTTCACCAGTGGTGGCTTCTATAGCTAAGGAGCTGGGCATTCTTACTGTGGCAGTGGTTACTAAACCTTTCGCCTTCGAAGGAGGGAAAAGAAACCGTCAGGCTAAGGAAGGAATAGAAAACCTGAGAAAGGTAGTTGATGCGCTCATTGTCATTCCCAATGATAAACTTCTGGAGATAGCGGACCATTCGACTTCAGTGGTTGAAGCGTTTCAGATGGTCGATGAAGTGCTCCTGCAGGGAGTAAAGAGTATTTCCGACTTAATCAATACGCCGGGTTTGATTAATCTCGACTTTGCTGATGTAAAAGAAATTATGAGTAATGCAGGAACTTCCCTGATGGGTATTGGCAGAGGGACTGGCGAAGGCAGGGCTAAGGAGGCAGCTCAGAATGCCGTTCGTAGCCCTTTGCTCGAGTCCTCTTTTGAGGGAGCAAGAGGTATTCTTTTCAATATTACCGGAGGAGCCAATCTGGGTTTATTCGAAGTAAAGCAGGCAGCCGATATCATTACCAAAGCAGCCTCCAATGATGCACACATAATCTTCGGGGCAGTAATCGACGAAAGAATAAGAGATGAAGTGAGAGTTACGGTTATTGCTACTGGCTTTGACCAGCAAAAAGAGAAAAGCGACAAGAAAGAAAAAGATGACGCTGCCACCTTTTCACCAGATGACCTTGATATACCGGCTTTCTGGCGCAAGCAAAGTTAGAGTAGCACATGCCTCGAGCTAAAGAAGATAAAAAAGAAAGGCTCGCTTCCTACACCGAAAAAGAACTGGGTATCAGGCTTGGTTCCAAGGGTGGAGCTTTTTCCTTTGTCCTTTGTTTTCCAGGGGGTTATTCTCTGGGTATGGCTAACCTGGGTTTTCAGACCCTGCTCTACACCGCTTATCAGGTGCCTGAGTGGAGAGTGGAGCGAGCATTTCCGGAAACTTTACCCCGTTCTCTGGAAAAAGAAATACCCCTGACCAACTTTAACCTGGTGGGGTTTTCGGTTCCTTTCGAAACAGACCTGCTTAAGGCGATAGGGATGCTTCAAGCTTCAGGCATTCCTCTCTTCTTTCGAGAGAGAACCAATCGTGACCCCTGGGTTGTTTTTGGTGGAGTAGCAGCTTCCCTGAATCCGGAAATTTTTGCTCCCTTCGCGGATTTCCTAATTGTGGGAGAAGCCGAAGAAGTTTTCCCCAGGGTTCTTGAAAGTTTGGGAAATTCTCTCTCAAGCTCCGAAGACAGAAAAGAAACCAAGTTACGACTGGCTCAGTTACCTGGAGTGTACGTGCCTGAACTTGTCGAACCAGTGTACAAAGGAGATTTCATAGTGGATTTCAGCCTAAAAAATGGAGTTCTTTCCTTGCCTGTAGTAGCCCAAAGAACTGATGTTGACGCTTTCGAGGTACACAGCTTTATCTATGCTCCTTGCGGTTACTTCAAAAACACTTTTCTGGTGGAAATAAGCAGGGGATGTAAATATGCCTGTAAATTTTGTGCCGTAAGCAAGGTTTATGCTCCGGTACGATACAGAAACTTAGCCCGAATTAAGCGGAGTTTCGAATATGGACTTCAATTCACTAGCAAAGTAGGTTTGGTCGGTTCGGACATCCTTGGGCATCCTCAGATTGAAGAGATTCTGGGTTTTCTTCTTCAAAAGAAGGCCAGGGTAACCACTTCGTCTCTCAGTGCCTTGATGCTTTACAAGAAAAAGGAATTACTTGCTTTGCTTGCGTCCCTTCAGCATGAAACCATTACCCTCGCTCCGGAGTGCGGAGACGAGAAAGGTAGGCGCTTTCTGGGTAAAAACTTAAAGGATCAAGAGTGGCTGGACCTGATAAGAGAACTTCTGGAGAAAAAATTTAAAGTAAAATTGTATTTTCTTTTAGGACACCCAGCACTTTCTCCCCAGAAACACCTTGACTTTTTACGTACCATCATTGGCGTCGCCGGAAGGAAAGAGCTACTTTCAGTTTCCTATAGTTTCCTAGTGCCCAAACCCCATACTCCCTTTGAAGATCTGGAAATTCCAGACCTTGAGAAGTGGTTAGAAGAAGGCGAAGCTTTTCAAAAAGGTTTGCAACAGCTAAAAATAAGGTTTGCTGGAGAGAGTCCGAGGCTTTCTCTGGTGCAACTTATTTTGTCAAGAGGAGATCGAAAGCTCGCTGAAAAGTTACCCCAGTTACTCAATTACAGTCATCCCTTTTCTCTGGGTCACTGGCGTGATTTGCTCAAGGAACTGCAGAGAGATATAAGAGAATGGGCCCGCAACCCCTGGAAAGAGGGATTCAAGCCCTGGCAAACAGTCACTTTCTCTTTTCCGCAGTCCACATCTGAGACATTAATCCCCGGGTTTTGTGTCAACCCCATCGGAGATGGAGGTGAGCCAGCTTGAACCCACCATCTGTAAAAGAAAACCTGGAAAAGATCTTTAGCAAAATTTCCAAAATCTGTCATAAGGTGGGTCGGGACGAAAGTGAGATAAAGATTGTTGCTGTTACTAAAGGCCAAAGCCCAGAGAGGATACTGGAAGCAGTCGAATGTGGTATAGTACGGATAGGAGAAAACCGGATTCAAGAAGCGCTCGAGAAAATACCTCTTTTGCCTCACCAGGGACTCGAGTTCCATTTTGTGGGGCAGCTTCAGACCAACAAGGTGAAGCAAATGCTATTACACTTTCATTATCTCCATTCTCTTGATAGAATAAAGTTGGTAGAAGCAATACACGCTCAAGCACTTAAGTTGAACATTGAGAGTCGCCTCCCAGTGCTGATTCAGGTAAACCTTACCGGTAAGGAAACGCAAGGTGGGGTTGATGAGCAAAGGCTTGTTCCTCTTATAGAAAGAGCAGCCAGATATCCAGAACTTGATGTTCGGGGTTTAATGACTATAGGGCCTTATCCAGTGGATGAGCGAGAAACGCGTCGGGTCTTTCGCAAGCTCTGGGAATTGAAGGAGGAAATTAACACGCTGAAAATACCTGGCGTTTACCTGTGCGAACTTTCTATGGGCATGAGCGAGGATTTCGAAATCGCCATAGAAGAAGGTGCAACTATGATACGTTTAGGGAGGGCAATCTTTGGAGAAAGGAGTACTCTTAAGTGAAGCAGTTTACTCAGAAAATCCTGTTTATAGGTTGCGGAAATATGGGTAGTGCTTTGGTGGAGGGTTTGTGTCAAGACGGCTGGCACAGAAAAATGGAATTCCACCTTTTTGACAGGATATCTTCCAGAGCAGAAGCGCTGTCCCAGCGTTTCAACCTGAAAACTGCCAAACCCCCGTTTGATGGCAAACAGTACCATTTCATATTTCTGGCAGTCAAGCCCAAAGACTTACCTTCAGTGACCCCACTCCTTGAAAACCTGGCTGGAAGTACCATCGTTTCTCTTCTGGCAGGAACCAGCATAAGCAAAGTTAGCGAGGTGTTACCTGGAGCGCAAGGGTACGTACGCATAATGCCCAATCTTTGCGCTGAAGTTGGAGAAGCGGTGATCCCGGTAGTGTTCTCAGATACTGTTCCTCAAGAGCGTAGAGAAGACTTACTGTTCCTTCTGGCATCGCTGGGATGGGTTTTTGAAGTTCAGGAAGCCGAAATTGATTCTCTTACTGCTTTAAGTGGGAGTGGTCCTGCTTTTGTAGCACTCTTTATAGAAGCAATGATGGACGGAGGAGTGAAGCTGGGAATACCCTGGGAGAAAAGTCTCAAAGTTGCTATTCAGACAGTGTTGGGTTCAGCATTGCTTTTGAAGAAAAAAGCCCTCCATCCTGGAGAATTCCGAAGTCAGGTTGCCTCTCCAGCAGGTACCACTATCTTTGGGCTGCATGCTCTCGAAGAGGGCAAGCTAAAGAGTACGGTCATGAAAGCCCTTGAGGTATCATTTAATCGAGCCAAAAGTTTAACCTCTGAGGAGTGAGTCAGATGTCTTTACAACCTGAAGACCTTTTGCAGATAGAATTTGGAACCGCCTTTCGAGGTTATAACAGAGAGGAAGTAGATGAGTTTCTGGAAGAGATAGCCAGCTATTTTCAGGAACTGCTTAATCAACAGGCTAAATTGACTCAAGAAAATGAGTTTCTAAAACAAAAACTTCATCAACAGGAAACAGAAATCCAGCGGCTAAAAGCCAAACAGGAAGAATTGAAAAAACAAATTGAAGCCGAGAAAGATTTGCTCCAGAAGGAAGCTCAGATGATTGTTGCTGAAGCTCGCCTGAAAGCCCAGAATCTTCTCAGCGAGGCGGAAAGGAAGAAGTACAGATTGGAGCTTGAGTATCGGAAATTACTGGAGCAGTATCGGCAGTTCCAATTGCGCTTTAAGGCCCTTT
This sequence comes from Atrimonas thermophila, assembly GCF_045864955.1. Classification (GTDB taxonomy): domain Bacteria; phylum Atribacterota; class Atribacteria; order Atribacterales; family Thermatribacteraceae; genus Thermatribacter; species Thermatribacter velox. The sequence goes on along the minus strand of NZ_AP028803.1, from coordinate 853,765 downwards.
TGCAAACTTTCCTGGAGAGCCTGAACCAGTATGAGAAAGAACTACCAGAAATTTCTTTGCCTCTTGACTCCAATGCATCACAGGACTCAATTGGGGAAGTTGTCCGTTTTTCTCTCGAGGATTTTCAGGAAAAAAAGTGAAATGAGCCGGAAGTGGCTGATTATCAGCGTAATTGTCACTCTGGGCATTGCCACCGACCAGGTGTCGAAATGGTGCATACAGAATTTCATTAGTCTTCCCTATCCTTTGATAAGAGGTTTTTTTGAGCTGCGCTTACGGCACAACCCGGGTAGTGCCTTTGGAATAAAGATTTTGAGTACGCCCCAGCTTCTCGTCATTACAGTTGTCGTAACTGCCGTATTTCTTCTCTTTTTCGCGCTGGATAAGGCAGGAAATCCTAAAAATCAGCGCCTCTTTATCTGGGGTGCAAGCTTCTACATATCGGGAGCCTGGGGCAATCTCATCGATAGATTGCGTCTGGGATATGTTGTTGATTTCTTCTATACGCCTTTTTGGGCTACTTTCAACCTGGCCGACGTTCTGATCGTTTTGGGAATGGGGCTTATCCTGTTAGGTTTCCTTTACAGAGGAAAGGATGAAGAAGCAGAAGATTCTGGTTTATGATGAAGCGGGAGCCCGCTTGGATGCCTGGTTGGCAAGAAATTTTCCCGAAGCATCTCGCTCTCTACTTGCCAGACTCATCAAAGGTGGCAAGGTTAGAGTAAATCGCACCACTATCACGAAAACCAGTAAGAAAGTGAATCCTGGAGACGTTATAGAAATTACCTGGGAAGGAGAACAGTTTTTAGAACTTGAGCCATTCCCTTTTCCCTTGGAGGTAGTTTATCAGGATGAGGATATCCTGGTCATCAACAAACCAGCGGGCATAGCCACTCATCCGGTGAACCTTCTGGAAAAAAATACCCTGGTCAATGCATTGCTTTATCACGGTGTAAGGTTGGCTCGGTATGGAGCCCCCTTGCGTCCAGGCGTTGTGCATCGTCTTGATAAAGAAACTTCTGGAGTCATGGTTTTTGCCAAATCAGACGTGGCCTACCTCAAACTGATAGAGGAATTCAGAAAACGGAAAGTCAACAAAGTTTATCTCGCCATTGTTGAAGGAAAATGGGAAGAAAAATCAGCTGAACTGACTTTACCCATTTCCAGAAACAGAAAGAATCCCTGTTTGATGGAAGTCAATTTTAAGCAGGGCAAAGAGGCTCACACGCTTATTAAACCCTACCTGAGCGGGGAAAACTATTCACTGCTTATAGTTAGTCCTCGAACTGGCCGTACTCATCAAATACGTGTTCACCTGAGTTTCATCGGACACCCAATTGTAGGGGACAAGCGGTACGGCACCGCCTGGGGTGCTCAGCAAATGTCAAGGCAAGCCCTTCATGCTTTTTCCCTGAGTCTGGAACACCCTACTCGAAGTGAGAAACTCACTTTTTATGCAAATCTTCCCGAGGATATGAAGGAGTTCTTGTTTAAACATTTTAAAAAGCTTCCAACCCCAGAGGAAATTCTGGCTGCACAAAAAGCGTTTTTTCGTTCCTAAACAAAACCTTGCCCAAATCGCTTCCGGGAGCAAATCGTAAATACTTTACTTCCGTCATGATTACCGGAACACTATTTTCAGCTCTTCCTTTGGAATAAAAAGCTGCCAATTTGGCCGCACGTTCTACATCTTCTTCCAGTTTCTGTGAGGTGTTTACAATTTTCAAGACTACATGAGAACCAGGTATGTCTCGAGCATGGAACCACAAGTCTTTCCTGGAAGCCACTTTGCTAATTAAAAGGTGATTAGCCTTGGCGTTCCTTCCTATCAAAATGTAATTGCCTTGGAGTGTGCGGTAGCCTGTTATGCCTGGAGGAAAACGTCTTGGGGAAAAGGTTTCGTTCTCACTTTGCTCATAATATGCTACTTTCGTGCCATCTTCAGCAAGACTTTCAAGTTTGCCCAGTATTTCTGATTCCTTCCTTTCAAGCATGGCAAGTTTATCCTTTGCCAGGGTAGCCCTTTTCAAAAGTTTCCTGTAAAGCTGGAAGTACCTCTGCATGTTCTGGGCGATACTCAACGTAAAATCCAGAGCGATGTGAATCTCTTCTTGAGAGGGAGAAAAAACATTGCGAACGATTAGTCCCGTATCGTCTCTCTTAACAATTTCAAGATTTGGCCACAATTTGAGGAGCTCTCCTTTAAGGCGCGTCGTTTCTATTTCTTCTTCATCGGGTAAAAAAGAAACAATTTTTTCTTTCTCCCACCTTATAGCTTCTAACTCTTTTTGGAGTTCCTTAAGTCGATTTTCTTTCAACGCATGCTGTTTTTGCCAGTTGTGCAAAGCACGAAGATAAGCTTCCACTGCCCCGGAGAAGGTGGAAAACACCATTGTTTGGGCATCGGAATACCCATCTTCTTTCCAGAAGATGCCCAGAGGTCTTTGGTGTGCTTTTTCAAAGAAAAGATAAACTCTGTAATTTTCCTTAAACAGAGGTTGCAGGATTTCTGCCCATGCTTTCTGTATCTCTTGATGTGAAGCAGGTCTGTCTTCTATTTTACGCCACAGGTATTTGCCAAGAAAAGAACCCACGCCTTCAAAATTCCTGATAAACCAGCCTGGCCCATCAACAACTATTGTTTCACTTTCTGGAAGAAAAACCCTGCTTTCCAAAAAAAGCAAGGGGTCCAGCTTACCTTCTGGATAAGGAGGTAGGGAATAAACAAGGTCCGGAAGTATATGTCTGAGACCGCTTTCCTTTTGCCCGACGAACCGCGCAGCACTTAAGATACGCTGTGAATCAGCTTCGACAAGCACTAAATTGGCATTTCTACCGGTTAGCTCAAAAATCAAGCAAAACTGTTTTTCGCCACTTTCCCATAGACTGGGATTTTTAACAAACAATCTCACCACCCGGTCCCAACCAATCTGTTCTATTTCCGTGATATGACCGCCTACGAGGTTTTTCTTGGCAGTTTGTATCCAGTGGTTAACCAGATTGAGTTTCTTATCAGGACACCGACTCGAGAAAAATAGGGCATTCACGTTGGGGTGAAAATAAGTAACCAAGTAACCACTGGATGCGTTTTGAGTGTAAAGCCTTAAAGCAAAGCCCTTCTGAGGAAGCAACAAAACATCCTGTATGCGAGCTCCAGTTATCATGGTTTTCAGTTCCTTAATCAAAAATCTCAGGGGCAATCCTTCCAGAGTTTGCATTTTTCTATCCGTTGACAGTTTTAAGCTTTTTCAAGTAATATAGCGACAAGTATCCAGTTTTGTAAAGGAGTCGCTGTATGAGAAGCATGACTGGTTTTGGCTTTGCCGAAGGTGAGGGTACACTTGGTACTTACCGGGTTCATATCAAAAGTGTCAACCACCGCTTTCTGGATATAAACATCAGAATGCCGAGAGAGCTCTATGTTTGGGAGGAATTGCTCAACCAGTCTATAAAATCCCGCATTTCCAGGGGAAAGGTTGAATTGCGCATCGACTTTGAGCCTCGGTTGGAAAATTTTACCATCGAAGTGAATCCCCAACTTGCTCGTTCCTATCTCGATGCCCTTGAAACTCTTTGCAAGGAACTGGGGCTCGACTTTAGCCCTCATATAGAGCTTATCCTTAGCTTGGGAGAAATAATCAAACTGAACAAGGAGAACCAGTGTTGGGAAAAGGAGTGGGATCTTTTTCAGGCAATTTTTGAAAAAGCTATTCAAGCTTTTTTGGAGTCAAGAGAGAGCGAAGGCCTGAAAATGAAAGAGGATATAGAGAAACACCTGGAAAAGATTGGCAAAACTGCAGAACAACTAAAAAAACACAACGACCAGGTTACTGAGTTTTTTCGCCAGAAGCTATCCAAGCGAATTGCTGAACTATTACCGCAGTTGCCTGTAAACGAAACTCTTCTGGCTCAGGAAGTTGTATATTATGTTGAACGAAGTGATATCAACGAGGAAATAACGCGCATAAAGGCCCACGTAGAAAGAATACGTTCTCTTCTTAATGCCGAAGGCCCGGTTGGTAGGGAACTGGAGTTTGTATTGCAAGAGATACATCGTGAGGTGAACACCATTGGAGCTAAATCGGCTCACCTGAGGATATCGGAAATGGTTATTGACCTCAAAACAGCTCTTGAAAAACTACGGGAACAGGTTCAAAACATAGAATAAAATGGCGGGCATTCTTTTTGTCATCTCGGGACCCTCAGGGGTGGGGAAAAGCACAGTTAGAAAAGAAGTAATGAAAAGATGTTCGGGGCTTCGATACTCCATTTCCTGTACTACCAGGCCTCCGCGTGAAGGCGAAATCAATGGGGTAGACTATTTGTTTGTGGATCTTTCGACTTTTGAAGCGATGAAACGCCAAGGGGAGTTCCTGGAATGGGCCAGAGTGCACGGTAATTACTATGGAACCCCTCGCAAACCCATTGAGGAATGGCTGAAAAAAGGGGAAGACGTGATTTTGGAGATAGATGTTCAAGGAGCGAAGCAGGTCAAGAAAAATTTCAAGGGAGGAGTTTTTATCTTTATAGCACCTCCCTCACTTAAGGCCTTGGAGGAAAGGTTGAAAAAGCGGAATACGGACCGTGAAGATGAAATACTCCTTCGCATGACTAATGCACGTATTGAAATGCAGTGCATTTCTGATTATGATTATCTGGTAGTTAACGACCAGCTTGAAGAAGCGGTAAACAAATTATTGTCAATTATCATTGCTGAACGGTGCAGGATAAGGAAACCTCATTTTTGGGGAGGCGAAAAGGGGCCATGATTCCCATAGATAAACTGCTTGAAAAAACTGGAGATAGATATACCTTGACCACCGTTGTTGCCAAAAGGGCAAAACAAATAAGCGAAGGAGCCACCCCCCTGGTAGAGCTGGACAAACCTCATAAGCCTATCTTTGTAGCTATTCAGGAAGTAGTTGAGGACAAAATTGAGTTTTACGAACCCCAAGAAGATGATTTATCACCCGAGCAACCTCTGGAAGAATAAAAATATCCTGGTTGGAATTTGCGGGGGTATCGCTGCATTTAAAATAGCGCATCTGGTAAGTTACTTGGTAAAATCCGGAGCTAACGTTCAGGTAGTTATGACGGATAATGCCCAGTATTTTGTTGGTAAAAGCACTTTTGAAGCTCTCACAGGCAGAAAAGTCCATGACCACCTTTTTAATGCTGAAGGAAAAATTTTGCATATAGAATTAGCTCGAAAAAATGATCTGATCCTTGTTGCACCAGCTACAGCTAACATAATAGCTAAGATAGCTTGTGGTATTGGAGACGACTTGCTATCAACCCTGTGTTTAGTAGAACCACAGAAATTGCTCATTGTACCTGCTATGAACCATAGGATGTGGAGAAACCCAGTTGTACAGGAAAACCTAAATGTACTCAAAAGGCGAAATGTCAGGGTTCTTTTGCCAGAGAGTGGAACGCTGGCCTGTGGGGAAGAAGGAGAAGGTAGACTACCTGAAGTAGAGAATATAATCGAAGAAATGTTCTATTTCGTATACAGCGACAAATTTCTCTTGGGGAAGAAGGTACTGGTCACTGCGGGAGCAACACGTGAATGGGTGGACCCTGTGCGCTATATTTCTAATCCATCAAGCGGTATCATGGGTTATTCTTTAGCTGCTCAAGCCAAAGCACTGGGTGCGGAGGTTACCTTGATTAGTGGCAAGACTCACCTTCGTGTTCCCGCTTCTGTGGAAAGGGAGGAAATAGACACTGCTTTGCAACTGGCGGAAAAGACCCAAAAGCTTTTTCCGAGCTATGACTTCCTGTTTATGAGTGCAGCGGTTTCGGATTTCAGGCCTGAGACGCAAAAGCCTTCGAAGATTAAGAAGTATCAGCAAGAAACGCTTGAGCTCCGGTTAGTTCCTACTCCTGATATCCTTTCGATGGTGAGTAGAACTAAAAGACCTGAGCAAGTGGTGGTGGGTTTTTGTGCTGAAACCGATAATCCCCTTGAAGAGGGTAGGAGGAAGCTGCGGGAGAAAAATCTTGACCTGATAGTTGCCAATTTGGTCGACAAAGAGAAATCTGGTTTTGAGGTTTTAACTAACAAGGCCTGGATCATAAACCGCGAAGGTAAAGAAGTGGAGCTTCCACTTCTTGATAAAAGAGACCTGGCAGAAAAGATTTTTTTGTATTTAAAAGACTTCCTGCAACAGTAATGCTTTTGGCACAGGTTGCTTTGCCAGTACCCCTTTTCCAAACTTTTTCTTACTTCGTTCCAGAAAAGTTTATCAACGAAATAACCCCTGGAAGTATTGTTCAGGTAGATTTTCATTCTCGAAAGCTAACTGGAGTGGTAGTTGAGCTTGCTGAACACCATGACGTGGAGAATTTTAAGGAAATTTTACAGCTTTTACCTTTACAGCCATTGACGACTGCTTACCTCGATCTGGCAAAAAGACTCTCCATAGCTTTCTTTGCGCCGCTTGGCGAAATATTAGCTCTGTATGTTCCCAAAATAAGCGCCCTTAAGAGAAGTGTCCTACCGAGCAAGGAATCTTGTCCTCGGGATTGTTTTCTGTCTCACAGACGTTTTCTGTGCTGTCAACTGGCCTTTGAGGAAGATCGGTTCCGTTTTTTGAGACAGTTTTTGCAAGAGCACGTTGCAGAGAAAAAAGAGAAAACTCACCTCGTTTTTCCCGAACTTGCAATGCTGGACCGCTATGCAGAATTTATCCAAGAAAACTTTCCAGATCTGAAACTCATTCGCTTTGATAGCAGAGTATCTCCTTCCAAAAGGTTCAAACTTCATCAAGAAGTTGTAGCCGGGACTTTTGACGTTATCGTAGGATCAAATCTTTCTCTCTTTCTACCAACCCAGGGCATTCATAATTACCTTATCATCGACCCGGAGGAGCGAGGCCACTTCTCTTCGAAACATCCTTATTACAATTCTTTGACTATTCTGGAGGCCAAAGTCAAGGTTTTTGGGGGCATGCTGATAGCCCTGTGTCGTATTCCAAACCTTTATCTGTATTTTTGTCTCCTGGAAGGAAAATGGGCTTCTCTCAAGCCTGTTTTCGAGTCTCGAGGTGCTACTTCCAAAAAGGTAACTACCGTGGTCCAAGAAAAACCCGGTAAGATTTTCTCCCTTTTTGCCCAAAAAGCCATCTCAGAAAATCTTAGAGCAGGTATCAGAAGCCTAATTCTGGTTCAAAAAAGCGGATATGCTGCCGCACTGGGCTGTAAAGAGTGCGGATTTTACTATTCATGCGCGATGTGTAACATAGCCATGCGTTTCCACGCCCATTCCAGGCAGCTGATTTGTCCCCTCTGTGGTCAGAAATTATCGCCGGCTCCGGTTTGTCCGCGTTGTGGAGGAACCTGGTTTGAGGGTTGGGGAGCGGGAACAGAAAAAGTTGAAGAAGAGCTCAAAAAACTTTTTCCCGGAGTAGGAATTCAAAGAATTGATTTTGAAACTCTCGAAAAAGGTAAGTTTGAAATTCGCCAAGATTCACTTCTTCTGGTAGGAACCACTTCGATATTGCAAGAAAAATTATTGCGTGAGTCATCCTTACTAATAATAGAGTCTTTGGAAGATTGGTTTCTTTTGCCCGACTTTGAAGCTCGAGAACGATTTCTTTTGTCCTTTTACAAAGCGTTTCTTTTTCTGGGAGAAGACTTGCCTGCTTACCAAGCAAAAATCATTATTCAGACCAGAAAGCAGTTTCAAGATTTTCTGAACCAGTTTCCCAAAAAGTGGCAAACGCTCTTTCAAGAAGAAATTGAGAAACGCAAGAGAAGTGGTTACCCCCCTTTTAGAGCTATGGTTCGCATTGCTGCAGAGGGAAGGAATAAAAAGCAATCTTTTCAGGTTTTAAATCAATTGCGTGAGCTTTTAGTGAGCGCTCAAGAGAAGAAATTTGATATCTTTGGCCCCTATTCTGGAGAAGGCTTTAGAAAAAGAGGCACACTGCAGGCAGAGCTTACTGTATTGGTGCCTCAAGAGGACCTGGAAGATATATATCTGAAGGCCGAACCCCTGCTCAAATCAGCAGGTAGCGTAAAGGTGCGCTGTAAGGTATCCTATTAGGAAGATAGAAAAAGTGGAGGAAAAATAAAATGGTTCGTAAAATAGTTCTCTATGGGAACCCCTTATTAAGAGAGAAGGCGCAGCCCGTCACTTCGATAGATGGTAGAATCGTTTCCATACTTCAAGATATGGAAGAGACCATGCTGGCCTCTTCAGGCATCGGGCTTGCTGGGAACCAGGTAGGAGTTCTGTTGCGCCTGGTGACTCTGGTGCACCCGGAACAACAAAAAGTTTTGCACCTTATAAATCCGGAGATAGTGGAAAAATCCGATGACGGAGAACTTCAGGAAGAAGGTTGCCTGAGCTTGCCAGGCTTGTACGCCAAAGTGGAGAGAGCCGAAAAAACCTTTGTTAAGGCTCTGGATATCAATGGAAAGGAGATTCAAATAGCCGCAGAAGGTCTGTTGGCAAGAATTCTCCAGCATGAAATTGACCATTTAAACGGAACGCTTTTTATAGACCGTCTGGCCCCTGCGAGAAGATTGCTTATCAATGGGAAATTGAAACAGATAGCTCGGAGAGAAAAGGAAGAACCATGAAAATATTTTTTATGGGTACTTCGGAATTTGCGGTAGAGGTCTTTAAAGTCCTTCTTAAAAGTCAGTTTCAGGATCAGATTAAGGGCATAGTAACTCAGCCTGACCGCGCCTGTGGGCGGGGACGCAGGATAATGCCTCCTCCCCTGAAAAGATTTGTTCTTTCTGAAAACAAGGAGATTCCCGTTTTTCAACCAGAAAAAGTTAATCAGCGGGAGTTTGTAGAGTTCTTAAAACAGGAAAGTCCAGATCTGATCGTTGTCGCTGCTTATGGGCAGATTCTTAAGCGAGAAGTGCTGGAAATTCCCAAGTGGGGATGCATCAACGTGCATGCCTCTTTACTACCTCGCTACCGAGGAGCAGACCCGATAAGATGGATGCTTCTTCGCGGAGAGAAGGAAGCCGGCGTTTCAATTATGCTTATGGATGAAGGAATGGATACTGGACCAATACTCGGCCAGAAAGCACTTCCCATTGAGGTTGAAGATGATTACGGCAGCCTCACTAAAAAACTGGGACAAATCGGCGGTCAGGAGTTACTCAGGGTAATACCTGCTTGGGTGTCGGGTGGGATAAAGCCCACTCCCCAAAGTGAAGAAGAAGCCAGCTATGCACCAAAAATAAAAAAGGAAATGTTGCGAATCTCCTGGGCCAAACCAGCTCTGGAAATCATTAACCAGGTGAGAGCTTTTGCACCAACTCCCGGAGCTTTCTGCTATTTTCGAGGTAGGAAGGTAAAAGTCCTTAAAATCAGGCTTGAAGAAGGCACCACTCAAAGCATCCAAAAACCAGGGACTATTGTAGACATTAGAAAAGAGGGGATTGTCGTGAGTGCTCTGGATAAAAATCTACTGATTGAAAGGTTGCATCCAGAGAGCAAGAAACCTCTTTACTCCTGGGAATTTTGCTGTGGCTATCGCTTGAAAACTGGAGAACGCTTTGAATAGGAGGTGAGCAGCATGTTTTATCCCTTCTTTTTTGATTACACCTTTTTACTGCTGATACCGGCTCTGATTCTTGCCTTTTACGCTCAAAGCAAGGTTTCTGGGACCTACGCAGAGCTATCCAGGAGGAGAGCCAGGACGGGTCTTACCGGCAAAGAAGTAGCCCAGCTCTTGATTCAGACTCTGGGGTTGCCAATTCGGATCGAGGAAATACCCGGAACACTCAATGATCACTACGATCCTCGCCATGAAGTTTTGCGGCTCTCACACTCTGTGGCTCGGGGACGCTCTGTAGCCGACTATAGCGTGGCTGCTCACGAGGTGGGCCATGCCTTACAAAAAAGGGAAGCGTATCCAGCTTTTTCTCTACGTTCAACTCTGGTACCAGTAGCCAGCTTTGGTTCTCAATTAGCGCTGCCTCTTTTTTTCATCGGTTTTCTTTTTTACATCCCTGTTTTAATGGATATCGGAATCATATTTTTTAGTGCAGCAGTGCTCTTCCAGTTAATTACCTTGCCAGTTGAGTACGATGCCAGTCGCAGGGCCTATGTACTCCTTGCCCAAGCCGGTATAGTCGGCGAAGATGAGAAACCACTGGTCAAAAAAATGCTTAATGCGGCAGCTCTGACTTATGTAGCAGCCACTGCAATGGCCGCCTTACAACTCCTTAGACTTTTCTTGTTGCGTGAGAGCAGAGATTGAAGCAGGAATTTATAGTTCTCAAAAGAGATATACTGAAAATACTCGATGCATTTTATCAGGGCAAGGTTCAACGCTTGGACCAGGCATACAACCTTTATTTAAAATCTTCCAGGAACCGGGGAACGGATAAAGAAAATTTGATAAGGCTTTGCAGGGGTGTGGTTAAACACTCCCTGCAACTCGACTCTATATGCCGGACTTTTCTTCCCAAATGGGAGAGGCTTCCTTTATCCATCCAGAATTTGCTACGTTTGGCTACTTTCCAACTTCTCTTCAATGTAAGCACTCCCAAAAGCGTTGTGGTAAATGAAGCTGTAGAAATAAGTAAAAGGTTATACGCTGGAAATTTCTCCGCCCTGGTTAACGCTACACTTAGAAACATCGCTGGACAGGTTGATCAGTACCTTAAAATTTTGGAAGGAGGAGTAGAGCTTCCTCCCTGGCTCCACGAGCAATGGATGAACAAACTTGGCAAGGAACTGGAAAACGTAGTGAAGTCTCTTGCTCTGCCACCTGTGCTATTTCTGAGGGCCAACACCCTTAAGGTGGGTGCTGACCAGCTTGCCCATTTGCTTTCGAAAAGAGATATTGAGGCCGAACCTTTACTTTTTCCACCCGAGGCACTGGCAGTAAAAAAGGGTGATTACCATGAGCTCTGCAAAACTCAGGAATATAGAAATGGAATGTTTTACATTCAGGATCTTTCTTCTCAGTTGGTAGCACACTTGCTTCAGCCCCAACCAGGAGAAGTAGTGATCGAGGTGGGCTGTGGTTCTGGAGGTAAAACGACCCACCTTGCCCAACTAATGCAAAATCAAGGAGAAATCATTGCCATTGATAAACAGAAGAAACTTTTGAAACAGTTGTTCAAGAATGTGCAACGTATGGGGATTGAAATTGTAAAACCCCTGTCCAGGGATGCGACATCGCCCATCCCAGAGCTTAAGGAAACTGCTGACCGGGTCCTGGTGGATGCTCCATGTTCTGGATGTGGAACTATCAGGAAAAACCCGGAAGTGCTCTTTCGTAACAATCAGCAAACGCTGCGAAGATTAGCCGAGGTTCAAAAACAGATGCTTTGTAACGCTGCAAACTATCTTAAAAAAGGGGGCACCATGGTATACTGTGTATGTACCCTGACCGATGAAGAAACTTGGGAAGTTGTAGAGTTTTTTGAAAAAAATGTTCCTAACCTGGAAAAAGTAAATCTGGAAATTTACCTGCCAGAAGGAATCAGAAAAAGGCTTCGAAACAGTGAGCGGTGGAAGGTCCTGGTAGAAAACAAGCAAAAAGGCATTGAAATATGGCCTCACTACTTTAGCTCGGATGGACTGTTTATTGTTGCCTGGAGAAAGAGATGAGAGTGAAAAAGAAGGAAAAGAAAGTCGGGAAAACTTTTGTCTGGAAACTCATTCGTCCTTTTGTAGCAGCCATATTTTTTGGTTTTGGTCTTCTTTTGAGCGGCTACCTTGGCCTTTTCGTTTTGCACGCCTATTTCGCAACCAGTGAAATAGAAGTGCCAGATTTTTCCAACCAGGATTTGCTCAGCGTCCTGAACACCGCAAACAAGCTGGGCATTTATGTGGAAGTAATGAGAACCGAAAGTAACCCTCAGCTACCACCTCAGGTGGTTATCCATCAGATACCTCCTCCGGGGAGCAAGCTGAAAAAGGGTAACCGAGTCAAAGTAGTCATCAATCAGGTGAGCGTTGCCTCTTCTCAGGAAGGAGGGCCTGGAGAAACTGCTGAGACCATCGTTGTTCCTGATTTACGCAACTTCCCGGTGGAGGAAGCTGAAGAGCTTATAAAAAGCGAAGGGTTAAAAGTGGGTAAAATTTCGGAAGTTTTCCATGAGTCAGTGCCCAGAGGCTGCGTTATCTCACAGAGTCCGCCTGCGGGAAGCAAGGTAAACAAGGATGTGGCAATTAATCTTCTGGTAAGCAAAGGAGGAGAAGAGGAGGTTGCGCTGATTGAAGTTCCCGACCTGGTAGGCTTAAGAATCCAGGAAGCCAGGAACGTCATCCAGCAAAGAGGACTGCGCCTGGGCGAAATAGAAGAAGTGGAGGTTCCAGAGAAGGCTCCTGAAGTAGTGATAGCACAAAAACCCCTGCCAGGAGAAAAACTTGCCCCAGGAGGAGTTATTAATCTTACGGTCAACAAAAAGATTGAGGGACTGAAAGAAGTAAAACTGCGCTTCCCTCTTCCTGAGGCAAAACAACCCATAGAAGTCAAGGTGGTCATTAACGACCAGCTTGGAGAAAGAGTTGCCTATCGTCGTATCCACCAAGGGGGAGAAACGGTTGAAATCAGCATTCCCAGCAAGGGTGCTGGTAGGGTGATTATATACCTTAACGATTATTATTACTGGGAGAAAGAATTGCGATAAAAGAAGGGGGACGAGGGGATGGCAAAACTTGCGCCTTCCATACTGTCTTGCGATTTTTCCCGCTTGAGGGAGCAATTGCTTGCTGCTCAAGCTGGAGGAGCAGAGGTAATCCACGTAGACGTCATGGATGGCCACTTTGTACCCAATATAACCTTTGGTGTTCCCATCGTCAAAGCGGTGAAAAAAATTTTACCTCAGGCCACTATAGACGTGCATCTGATGATTGAAACCCCACGTCGTTACATATCTGAATTTGCAGAGGCTGGTGCTGATATCATCAGTTTTCACGTGGAAGCCGAAAGGGATTTCGATGCAACGATAAACCTGATTAAAAAACACGGCAAAAAAGCAGCGGTGGCTCTTTGCCCTGGAACACCGGTAGAATTTGTATCCGAGATTATTTCCAAGCTGGAAATGGTCTTGTTGCTTACCGTGAACCCAGGTTTTGGAGGGCAAACATTGTTGCCTGGTATGGATGAAAAGATCCTCAAGTTACGCCGCGAAATAGCCCGCAGGGGTTTGAGGACAGAGATTGAAATTGATGGAGGAGTAAAAGAAGAAAATATCGAATATCTGGCTTCAAGGGGAGCTTCTATTATTGTTGCGGGATCGCTGGTTTTTTCGGATGAAGAAGCAATTGAAGAAAAAGTAAGACGGCTTTCCTTAAAAATAAAGCCATATTAAATCCCATCGGGTTTTGTTGGCTTAAGAACTTTGGCTCCTTGTTTTTAAGAACCCCCGAGAAGAGCGTGGCCCAAACCACGCTCTTTAAGCTTTTTGAACCTTTCCAGCCTTAAGACAAGCAGTGCATACGCTTATTTTTCTCCGCTGGCCATTAATCAGAGCTCTTACCTTTTGAATATTGGGACGCCATATCCGACGGCTTACCCGATGGGAATGGCTGATTTGATTTCCAAAAGACGGTTTTTTGCCGCATATTTCACATTTGGCCATGCTGTCACCCTCTTTCCGCTTCTGTGGTTGCAACTGGCTACAATATTAACAATTTAGAATAAACAAGGCAAGGGGCAATTTGACTTTTCATTGTTGAAAAAAGTATTAAAATAAAAGTTTGTGAGCGTAGAAAAGAGTTTTTTGCAAAAAGTCTTGCATAGGGAAAAAGAAAGGTTAGACAACTTGTCAGTAATTGGTGGGTTCAATCGTTTCATCAAAAACCATCTGTCTACAATTTTACCTTCTGATTTAGTGGAAGAAGCAGAAAACTACCCTTTATTCCCAAAAAGCGAAAAAATAAGATTTCTACAAGAGATAGAAAATGCCATCTCTACTCTGCAAAAAAATAATGCAACAGCACCGCAAATAAACAGAGCATCCACTTCTCAAAAAAAGCCTTTAAGCCTTGAAACACCTGTACGTTATCTCAAAGGGGTTGGTCCAGCTCTTGAGAAAAAGCTGAACAAACTTAACATTAAAACCCTTGAAGACCTCATCTACTTTTTCCCCAGAACCTATCGGGATAGAGGACATCCTACCACTATTGACACGCTTAAAGAAGGAATGCTCCAGACGGTAGAGGGAAAGGTCATAAGTATCCGCAGAAGAAACATCCGTAGGGGTACTCTTTTGAAAATAACCATTGGCGATGATACAGGTCTTGCAGACCTTTTGTGTTTCAACCAAGATTATTTGAGCAGGATACTGCGTCCTGGAACCAGAATCTTGGTTACGGGACGCTTCAGAAGGTCTTCTGTCAGCGGGCGCATGGAGACCAGCAATTTCGAGTATGAGCCAGCTTCTCGAGTTAAAAAAGAGAATTTTGAAAAGATTGTGCCCGTTTACAGTCTGACCAAAGGGCTTTCCCAAAAAAAGATTCGTTCCTTGGTAGAGTACGCCTTGCAAAACTACTTGCCGAGCCTTGAAGAAACCTTACCCGAGGAGACTGTTCAGAGGCTCAATTTGTTGCCGAAAAGAAAGGCTATTTATCTTCTGCATAACCCTGGCGAGGAAAACATCGAAGAACTACTACAACGCCGGAGTCGGGCTCATCTTACTCTTATTTTTGAAGAATTTATCCTTTTTGCCCTAAGTTTGAAGCTTCGCAAAAATATGTTGCAAAAGCTGAGAGTGACACCCTGCCCATCAGGTTCGAGATTGGTAAAAGAATTTATTGCAAAACTGCCTTTCAAACTTACTGGTGCCCAATTGAGAGTCTTTGAAGAGATATCCAGAGATTTGGAAAGTGGATTTATTATGAACCGACTTATCCAGGGAGACGTGGGATCCGGGAAAACACTGGTTGCTATTCTCTCTGCTCTGAAAGTGATTGACTCTGGGCAACAGGTAGCACTCATGGTTCCCACTGAGATACTTGCTGAACAACATTATCATCGTTACCGAGACATTTTGGAAGAACTCGGTTTGAAGGTTGCTCTAATCAAGGGTGGCAATAGCAAGCAGAAAGCAGAGTTATTATCCCAGATAGCTCAGGGGAAAATAAATCTGATTATCGGCACTCACGCACTTTTAGAAGAGAAAGTACAGTTTGCTAACTTGGGCCTGGTCATCGTTGACGAACAGCACCGCTTTGGAGTCATGCAAAGGGCGAGACTAAAAGAGAAGGCCCACGTTCCCCATACCCTGGTCATGACGGCCACTCCCATTCCCCGTACCCTGGCACTAACTCTTTATGGGGATCTGGACGTTTCGGTTGTTGATGAAAAACCCGTAGGTCGGAAAGGTGTGGAAACTCTCTTTTTCCCGATAAAGGAGCGTTTTAAAGCTTACAATAGAGTGAGAAGCAGAATAGAAGAAGGTGAACAGGCATACGTAGTTTGTCCTGCTATCGAGGAAAGCGAAGAAGAAATCAGCAACGTTCAGGAAATAGCTGAAATGCTGCGAGAAAAATGGTTTAAGGGTTTGCGAATTGCCATCATACACGGAAGGCTCCCTTCAAAAGAGAAAGAGGAGATTATGGCCAGTTTTGAGAAGCGTGCCATAGATGTTCTGGTGTCGACTTCAGTTATTGAGGTGGGCATTGACGTGCCTAACGCCACCTGCATGGTCATTGAAAATGCGGAAAGATTTGGTTTGGCTCAGCTGCATCAGCTGAGGGGGAGAATAGGGAGAGGAAGTGTGCGTGGTTTGTGTATTTTGCTGGCCAATCCCACCACAGAAGAAGCAAGGCAGCGAATGAAAATAATGACTTCTACTGAAGACGGTTTTAGAATAGCCGAAGAAGATCTCCGTCTACGGGGACCAGGCGAGTTTTACGGTGTGCGGCAGCACGGCGTTCCGGAGTTCTATCTGGCAGACCCCTTTGAAGACTGGCCTTTACTTGAAAAAGCACACCAGGAAGCAGAAGCTATACTTACCAAAGATCCCGAACTCAGGAATTACCAGAACTTGCGCCGGGAAATGGAAAGAAAATTTGGAAAGTACCTCGATCTGGGTGAGGTAAGCTAATGGGTTACCTGCACATAGTGGGTGGAAGATTAAAGGGAAGAAAGATTCTGGTTCCTTCTGGAAAAGCGGTAAGGCCGATGCAAGGTTTTTTGAGAAAAGCTCTTTTTGAGATCCTTAAATTTGAGCTGGAAGAAAGTGTGGTTTACGACATATTTTCAGGAAGTGGAGCGCTGGGCATTGAAGCTCTGAGTCGGGGAGCTAAAAAAGCTTATTTTCTGGAGAAGAATCCTCGTGTTTGTCGGGTGATTGAAAAAAATCTGGAAATCTGTTCCCTAAAAGAGCATTCCAGGGTGCTATGTCTGGATTTCCTGAAACTTAGGAAATTCCCCCACCTTGAGGAGAGACCCTCTCTAACCTTTGTTGACCCTCCTTTTGCAAGTAACCATTTAAAAACCATCGAAAAGTTGTATAATTTTAGGGTGGTTTTTGGGCAATCTTTGATTGTAATACGCTACTCCAGAACAAAAGATTCAGAGAGCGGAGAATTGCCTTTCTTTAAAGTCGAAGACAAACGCGAATACGGTAAAAACGTGGTCTTAATTGGACACCTGAAAAGAGAGGAAGAAGTACATGGAGGATAAGGTATGTCCTACGAAGGCAGAAATCGCCATATATCCGGGTAGTTTTGACCCGGTTACCAACGGACACCTGGATATAATAGAGCGAGCGAGCAAGATATTTCCCCAGCTTGTAGTTGCTGTGCTCAGCAACCCTCAGAAAACCCCGCTATTTACACTGGAAGAGCGCAAAGAAATGCTTCAAAAAAGCACCGAACACCTACCCAACGTGCAGATTGAAACCTTTAGTGGTCTTCTGGTACGGTTCGCACGCCAGAAAGGATGTCGCATCATAATCAGAGGACTAAGAGCTATCTCGGATTACGAATACGAAACTCAAATAGCTGTGATAAATCGCAAAATGGCTCCCGAGATAGAAACCCTGTTTTTGCCTACCAGTTCTGAATACTCTTATCTGAACTCGACTGTGGTAAAAGAGATAGCTCGCTTTGGAGGATGCTTAGCGAAGCTGGTTCCCCCTTTCGTTGAAAAAAAATTAAAAGAAAAATTTCAAACATAGAAAGGAGATCGCAACATGAACATTCTGGAAAAATTAAAACAAAAAGCCAAGAACCTTAAAAAGCGGATCGTTCTTCCAGAAGGCGATGACGAACGAGTTATTAAAGCAGCGCACGATGCTGCCAACGAGGGCTTGGCAACTGTAACTCTGTTGGGAGAAGAGGAAAACATACGCAACAAGGCAAAAAGCATGGGTCTGGACCTTGGGAAAGTGGAAATCCTCAACATTCAAGATGATGAAAAAAAGGAGCTATATGCCCAGAAACTTCACGAGCTACGAAAGCAAAAGGGACTTACCTTGGATCAAGCCAGAGAATGGTTGAAAAATCCAATGTATTATGCCTGTATGATGCTTTATGAAGGGCGTGTAGATGGGGTCGTTGCAGGAGCAGTGCTTTCCAGCCCGGATGTAATAAGACCCGCTCTGCAAATCATCAAAACCGCACCAGGAATAAAACTTGCTTCAAGTTGCTTTTTGATGGTGGTTCCTGATTGCCCGTATGGCGCAAACGGAACTTTCCTTTATGCAGATGCTGGCTTTAACCCCAATCCCAGTGCCGAGGAGCTGGCTTATATCGCGATAACCACTGCCAGGACTGCACAGCTTTTACTCGGGGTAACTCCCTGTGTCGCCATGCTCTCTTTCTCAACTAAGGGCAGTGCCAAGCATGAACTGGTAGATAAAGTGATAGAAGCTACCAGAATCGCACGTTCTTTAAACCCAGAGCTACTTTTGGATGGAGAATTGCAGGCGGATGCGGCTTTAGTTCCTGAAGTGGGGCAGAGGAAGGCACCAGGTAGCCCCGTTGCCGGTAAGGCTAATGTTTTAATCTTCCCAGACCTCAACGCTGGCAATATTGCTTACAAGCTTACAGAACGTCTGGCTAAAGCTACGGCTATAGGACCAATTTTGCAAGGCCTGGCGAAACCGGTTAATGACCTTTCTCGAGGTTGCAAGGCTGAAGATATTGTGCTGCAGATAGCGGTAACTGTGCTACAAACCCAATTTTGAATAAAAACCACGAAATAGAAAGGATGTAGAAAGATGCTCATACTGGTTGTAAATTGTGGAAGTTCTACCGTCAAGTATCAGCTTTTTGACATGCAAGACCCAGAACAGGGCAGGGTCATTGCTAAGGGTATTGTGGAACGCATAGGGTTGCCTGGTTCCCGTCTTGAGCACTATTATGATGAAAAATCAGTAATTAGGGAACGCGAAGTGAACAATCACAAAGTTGCTCTGGAGTGGATACTGGAGGTGCTCACTGATCCCCAAATAGGCGTTATCCAGAATGTGAAAGAAATTGAAGCAGTAGGGCATAGAGTGGTACATGGAGGAGAAAAATTCCGTGAGTCGGTACTGATTGACGAGAAAGTCATCGAAACCGTTCGCGAGTACGTTCAGCTTGCTCCGCTCCATAATCCCCCCAACATTCTGGGCATTGAAGCCTGTCGCTCAGTATTGCCTGATGTTCCTCAAGTTGCAGTTTTTGACACTGCCTTCCATGCCACTATGCCACCCCATGCTTATACCTATGCTATTCCTTATGAATATTACGAAAAGTACCGCATCAGGAGATACGGATTTCATGGAACGTCCCACCGCTACGTTGCTGAACGAGCTGCAAAAATACTGAGAAGAGACCTGTCTTCTCTAAAGCTTATTACCTGCCACATGGGAAGCGGAGTGAGTTTTGCAGCGATAAAAAACGGGGAATCAATTGACACCTCTATGGGTTTTACTCCCCTGGAGGGACTGATAATGGGAACTCGCTGTGGAGATATTGACCCTGCCATAGTTCTTTTCTTGATGGAAAAAGAAGGTCTCTCCATCAAAGAAATGGACGAAATCCTTAACAAAAAAAGTGGAGTTCTGGGTGTGTCTGGAATCAGCAGTGATACCCGGGATATCGAAGATGCTGCACCCAGCAATCCAAGAGCACAACTCACCTTGGACCTCATAGCCTATCGGGCAAAAAAATACATTGGAGCCTATTATGCTGTACTGGGTGGTTTAGACGCTCTGGTTTTCACGGCCGGAATCGGAGAAAACTCCTCATATATCAGGAAATCAATATGTGAAGGGCTTGAACATCTGGGTATAACTATTGATGAAGCAAAAAACACCGTTCGGAGAAAAGAGGCGGTTATTAGCCAAGATGGGGCACCCGTAAAAGTGATGGTTGTCCCTACCAATGAGGAACTGATGATTGCCCGGGACACCTGGAGGCTGGTTGCTCAGAAGAGGTGACAGAAGTGAAGGTTTATATTGGGGATGTTAAAAAAAGAGCCGGGGGGAAAAGTCACGAAGAAATAGAGGAAGTAATGGATTCCTTTTATTTTCGTCAGGAAAAGATTCTTTTTGCCGATAAAGTTCATGCTTCGCTGGATATAACCAACTGTGATACCGAAATAATGATCGAGGGTAAAATCAGCACTCTTTTAATACTCACCTGCTCCAGATGTCTGGAACCGTTTGTTTACGACCTATCAGCGAACTTGCGCCTTGAATGTCGCAATTTGAACCGGCTGCACCGCTCATCTGAAATCGAAGCAGAAGCAAAAGAAGCTGACGAAATAAAATATTTTGTCGAAGAGGAGAGCTACCTTGATATAACCCAGGAAGTCAGGGAAAGTGTCATCGTTAACTTGCCTATGAAGCCTCTCTGTAAGCCGGATTGCAAAGGTATTTGTCCAGTTTGCGGGAAGAACCGTAACCTTGAAAGCTGTAGTTGTCAGAGGGAGGAAATAGATCCTCGTCTTGCAATATTGAAAAACTGGCGACCTTAACCAAGTATTTCTTTTGCAAGCAGTCGAGAAATGTTTTATACTATCCTACAACCTGGATTGGAAGAGGTGATATCATGGCGAATTTGACCAATAAAACTTCTCGCTGTCGGAGAAACAAAAGAAGAACTCATTGGGTCATAAAAGCACCGAACCTGGTGAGTTGTCCCCACTGTCACATGCCCAAACTACCTCATCGAATTTGCCCTGAGTGCGGGTACTATAACGGCAAGCAGATAGTTGAAAAAGAGGAGTAATCATCGTCACCCATGAAAATAGCGATTGACGCCTGGGGTGGAGATTTTGCACCCCATGAGATCTTAAAAGGAGTAAAAGAAAGCTACACTGAAGACTGTAGCTTAATCCTGGTTGGTCCAAGGGAACAGCTAATCCGCCTTTATTCGGAATACCAAATGGATGAGGCCAGGTTTCCCATAGAAAATGCACCCCAGATTATTGCCATGGACGAGAACCCTACTGAAGCGGTGCGCAAAAAACCATTGTCCAGTATATGTAGAGGAATTCAGTTGCTGGCGGAGAAAAAAGTCGATGCTTTTGTGTCTGCAGGTAGCACAGGAGCTGTAATGGCAGCTGCCTGGCTGGGGTTGGAGAGAATTGCTGGTGTAGAAAGACCAGCCATTGTTACCTCTATACCGAACTCCAGGGCATATACTTTGCTGCTCGATGTAGGGGCTAATGTTGATTGTAAACCCCGACATCTGCTCCACTTTGCAGTTATGGGAGCAGAATATGCCAAAATCACCCTGGGTCTGGACAACCCCAAAGTAGGTCTCCTCAGCATAGGTGAAGAAGAGAATAAGGGAAACGAGCTTTCCAAGGCTGCCTATAAGCTCCTAAAAAGTAGAGAGCATATGCTTAATTTTGATTTTATTGGTAATGTTGAGGGCTACAACATTGTTGATGGCAAGGCAGATGTGGTGGTTTGTGATGGTTTTACGGGGAATGCGTTGCTTAAGTTTGGAGAAGGCATCATAGAACTGATTTTCAAAATTATACGGGAGAACGTCACAGAACCAGCTTTGGCAATGAGAATCAAAGAGACCTGGAAGGCTTTCGATTGGAGTGAATATGGTGGAGCACCATTGCTCGGAGTGGAGGGGGTCTGCCTGATATGCCATGGGAAAACAAGGGCAAAAGGTATTAAAAGCGCAATTTTGAAAGCCAAAGAACTGGTGGAAAATGGCATAGTTCCTGCTATTCGAGAACGACTATCCAGACTCAACACTGAAGAGGCAAGAGGTGCAAAATGAAGACAAGGGTTACTGAAATACTGGGAATCGATGTGCCCATCATTCAGGGAGGAATGGCCTGGGTGGCTACCGCCCCACTGGTTGCTGCGGTATCTGAAGCCGGTGGATTGGGGGTCATTGGTACCGGTAACATGACTGGAGAGGAGCTGCGCTCGGAAATCCGTAGAACCCGGTCGCTTACCAGCAAGCCATTCGGAGTTAACCTGATGCTCCTTTCTCCTCAAATTCAGGAGCAGATAAAGGTGGTTAAGGAAGAAAGAGTTCCTGTGGTCACTACTGGAGCAGGCAATCCTGGTCACCTTATAGAGGATTTTGCAAAGCTCGGAATAATCACCATTCCTGTAGTTGCTTCTGTATCCTTAGCGAAGCGCTTGCAGAAAAACGGTGCCAGAATGGTCATTGCAGAAGGAATGGAGTCAGGGGGACACGTGGGAGAAATTACTACGCTCTGTTTGATTCCCCAGGTGGTAGACGCTCTGGATGTACCAGTTATTGCTGCAGGAGGAATAGCAGATGGAAGGGGTATGGCAGCGTGCTTTGCTCTTGGAGCAGAGGGTGTTCAAATAGGAACCCGTTTTATATGCAGTGAGGAGTGTGAAGTACATCCTGCCTACAAAGAAGCTATAGTGAAAGCTTCGGACCGTTCTACTGTGGTAACAGGAACATCTACGGGACATCCTGTACGCTGTCTCAGAAACAAGCTTGCTCGTAAGTTTGAACTTCTGGAAAAGCAAGGTGCTTGCAGGGAAGAAATAGAGGCGCTGGGTGCTGGCAAACTGAAAGAAGCTACCTGCGGTAATGTTCAGGATGGGTCAGTAATGATGGGACAGATTGCAGGATTGATTAATGATATCAAACCCGTTAAAGCAATTATTGCTGAGCTTTTGGAGGAGTGCAAACAGACTATTAGCAGATTATACGCTGAGGTAGTGGAGCAATGAAGAAATCTGTGTTTCTGTTTCCTGGTCAGGGTTCTCAGAAAGTAGGTATGATAAGCACTTTTTTAGAAGATTTTCCATCTCAAACCAAAAAGCTATTTGAGACTGCGAACCAAATCTGCAATCGAGACCTTCTGAAACTTGCACTGGAAGGACCTGAGGAAGAGCTAAGCTTGACTTACTACACGCAACCAGTTATACTGACGACCAGCTTTTTAATTTTTTCAATTTTGGAGAAACATGCTTTTGAGCCTGAAGTAGTGGCCGGACACAGTCTGGGGGAATACTCGGCTCTTGCCTGTGCAAAGAGTATCGGTTTTGAAGAAGCAGTTTTCCTGGTACATCAAAGAGGTAAGTTAATGCAAGAAGCTGTGGAAGCCAATACAGGTATCATGGTAGCGATAATTGGCCTTGATTTAGAAGAAGTGGAAGAGATGGTTAGTGAGCTTTTGCAGCAAGGACGAATAGAAATTGCGAACATTAATGGCCCGGATCAGGTCGTGATATCCTTGGAAAAGACCCTTGAAAATGACCTCTTGTCCAGAGCCAGAGAACGAGGGGCTAAAAGAGCGGTAACCTTAAACGTGAGCGCTCCTTTTCACTCTTCGTTTATGGAACCAGCTAAAAATAAATTTGCCGCTTTTCTTGAAAACATAGACTTTAAAAAACCAAAATATACCTACATAAGCAATGTCACCGCTAAGCCTGTGGAAGAACCTCAGGTTATTAAGGAACTACTTATAGAACAGATGACCAGCACGGTTCGCTGGAGAGAGATAATTGATTACCTCTATCACCATGCCTATCGGACTTTTATAGAAGTAGGACCTGGAAAGGTCCTTGGTAACCTCCTTAAAAAACAATATCCAGATGTGAGAGTTGCCTTTACTCATACGAGCAAGAATTTGAAAGAACTACTGGAAAGAGGCGAACTTTCATGAGTGCTTTTGAAAATCAGGTGGCCATAATAACTGGAGGACGGCGAGGAATTGGTAAAGCAATTGCTCTGAAACTTGGTAAAGGTGGAGCCCGTATTGCCTTCAATGATGTTGGTCAGCCAGAAGAGATAACCGAAACTGTGGAAGAATTTCGTTCTGCAGGCATAGAGGCCAGAGGGTATCTCGTGGACGTAACCAATCGAGATGCAGTGCAAAAAATGATAGAGGATATAATAAGTTTTTGGGGAAGGATAGACATCCTGGTAAATAATGCCGGCATCACCAGAGACGGGTTGTTCTTGAGAATGAAGGACGAAGACTGGCAAAAAGTTATCGATGTTTGCCTGCAGGGAACCTACAACTTTACCAAAGAAGTTTTGAAATATATGGTAAAACAAAAATACGGCCGCATTATAAATATCTCTTCTGTAGTGGGAGTCATGGGTAATGCGGGACAGACCAACTACTCCACCGCTAAGGCGGCAATACTTGGTTTTACCAAATCCTTAGCCAGAGAAGTGGCTGCACGAGGTATAACGGTCAACGCTGTGGCACCAGGCTTTATAGACACTGATATGACCCGCAGGTTGCCTGAAGAAGTCAAAAAATTGTGGATAGACCAAATACCTATGAGAAGAGGTGGATATCCTGAAGACGTTGCAGAAGCGGTTGCTTTCCTCGCTTCAAAAGCTTCGGGTTACATCACAGGGCAGACCATCCATGTCAATGGTGGTATGCTGATGTTATAATATAAATTCTCAAAGCTCTCCTTTAGGAGGTGTAAACAATGGACGTTTTCTCCAAAGTAAAAGAAATTATTGTAGACCAGCTTGGTGTTGATGAGGACGAGGTAACTCCCGATGCGTCCTTTATAGATGATCTGGGCGCAGATTCTCTGGACATTGTGGAGCTCATAATGGCTTTTGAAGAAGAATTCGACATTGATATCCCAGACGAAGACGCAGAAAAAATCACCACTGTCGGAGAGGCTGTAGAATACATAGAATCCAAAATCAGCTGATTGAATTCTCTCTGGGCTCATGAGCGGGCAGTTTTGTGAAAATCTGTCACGGCTGGAAGAAAAGTTAGGATACAAGTTCAGGGATCCAAAGTGGTTGGAAACTGCCCTGAAGCACAAGTCGGCCCTGGAAGGTAGAGACGGAGAGTGTAACGATAAGCTCGAATGGTTAGGGGATGCGGTAGTCGGCTTATTCATAGCCGACTACCTCTTTTATAACTATGATAAACCCCGGAGCTGGCTTTCACTGATGAAATCAAAGTGGGCCAGTGAGGAATGCCTGGCGAGAGTAGCGCGTAGGATTGATTTAGGAAGTTTTGTGAAATTGGGAAAAGGAGAGGAAAAAAGCGGAGGTAGAGAAAAGGACTCCATAATTTCCAGTACGTTGGAAGCGGTAGTTGGAGCTGTCTTTGTAGATTCAGGTTCTTATGAAGCTACCAAAAAGGTGCTTGAAAAAATATTCCTAAAAGAAGAAAGTCTGGAATTTTTGTTCTTGCCTCTGAATTACAAGGGTTTGCTTCAGAGGTGGTGTCTCCAGAAGATGGAATGTATTCCTAAATACGAGGTAATTCAGGAAGACAAGGCCTTCCCCAGATATCTGGTAGGGGTAAAAATAAATGGGAAGATAGTCGCTTACGGAGAAGGGCCTAACAAGAAAAAGGCTGAACAGGCTGCAGCGAGGCAAGCTTGGGAAGCCCTGGTTGCCGAAAATCATAGACCCCATTAGTCCACTATACATGCAAATTAAAGAGCTCTTCTTGCAGGGATTCAAATCTTTCGCTAATCCAACCCGCATAGAATTCGATCGGGGACTGAATGTTATTGTAGGACCCAATGGTTCTGGCAAAAGCAATCTTATTGACGCTGTGAACTGGCTCCTGGCTAACCCGTCAAGGTTCCTTCGAACCACCAGAAATCACGAAGTTATTTTTCAGGGCTCTTCCACTGTTTCTTCGTTGGGGATGGCTTTTGTGGAAATGCTGGTATGTGACCCCGCTCAAGATGAGTTCTCCATAGGAAGAAGAGTTTTTGCTTCCAGTATCTCCGAGTACCTGGTGAATGGACAGTCCACGAGGTATAGGGATTTTAAAAGTGAACTGGCCAGAAGAGGAATGAATTCTTCCAAAACCAGGATTATGGCACTTGGGCAGGAGCAGCTTCAGATATTTTTCCATTCCTCGCCTGAAGAGAGATTTCACTTTCTAAAAAGCATAAGCGGGGTTGAAGAATGGGAAGAAAAACTGACGAATTTGCGCTTGAAGCTTGAGAGAATTAAAGCAAAATTTCAGCGGTTGCAAGAAAGAGCTAAAGAAGTGGCATTTCAAGTTAAGCAAATTGAACCCTTGGTAGAGGAAGAAAAGTGCTATCTTAAAGAGCTGGAAGAATTGCGGTTTATCAAGGCGGTATACCTGGAAAAAGAAATAGTCTCCAAAAAAGCACTTCTTAAAGATTTAATAAATCGCCAAAAAGCTGTACTTCTTGAAAACCAAATGTTGGAAGAAAAAATAAACTCTGGTTACCAGCAAAACACCATTAAAGAAAAAGAATTAGAAACGCTCTCTCGAAGAATAGAACGTATCAAACAACTCCAAGAGAAGCTTTTTATGAGGAAAGAAGTCTTAGAGAGAGAACTGTATGTTTATCTTACGCGAAAACGAGAGGCTATTGCGACCGCTCTGGCAGCACGAAATAAGTTGCTTGAAGTGGAAGAGGAAATTTCAGCACTGGAGAAGAACTTGCCTTGCTTTGGGTTGGCTGAAAACAAAACGAGCTTGCTTGAGGAAATAAAAATGCTACAGCAAAAACTCGAGAGGCACCTCAAGTCTTTGAGTGCTGCAAGAAGGCACAAGGTTAGACTTCAAGAAAAAATTGCTGCCCTGGTTAGCTGGCAACGAAATCTGGAAAGCGATCTCTCCAGCTCTACAAAAAAGCTACAGACCTTGTTGGAAGAAATTGTCCGAGTAAGAAATGCTATTTTGAAGGAACAACAGGCAATACGGGAAAAGTCTCTACATATTTCAACTCTTGAAGCTCGAAAGGGAGAACTTCTGAAAAAACTATCTCGACTGAAAGTCCTTGAAGAGAAAGTACAGCAAAAACTAAGCGTTTTCCAGGAAAAAAGAGAAATCGCAGACCATATCATTAACCTGGCAAGAGAGCTACGCAGTAAGGGATTTACGGAAGAGAGTATAGAGGCAATATCCTGGTTACTGGACAAACTTCAAGTTTTACCTCCCTCTTTGCTTTATGCCCAGGATTCCGAAAAAACGGGCAAATTTTTCCTGTCACCGCATTTTGTATCTTTCCTACAGAAAGAAAGCAGACTTGAATTATCTTCGGGGACTGCTTGGGATAATCTTCCCCCGCTAAATCTACTTACCGCCAAAGGTGATTTGATCATTCTGGGTGGAGCGATCGTAATTTTTCCAAAAAGAATCGTTTTGCAAGGAAAACGGTCAGGAACCCATATTGTACTGAAAAAGCGCAGAGAAAAATTGCAAGATATAGCAAGGGCTTTAGAGCAGGAATTGCGGAGCACAGAAAACTCGCTCTCAAAAGCAGAACAAGCATTCCATCAACAGAAGTTACACTGTGCCAAGATGGAAGAGAAATTGAAGTTTTTTCTGGACCAGAAAGTGCAAAACCAGAACTTTGTTTTGGAGCGAGAAAAGCACAAAGCAAAGGTTGTCAGAGAATTGCAAGCAAGAGAAAGGCGCCTTGCTGAGCTGGCACACTTAGAAAAAAAACTCCAGCGGAGAATAAACCAGCTTAAGGAGATCCTCCACAAAAAACAGCAGAAAGTACAAGAACTGGATCGAGTCCAGGCTGCCCGAAGGAACTATCTATCCAAAATTGAAAGGTTGAGAGAAAAAATAGAGTTTATAAAAAAATATTTTGGTTCTACGGACCTCGAGCAAGTATCAAACCCTGGTTGGCATCTTCAAAATTCCAAGCTTCAGAGAGTACTGATGCTGATTGAAAAACTGAAAGTGCTGGTTGGAGAAAAACAAAGGAAGCAGAACGCTCTTAAAGAAGAATTAAGGGGTATGCGTGAGGCAGTCAGGTCGCTGCAGGAGAGGTTACATAAACAGGAAAGGTTTTATAACAGCCTCCTGATGCGCAAAGAGAGAATACAGCAGGAAATTCAAGAACTGGAAGCCGAAAGGGCAACTTTGGGCAACATCGACTTAAAGAGCCAAGAATTCCTGGAAGCAGCAAAACAATCTCCTGAAGATCTGAAGAACATAATTAAAAGGAAGCAACAGTTAATTTCCAGCCTTTCACCCAAACAGGGTGCCATAAAAGAAATGGAACGCCTTTTAGAGAGAGAACAATGGCTAAACGAGCAGATAGCCGGGTTTGAGAAATTGATCACCCTTGCTCAGCATGAGATACAAAAGTGTTACGCTATGAGTACCTATCATTTTGAGAGGTTTATGAAGGAATTACAAAAGGCTTTTATGAGAAACTTTGCAGAAATTTTTGAGAGTGGGAAAGCACGTTTGGTTCTCAAAAAAAATAGTGTCGAGACCTACATAAAGTTGCCTGGTAAAAGAGAACGCGATTTCGTGCTTTTATCAAGTGGCGAAAAAGCACTGTGCAGCCTGTGTTTTGTGCTTGCACTACTTGAGGTAGCAGAGCTACCTTTTGCATTGCTGGACGAAGCGGATGCCAATTTAGACCATTTTAATGCTCAGAAAACAGCCAAGCTCCTTCAGAGTTTTGCCCAGCAAAGGCAACTCATAGTGGTAACCCACCAAGAAGAAGTGATGGAGGTAGCTCAGCGGATAATCGGTATCACCATGGAAAACGGTGTGTCAAAAGCCGTTTATCTCAAAAACATTGATTCTGAAGCTTACATAAGCCACGCAGAAACTTTGGGGAGGAATGAGTAGTGAGCGCAGCAAAAGGACTTTTTAAGAAGTGGTTGAGCAATCTCGATGCTATGAAAAAACAAATCAAAGAACGCTTAAACGCAGTCTGGAACCGAGAAGCTATTACTGAGGAGGAATGGGAACAGCTTGAGGAAACTCTTATTCAAAGCGACATAGGACCCCGCCTCGCCATGGAGATAATTGAAGAGCTTCAAGTCACCAAATCCGAGCACAAGGACTGGCAGAGCTGCTTATTTGAGAAACTCTATTCGATTATCGAAAAAAACGACGCTCGCCTCTTTCCGGAAGCTGACCCACAGTTCAGCAAGATTGTGGTTTTGATGGGCATCAACGGAGCAGGTAAAACAACTCTTGCCGGAAAGCTTGCTCGCTTCTTTAAAGACCAAGGAGAAAAGGTTTCGCTTGTTGCAGCAGATACCTTTAGAGCTGCCGCTCAAGAACAGCTCGAAATTTGGGCAAAGCGTGCAGGAGTAAATATAATAAAGTCGTCTTCTGGAACCAATCCTGGAGCAGCCGTTTTCGATGCCCTGCAGTTGATTAAGAAGAGGGGCGATACGGTAGCCATCGTAGATACTGCAGGACGTTCTCACGTTAATAAAAACTTGCTCAGCGAGCTTGAGAAATTATCTAAAGTTATTTACCGGGAAATACCATCTTCAAACGTAGAGAACCTCCTGGTAATCGATGCACTGGCTGGGCAGAATGCTTTCCTACAGGCTGAAAACATTGCCAAATTCATTCCTATCACCGGTGTTGCGCTCACTAAATGGGATAGTCAAGCCAAAGGCGGAATCGTTTTTCGAATCCACCAAGAACTTGCTTTACCTATAAAGCTGGTTGGAACGGGCGAAACGATAGAAGACTTATTTATATTTGATCCTGAAGAATTTGTAAGAGCGATTGTTTACTAAATTTATTGATTACAACAAAAGTCCTTCCTTGACATAAAAGGTGTGGGCGATTATTATCTATCTGTTCTTTTTGAGCAAACGTCTAAATTACTCGGAAGGAGAAAGAGAGATATAAACGTATGTTTGAAAGTTTGGTTGATAAGTTTTCCGGCATTTTCAAAAAGCTGAGAAGCAAAGGAAAATTGTCTCCTCAAGAAGTGGAGAGCATACTTAAAGAATTGCGGATGGTACTTCTTGAGTCAGATGTTCATTACAAAGTTGCTAAGGACTTGATTAACAGAGTTAAAGAAAGAGCGGTAGGCAGGGAAGTTCTGGAAAGTGTAACCCCAGGTGAAATGGTTATAAAAATTCTCTGGGATGAAATCCGCAAATGTTTGGGAGGAGAGACTCAAAATCTTAACATATCTGCACTGCCTTCTTTCCTGCTTCTTGTGGGCTTGCAGGGTTCCGGGAAAACCACTACTTGCGCCAAGCTTGCTTTGAGGCTTAAGAGGCAGGGTCACTTCCCCTTGCTGGTTTCTACCGATACCAGGCGTCCAGCAGCTAAGGAACAACTGAAGACGCTGGCCCAGAATGCTCAGATTGACTTCTTCGACGAACCGGATGCCACATCGCCACTTGAGGTGGTAAAGAAAGCTCGTGTTTTTGCTCGCCAAAAAAGCAATGACGTTGTAATTGTAGACACGGCGGGAAGGTTGCACGTTGAAGAAATGCTCCTGGCAGAGCTTCGAGAACTTGTTGAGCAAGAAAGTTTTCAGGAAACACTTCTGGTTCTGGACGCAACGACTGGACAAGAAGCCGTTAAGGTAGCCAAGAGTTTCGAAGAGTGGGTGAAACCAACTGGCATAATACTCACCAAGGTAGACACTGATGCCAGAGGGGGAGCGGTACTTTCGATAGTTTCTCAAACTGGATGGCCAGTCAAGCTGGTAGGCACAGGTGAAAAGCTGGAGCAGATAGAAACTTTTCACCCTGACAGAATGGCTAGCAGGATTCTGGGTTTGGGAGATACGCTGACCTTGATAGAAAAAATAGAAAAAGCCATTGAAAAAGAAAGTGAAGAAAAACTTGTTCAGAAACTTAAAAAGGAAGAAATAACGCTTAATGATTTTTTGGACGAAATCAAACGGTTACGCAGTGTCTCCTCTTTTGAAGAGATAGTAGGTATGCTTCCTGGAAACTTGCGTAGCAACCTGAGCATGGTGGACGGGGAAAAGAATTTAAAGAAAGTAGAAGCGATTATATGCTCTATGACTCCCCAGGAAAGACAGAACCCTTCTATAATCAATGCAAGCCGTAAAAAAAGGATAGCTCGAGGCAGTGGTACTTCCATTCAGGAAGTAAATAAATTGCTTAAGCAATTTGAAGAGTTTAAAAAACTATGGAAACAAATGCACAAAGGCAAGTTTTCTCCCCTGCGCAAGAGGGGTATTTTTGGATGGAAAATATAAGAATACCAGTCCAAATGGTGAGAAAGGAGCGTCGATAAAAAGTGGCAGTCAAAATAAGGTTAACCAGGATAGGTAGAAAGCATGCCCCGTATTATCGAATTGTGGTTACTGATGCAAAAGAAGCTCGTGATGGAAAACCGATAGAAGTTTTGGGCAACTATTCACCGATTGCTAATCCACCAGTGTGGGGCCTGAAACCTGAAAGGGTCCAGTACTGGATATCCAAAGGAGCACAAGCCACTCCTAAGGTTCAATCAATCCTTAGAAGCACCCTTAAAGCAGAGGAGGCAGCAAAACAGTGAAAGAATTGGTCGAATATTTGGTGAAAGCTCTGGTTGATAACCCTGAACAGGCCAGGGTAACGGAAGTCGAGGGAGAACAGTCGGTAATCTATGAGGTTAGAGTGGCTCCAGAAGATATGGGAAAGATAATAGGCAAACAAGGCAGGATTGCCAAAGCGATTAGAACCATCGTCCGAGCCGCCTGTGTTAAAAACGGTAAAAAGGCGATTGTGGAAATACTTGAGTAAGTGAAATTTTCATTTGAACATGCCTACCAAAAAGAGAGACAGGGTAGTGGTAGGTAAGATAGTCAGAATACAAGGTCTTAAGGGGTGGCTTAAGATTGCCACCTTTACCTCTTTTCCTGGACGTTTTGCTCCGGGAGCAGTGCTCTGGCTGGAAACTCCGGAAGGGAAAACCGTAGAAGTAAAAATTGAGGACGTGCGAAGCGAAAAAAGCGGGTTTATGTTCGTCCGCTTTCAAAACTACACCGCAAGAGAACAAGTAGAAAAGTTCCAAGGAGCACTGCTCAGCGTTGACAGAAAACAGGTGCCGCCTCTACCGGAGGGAGAATTTTACCACTTTGAGCTAATTGGTGTTCGCGTTTTTGAAAAAAACGAGTTTAAGGGAGAAGTTACGGATATTATAGAAGGGCCAAACTATGATTATTTGGTAGTTAAATACCAGGAAAAAGAGAGTTTTGTACCCTTTATCAAAGAGTTTGTGAGAGAGGTTAACCTGCAAGAAAACTATGTTATCGTTAGTTGCCCCGAAGGTTTCTGGGAATGAGAATTGATGTAGTTACTATTTTCCCGGAACTTATAGAAAACTATACCAGTGCGTCCATATTAAAAAAAGCTCAGGAGAAAAACCTGGTGAAAATAAAGGTTCATAACCTGCGCTGGTTTACTCTGGACCGACATCAAACCGTGGATGACTATCCCTTTGGTGGCGGTCCAGGTATGGTGCTGAAGCCAGAACCGATCTACAGGGCAGTCAACTTTATCAAGAGTTACACCCGGAGTGTTCCTCGAATAATTTTGCCCAGTCCACAGGGCAAGATTTTCCATCAAAAAAAGGCCCAAGAATTAGCCAGAGAGAAGCACTTACTTTTCATATGTGGTCGTTATCAGGGCATAGACGAAAGAGTGCTGGACCTTTTACAGTGCGAAGAAATTTCCATTGGAGATTATGTCCTGTCAGGAGGAGAACTTCCTACCCTGGTTATTATTGAAGCTGTTGTGAGACTTATACCAGGCGTGCTTGGAGACAGTGAATCCATCGAATATGATTCCTTTACTGAAGGCCTCCTGGGTCCTCCCCAGTTTACCAGGCCTCGAGTATTTCAAAATCTTTCCGTTCCTCAAGTTTTGCTTTCTGGGAACCACCAGCTTATCGCCAAATGGCGGTACGAAAAAGCGCTTGAGAAAACAAAAAAAGTTCGTCCTGAACTCCTCAATCTTGTAAAAAAGGAGAAAGAATGATATAGTATTTCCCGTCTCGCAGCCGGGCTACAACGTAGAGGGAGGAGATAGCGAAGATGGATAAAGCGAGAATCATACAAAGTGTTGAGGCGTCTTATCTGAAAGAAGTTCCCGAAATAAGACCTGGTGACACAGTACGGGTGCATTTTAAGGTTGTAGAAGGCGATAAGGAAAGGATTCAGGTTTTTGAAGGGCTGGTCATTTCAGTCCGGGGTTCAGGTACTGGTCGAACCTTTAAAGTGCGAAAGGTATCCTTTGGAGTAGGCGTAGAGAGGACTTTCCCCTTATATTCTCCTCGTATAGAGAAAATAGAAGTTTTGCGGAGTGGCAAGGTACGTCGAGCAAAATTATATTACCTTAGAGAGAAAAGTGCTAAAGAATCTCGTCTTGAAGAGAAACGCTAAGGCCAAGAAAAAATCTGCTTTGCGAGAAATAATTGAAACCGTAGTATGGGCTCTGGTCATTGCTCTTTTAGTACGTTACTTTGTGATAGAAGGCTATTACATTCCTTCGAGCTCGATGGCCCCCACTTTAGTGCCTGGAGAACGGGTATTGGTGGCCAAGTTCATTTATCGCTTTACAGATCCCTCGCGGGGTGATATTATTGTTTTTCGTTATCCCATAGACAAAAGAAGAAACCTTATCAAAAGGGTTGTTGGGTTACCAGGTGAGCGCATAGAGATAAGAGACGGAAAAGTTTTTGTAAATGGCGTACCCCTGGAAGGTGAGCTGTTCGACAGGACTTATTATGAAGCAGGGTATTATGGAGAAGGAGAGCATATCGTGCCTGAAAACAGCTATTTTGTATTGGGCGACAACAGCAAAAACAGCGACGACAGCCGCTTCTGGGGTTACGTACCCAGGCAGAATATTTTGGGAAAGGCTTTTCTGGTATATTGGCCTCCGCAAAAAATTCGGCTCCTACATTAAAAATTGAAGAAAAACTATGGAGCGAAGGCTATCAGTTTATTGGAGGAGTTGACGAAGCCGGTAGGGGGGCACTTGGCGGCCCGTTAGTCGCAAGTTGTGTTGTTTTGCCCCCATTCAGCTCGTTTCCCTTTTTGAAGGATTCTAAAGCCCTTTCCCCCCGCAAACGTGAAAACCTTTTTTCTTTTATTTGCGAGCACGCTATTGCCATAGGCATAGGCATGGCCTGTGAAAGGCTTATCGACGTTCTGGGTATCAATGCCGCAAATCTGTACGCCTTTAGAGAAGCCATTTCCAGGGTAACTCTATCCCAGCCTTTAGAGTTTCTAATCTTTGATTGGCTGGAAGTGAAGGGGGTTCCCATACCCTCCTTAGCTTTTCCCAAAGCCGAGGAGAAAAGTCAAAGTGTAGCAGCAGCCTCAATTGTTGCAAAAGTCTTTCGGGATAGGTTAATGCGAGAGCTATATCACAATACTTTCCCTGAGTACCGATTTTGCGAACATAAAGGCTATGCAACCAAGATACACACCCAGGTAATACGCAAACTGGGTATTGCAAAATGTCACCGCCGATCTTTTTGTAAAAACTATGAGACCAAAAGCGCAAGGCCACTTTGGAGAAGAGATAGCCAGCAAATGGATTGAGAAAAGACTCAAAATGAAAATTATCGCCAGAAACTATCGCTCACCCTTTGGCGAGATCGATTTAATTGCTCAAAAGGGTGATACTTTTGTCTTTTTTGAGGTAAAGTTGAGGACTTCAACCCAAATGGGCAATCCCGAGGAATCAGTGAATTTCTTGAAACAAGACAGAATTCGAAAAACTGCACTTCATTTTATGATGAAAAAGGGTCTCAATCCTGAGGGGACGACTTTTAGCTTCTGGATTATCGCTATTCAAAAGCAGGGTAAAGACTACAACATACGCTGTATTCCAGACGCTTTTTAATCCGCTCAGAAAGAGGTGAGCCACTTTGTTGGCGAAGGTACGAAGCGCTACAGTGATAGGAATTGAAGCTAAGCTGGTGGAAGTAGAGGTGGATGTAAGTTCGGGCATGCCTTCTTTTCAAATAGTGGGACTTCCGGACGCTGCCGTTCAGGAGGCCAGGGAAAGAGTGCGTAGCGCTATTAAAAATTCTCAGTTCTCGTTCCCAGCTCGCAGGATAACTGTAAACCTGGCTCCAGCGTCTCTCAAAAAGACAGGAAGCGACTTTGATCTGGCAATAGCCCTGGGTATCCTCAAGGCCAGTAAGCAAATTGATTTTGATCAAGAACACTCAAAAATTTTCCTTGGAGAGTTATCCTTGTCAGGAGAGTTAAAACCAGTCAGGGGAGTTCTTTCCATCGCCCATTTTCTCTCCAAAAGCAACCAATCCTTTCAACTGATATTACCCAAAGCTAATGCAAAAGAAGCGGCTCTTTTTGAGAATCCATCAGTGTTTGGGTTGAGGTCTTTGGTGCATGCTTGTGCTTTCCTCGAGGGAAAAGAAGTAGTTGAAAAAGAAAGCCTTTTACAATGTGATTTTTCTCAAAAACTTGATTTTACACTGGATTTAAAAGATGTGAAAGGGCAAAAGAGAGGCAAAAGAGCCCTGCAGGTTTGTGCTGCAGGAGGACACCATCTTTTAATGATGGGTCCACCGGGGGCTGGAAAGACTATGTTGGCAAAAGCTCTGGCTTCGATTCTTCCCGTGCCGAGTCTTGAGGAAGCTATTGAAATAACCAAAATTCACGGTATAGCTGGTCTCTCGGAGCACAATGCGCCCCTAATAACTCATCGGCCCTTCAGGTCTCCCCACCATACTATATCAGACGTCGCTTTGATTGGAGGAGGCCAATGGCCCAAACCCGGTGAAATAAGCCTGGCCCATCACGGAGTGCTTTTTCTTGACGAGGTGCTGGAATTTAAGAGAAACGCACTGGAAGCTCTGCGAGAACCTCTGGAATGGGGTAGGATAACCATATCGCGAGCTAATATGGCAGTAACCTTTCCAGCCAGATTTATCCTTGTGGCCGCTTGTAACCCCTGTCCATGCGGTTTTTTTGGGGACAGCAAGAAGCATTGCACCTGCTCTTATCAGCAAATACTTCGTTATCGCAACAAGCTTTCCGGGCCAATAATGGACCGTATAGACCTGCAAATAGAAATACCCAGGTTGGATTTTGAAGAGATGGTTTCCGAAGATAGTGATTATTCCTCTTCAGAAGTACGCGAGAAAATTGAGGCAGTGAGAGAACTTCAAAAAGAACGCTTCAAAAAGGAACAGATCTCGCTTAATGCAGAAATGAACCCACGTCAGATTAAAAAATACTGTGTAGCAGAGAATGAAGCAGTAAAACTCCTAAAAGACGCGGTTGAGAGGTTTGACTTTAGTGCTCGAGCATACCATCGTACTCTCAAAGTTGCTCGTACTATTGCAGACCTCGAGGGTAAAGAGCACATTCAGGAGCACCACGTTGCGGAAGCTATTCAGTATCGCATGCTTGATAAAAAGCGCCTGGAGTATCGATACAATGGATGAATTGGAGAAAGCTCACTGGGTTGCTTTCAACCACGTTAAAGGGATAGGTCCGAGTCGCTTTCAAAAGCTCCTTTCCCATTTTGGCAGTGCCTGTGATGCCTGGAACGCTTCGGAGAAAGAAATGCTCTTCGTTCTGGGTGAAAGACTGACCTATGAGATAAACCAGCAAAGAAAGAAGGTGCAACCAGAAAAACTGTATCGCGAAATAGTGGCCAGGGAGATACAAGTACTTACTCTGGAGGATCTCGATCTTTATCCCCCGCTTTTGCGAGAAATTAGTAATCCACCTTACGTTCTCTACTGCAAGGGAGATTTCCGCTTCCAAGATTCTAAGTATTTCTTAGCTGTAATCGGCACCAGAAAACCAACTCCTTATGGTCTTAGAACTGCGCATATTCTTTCTCGCTCGGCTGCAGAAAAGGGCATAGTGATAGTGAGCGGTCTGGCCACAGGCATTGACGGAGAAGCTCATCGTGGGGCTATAGATGCAGATGCACCTACCATTGGGGTTTTGGGTTCAGGATTTGACCATCTTTACCCTCGTATACATAAAAAGCTTACTCAGGAAATCCTGGAGAAGGGGGGTCTTCTGGTTTCGGAATACCCCCCTTCCACAAAACCCTCAAAAGAAAATTTTCCGCGAAGGAACCGAATAATCAGTGGGCTGTCTCATGGAGTGCTGGTTGTCGAAGCTCCAATCAAAAGTGGCACCATGATTACTGTTGATTTCGCACTGGAACAGGGTAGAGAAGTACTGGCCGTGCCGGGTCCAATATTCTCCAGAACTTGTGAAGGAAGCAACCTCCTTATAGCTCAAGGCGCATATCCGGTAGTCTCTGTAAAGAGCATCTACGATTTCTTCAGGTTACCCTTTGAAACAGTAACCAAGGAAGAACACTTGGAACCAGCAAGTCTGGCAGAAGAAAATCTGTTGCAACTTATTCCCTTTGATGGGATCCATAAAGAAGAGTTGCTGCTCCAAAGCAAGCTCGAGGAAAGCACTTTTTACAAAGTGCTTCTGGCCTTAGAAATCAAGGGTCTTATTGGGGAGTCAGCCGATGGAAGGTTGTTCCGCTATTGACAAAAGATAAAGCTCTCTGCTATAAATTTTGTGTGAGTCGGGGCGTGGCGCAGCCTGGTTAGCGCGTTCGTTTGGGGTGCGAAAGGTCGGCCGTTCAAATCGGCTCGCCCCGACCAGTTTCCTTCCAACCAGTTCTTTAAGGAGGATGCCTCATGAGCATCACAGAGCTTTTTTCTCTTCAAGACGAAGTGGCTATCGTAACTGGTGGTGCACAAGGTTTAGGCCGAGAAATGAGCCTGGGTCTTGCAGAAGCAGGTGCGCACGTAGTGATTGCTGACCTGGATATGGACACTGCGCAAAGGACTGCTTCCGAAATTCAGGCTTTAGGCAGAGAATCCCTGGCCCTTCGGGTTGATGTCACCAGCAAAGAGCAAGTGGAGCAAATGGTTAGTCAGTCTTTATCTCGTTTTGGGAAAATTGATATTCTGGTTACCTCCGCGGGCATAGGCCAGTGGAAGAAAGCCGAAGAGATGAGTGAAGAGGACTGGAAAAGAGTAATTGATGTTAACTTGACTGGTACTTTTTTATGTTGTCAGGCAGTGGGCAAGGAGATGATTAAACGAAAAAAGGGGAGCATCATCACTATCTCTTCGATGTCAGGTCTGATTGCGAATACGCCCCAACCCCAATCCCACTATAATGCTTCAAAAGGCGGAGTGATTATGCTCACCAAATCTCTTGCTTCGGAATGGGTAAAATACAATGTGCGGGTGAACACAATTGCTCCTGGGTATATGGAGACTAAGCTGGTTGCTGAACTTTTGAAAAACTATCCTGAGTATGCGCGCATATGGAAGGAGTTAACTCCCATGGGTAGACTTGGCCGACCAGAGGAGATTAAAGGACCGTGCGTGTTCCTGGCCTCTGCAGCTTCTTCATATGTAACTGGAAGTGTTCTGGTGATGGATGGAGGGTATACAATATGGTAAGGAGGTGATGCAAGCGGATTTTAAGGTGTATTAACGGGTAAAGTTACTTTTTAAGCGTCAAGCACCACAATTATTTAATCTGATGAAGGAGGTTGAAGCCATGCGAAAGGGAATCAATGTGTTGTTGGTTGTCTTGCTGGTTCTTGGAATAGGAGGGTTAGCTTTTGCACAAGTAGCCAACCCAGAGTGGTGGCAGAAAGCAGCTGAGCCTTACAAGGGGGTTGTTATTAAAGGTATTTCAGAAAGTACGCCACCTTCAAAAGCCATGGTGGAAGTAGCAGCTCCAGAGTTTGAAAAGCTCACTGGTATTAAAGTTCAGTTTGAAGTAACTTCCTGGGACGAGATGTACAACAAATCCATCCAGGACCTGCAGTCTGGAGCAGGTATATACGATTTTATCTATGTTGAGCAGGACATAATCTATGCCTACCTGGATCAGGGCTGGTTAACTAATCTCACTCCTTTTATCCAGAACTCCGCAATAACTGAACCCAACTTTGACCTGGATGACTTTACCAGTTTTATCAATTACTTCAAAGACGCCGAAGGAAACATCTTTGCCATTCCCTTTGAGGCATTCCTTAAGTCCTACATCTACCGCAAGGACCTTTTTGAAGATCCAGAAATACAGAAAGCCTTCAAAGAAAAGTATGGATATGATCTTGCTGTGCCGACTAACTGGGATCAGTATACTGACATAGCTAAATTCTTCACAGAATACGGCAAGGAAAAGGGAATTGAACTTTACGGTCACGTTGCACAGGCCAAAACTCATCCCTGCGTAGCATATGAAATGTGCGAGAGCATCTGGCCAGCATGGGGCATTTACAACTGGGGTATAAACTTAGAAACCATGCGAGCCAGTGTGGACAAGGGTGGCACCCTCAACAGCGAGCAGGCTAAGAAAGCTTTCAAGTGGTACGTTGATATGCTTCAGTACGCTCCTCCTGGTGTGCGTACCTATACCTGGGATGAGACCGCTGCCGTTTTTGGAGCTGGGAAGATCGCTCAGGGGCTTATCTATCTTGAGAACTTAGGTTGGCTGGCAACTGATCCCACCAGATCTGCAGTGATTGGCAAAATCGGCGTAGCACTTCCGCCTACCGCACCTGGAGTGCTTGAAGAAGCCAAGGCAGGCAAGGGCTACATAGGATATTATGATGGTGGAGCTCTTGGAATACCTCACAGTGCTAAGAACAAGGAAGCGGCCTGGTTGTTCATTCAGTGGTGTGCCCGCAAAGAGTGGCAAGCAGAATTTGCCAAACTGGCCACTCGCGTGGTACGCAAATCCACTTTTGACGATCCGCTCATTAAGGAACTGGATCCCAAAATGGGTGGTTACTTCACCTTGTTAAAAGAGCAGGGTCACCTCTTCGCTGGTGCTCCTCCTCTCCCCATGCATCGGCCACTGAATGAAATTTACCTTAAGTGGATTTCCAAGGCAGTAGCTGGGGAAATTTCGCCCGAAGAAGCCCTTGATAATCTTGCTCAGGAAGTAGACCAACTGATGGAAGAGCTGGGCTACTAACTGGAGGTAGAACCGTGAGAGAAAACAAAGCACAAGCGTGGGGGCTTATTGCCCCCACGCTTACTTTAATGATTCTGATTGGCGTAATTCCGGTTTTATACATTATCTATCTCAGTGCTTTCAAGTACAACGTGTTTTCACGAGTTGGAATGGTGTATACCGGGTTTAACAACTTTCGAAAACTCATGTTCGACCAGGATTTCCTGAAGTCTCTACGCTTAGGACTCACTTTTGTGGTGCTATGTTGCGCTATAGAAATGCCCCTTGGTTTGCTGATAGCCAATCTCCTGACTTTTGAATTTAAAGGGAAAGGTATTTTTCGAACTATAATGACCCTCCCTTTGGCTATGGCTCCCATCAGCATCGGAAGCATGTGGGTTCTGCTCACTAATCCAGATATTGGGCCAATTCCGTTTTATCTGAGAAAAATGGGCGTCGACTACAATATAGGAGTTAATGCTACCCAGGCTTTTTTCACTACTGTTTTTGTTGATGTTTGGCACTGGACGCCTTTTGTAACTCTTACCTTAATGGCTGGTTTGTCAAGTTTACCCAAGCAGCCTTACGAGGCTGCATTGGTGGACGGGGCCAACCGCTGGCAGACTTTCCGTTATGTCACTTTGCCCCTCCTCAAGCCGATTCTTCTGACAACTCTTTTTATAAGGATTATGGATACCTTCAGAATATTCGACGAGGTGTGGATGCTCACCAGTGGTGGTCCTGGTACGGCCACTCGCTATGTTAGCATTCATCTGGTACGGCTGGTTCTGCAGTCCATGGAGTATGGCTATAGCTCTGCAATGTCGTTGTTCTTGCTGTATTTGACTATTGTGATGTGTTGGTTACTCCTGACTTTTATATCATCCTCACAGGAGGCTTCCTAAATGAGCAAAAAAAGCTTAAGGTTGCTTGCCATCTACGTTGTTTCCATTGTTATCGCCATAGCGACTCTTTTTCCCATTTACTGGATGTTTGTGGTATCTGCCCGAACCAAACTGGAAGTCTTCAGTGGCCCCAAGCTCATACAAACTTCTTTTTACGCCATGAACTACTATCGTCCCTTTTTTAAGGATATCTATGGTAGATACCTTATCAATTCCCTAATCATTTCTTCAGGCAATATGGCTTTAGTTATTGCCCTCGCCGTTTTGGCAACCTATTCTTTCTCTCGTTTTCGTATATCAGGCTCCAACAACATCTTTTTCTGGACCATAACCAACCGTATGGCCCCTCCTGCAGTTTTTATTGTCCCCTTCTTTCTTATCTTTACCAGAGTGGGCTTGAGAGATACCAAACTGGGCATGATCCTACTTTACTGTATATTTAATCTACCTTTTGCTATATGGTTGCTTAAAGGAATGATGGATGCTATCCCAAAAGAACTGGATGAGGCAGCGTTGATCGATGGTTGTTCCCTGTGGGGAGTGTTGACTCACGTTATCCTCCCCCTTGCTAAGCCAGGGATTATGGTAACCGCAATACTCACTTGGATTTTTGCCTGGAATGAGTATCTCTTTGCATCCATACTAACCAGCGTCAATGCTCGGACTATTACCACCGGTCTTGCTGAGTTTGTTACCGTTATCGGCACCAACTGGGGAGAAATGGCTGCAGTGTCAATGGTCTGTTTGATACCGGCTGTAATCTTTATTGGCATTGCCCAAAAGCATATTATTGCAGGTCTCACTTTTGGAGCAGTTAAAGACTGAGGAGTGGAGAACACATGCGCATTTTACCTTTTAAAAGCAATCTCTGGGATCGCATTTTTATCGGCGTGGTGATAATGTTTGCAGTGCACCTTTTGTGGGTACGTTTTGTTGAACAGTTTATACCTCTTTACGTGGCAACCATCGCCACTTTAATCTTTCTGGGAATGCTTATCGTCACCGGGTAGGAAGTATCCTACCCGGTAATTGAACTATTTTATTCTGCGTTGTGCCAATAAATATCAAATCCCAGGTACTTCTCGAAGGCCTCGACCAGTGCATCAGCCACCCAGGAGAGGTTCATGGCAGCGTGATGTTCAAATCCATTGTCACACATAACATAGAGGAGATTTTGCAAATTTTCAATTTTTACCACACCCCAACCACCGAAGGTATCAATCGTATCATCGGTAATTTCTCCTTCAGCCACGTAACCAACAATTTTTCCTGAAACATCGTCAGTGGCCAAGCGACTAATGGTTACGGGGCCAGCCGGTATTTTACCGTAGCAAGTACCGTAAGCCCTTTCTTTGGGAACCGCAGAAGAAGAAATAATGTCTCCATAGCCCATACGGGGGTTTTGAAGCAGCGATTTTGGAAAATTGCTACAGTGAAAAAGCACTGCTTTGTCCGGGTCATCGTTGAAATTGTTGTTCCAATCCACCAAGGCAGACGGTGTACCAGAAGCCAACTGCAAAGCGTACATGGCCAAGCCACCTGTCAAGTCAACTTCGCAGGCAGCAGGAATTAAGCTTTCGCTGAGCATGCTCATGACCGTGCAGGGCATAATCCCCAAGTTTTCCTGAATGGAAGTCCAGCACTGAAAGGAGATAAGTGAAACCCCGGTTTCTTCAATCCA
Source organism: Atrimonas thermophila (assembly GCF_045864955.1). GTDB lineage: Bacteria > Atribacterota > Atribacteria > Atribacterales > Thermatribacteraceae > Thermatribacter > Thermatribacter velox. The sequence continues at coordinate 812,122 of NZ_AP028803.1, read as the reverse complement.
TTCCTTGAGAACCAGCCGCAACTTAGCCATCTTGACCAGTGCTTCCTCGGGAATGCCGGTAGTGTCAATGTAATCCTTGATGGCTTTAAGTTCTGCCAACACTCTGGAGTCGTTGTCGGCAAGCTTTCCAACTCGAGCAAAAATTTCGGAAAGATCGGCGACCTCAACCGAGATACCGTGGTGCTCAAGTATTTTTTCTGAAAAACGCACCGTGTTAAAGGCGTTCGGCCTTGCTCCAATAGCACCCGCTTTCAGATTTTTGAAACCGTTGACAACTCTGCATACTGCAGCAAACCAACTCACATCTTCCTTGAAAAGCTCGCTGTCAGGATTTTCAGTGTGTTGCGTGGTTAGCGAAAAGGGAATTCCAAACTGCTTCAAATTATTGCATACAGACAGTTTTCCGCAAAAGCTATCTCTGCGCTGCGTAATGTCCATGGCGGTATTCTGGTCAGGAAAGGCATGCACCAAAATCGGCACTCTAAGCCCTGAAAAACGAAGCGCATAAGCAACTCCCTTTTCATCACCAAAATTGGGAAGGGTAACAATAACACCCGAAATTTCATTTCGGTGCTCTTCGAAAAGCCGTGCGCACTTTCGAGCGTCTTCCCAGGTTTCTACGGTCCCAAACTTGGTGTCTTCGGGGGTAAGGGTTACCACTCCATAACCCATATCTTCGAGCACTTTAATGACTTGCTCCCTACCTTCTTTGGCCAAGGCATCAGGAAAAAATCCTCGATTACCTACAATCAAACCAAAGGTTTGTTTCACCAAAATGACCTCCTTTCAAAAATTAAAGCTTTTTAAAAAATCCTTAAGACAATTTTAACCCAAACCATTATAATTTGAACATGAAAAGCCTTAGGTTGCGAAAACTGGATGGTCAGGATTTAGGGTGAAAGTTTTCGTCATCGAAGACGAAACCGAAATTGCCGATATCATTGCCCACTTTTTGCGAAAGGAAAATATTGAAACTTTGACCTTTGAAAGCGCTGAAAGCTTCCTGGAAAAAGTGCAGGAGCTACCAGTACCTCAGCTTTTTATTCTTGATCTCATGCTTCCTGGGATGGACGGCGTAGAATTTTTAAAATACCTCAAGAGGGAACCACGTTATAAGGACGTTCCAGTAATCATACTCTCGGCCAAAGATGACACGCTTGATATAGTGCTCGGTCTGGAGCTTGGTGCAGAAGACTACATTACCAAGCCCTTTAACCTCCGGGAGTTATTGGCCAGAATCAAAGTGGTTACCCGGAGAATTTCGAAAGAAAAAACCTCCTCAGCAAACTTACTGAGTGCAGGAAAGCTGGTTTTGAATCGGGATACTTTTTCTCTTCAGGTAGAAGAAAAAGAGATACCTCTTTCACTGAGGGAGTATAAAATAATGGAACTTTTTATGAAAAATCCTAAACAGGTTATATCAAGGAATCAATTTCTGGATCGGGTGTGGGGCGAAGAGGAATTTGTCACTGATCGGATAGTTGATGTGTATATAGCCAATTTGCGCAAAAAACTTGGCCGATACGGGCAACAAATAGAAACTGTAAGGGGGGTAGGGTACCGGTTTGTCCCTAAATGAAGTGCTTTGGTTGTCAATATTGTTTTTTTGTTCTCTTTTAGTGGGTGGTTATACTGCAAAAAATTACGTTTCCAACCGCAAGCAAAAAAAGGATAAGATAAGAGAAACAGAACATCAAGAAGATATTGAGCACTTCCTGCATCGCCTATTGAGCTTGCTTGACCAACCAGCTTTCATCTTCGATCCAGAGACAAAAATAGTGTTATACAACGCTTCTTTAGGGAAAATTCTAAACCTCCCTATTTCAGAATCGGAAGAACGACTATTCGCCGTAAACTCTCTGGATGTTCCTCTACTTGAGCGAGGACTAAACATTGAAAAATTGCTTTTTACAAGCAATCACAATTCGTATTGTTTGAGAAGCCTCGATTACCAAGGAAAAAAAATTTTTATCCTTGAAGAGGCTGGAAGCAGCGACCAGGAGGAATTGCGATTTCTTCTTTCAAGTATCTGGCACGAAATTAAAACTCCACTGACCATCATTGAAGGATATCTTCAAATGCTTGAAGGGGAAGAAACAGAATGGCATCGTTTCGTGCCCAAAGTGCAAAAGCAAATCCAGAAAATAAAAAGCATCTTGAAATATCTTAAGCATCTTGGTTATCAGGGTTCAGACTCAAAACTCCTTTTGCGGGACTTCTTTTTAATAATTGAGGAAATTGTTACGCAATGGCAAGAAGAAATCAATGAGAAGGAACTCCACTTCGAAATGACAAACTTCCAAACGAGACCAGAAAATGAAGCCTTGCATCTTGGCCTCAGCCAGGGGGAAGCTTTTTTGCTCTTTTCCAACCTTATTTCCAACGCGGTAAAGTTCAGCCCCAAAGGGAGTGTTATTAGCCTGGAGCTTTCCTGTGTTCCAGAAAGCAACAGTTGTTTAATAGAGCTGAGTAACCACATAGACACAACGGGTAACCTGGGAAGCAGTCTGGGAGAAGTTTCCTATCGACTCAAAAAAGCGCTTGAAAAGGGATTGGGAATGCTTCTGGTTGGCAAAATTCTGCAAAAAAGAAATGGAGCCTGGCACTTCAAGCTACACAAAGAAGGTAAGGTAACCTTCCAAATTTTGTTGCCAGCTTTCGCTCGTAAAGATTGACGATCCCGCCTTTACTTGCTATAATTGCTTCGCGATAGGGCCGGGCTGGTGGAACAGGAAGACACGCTATCTTGAGGGGGTAGTGGGTTTTTGCCCGTGCGGGTTCAAATCCCGCGCCCGGCACCATCCTTTCCCCAAAGCGGTTCTGTGGGTTGAATCTCCTTTCGGAACGAAAGTGTCTTTCTGGCTATCCCTTGACTTTGGGAAACAAACTGTTTATTCCATTGCTTATGGAAAGGATATTAGATTTCTTCAACGTGTTCTTCATAAGTTTGGATGGGTTTGTGCACAATGAAATCGTGCACCACCAATTGGGTAAAGTAATTGACCGAATTCGCGAAGCTGGAAAAACACTACGTTTGCTGACCAACAATCCCTGCTATTCCAGAGAATCAATGTACGCAAAATTGCAGGAATTAGGATTTGAAGTTACTCTGGAGGAAATTATCACTCCCGGCCAGGTACTCAAGCTCTTTCTCAAGTTTCAAAGATTGGACAAAATATATTTTTTAGGAAATCAAGAGCTAAGAAGAGAGTTGCTTGATGCAAGTGTTGAAGTTACACAACACGAACCGCAGGCAGTAGTGGTTGGTTTTGACGAAGCAATTTCCCTTCGGGAGATAAAAGAGGCGGCTGTTTTTACAATAAAAGGTGTTCCGTTAATAGCTACCAATCCCGATTACCAGTTTAACACTTACTGGGGGGTTGTTCCCAGTACCGGCATAATTGTGAACGTTCTTGAGAAAATGACTTCTACCAGAGCTGTGTGTTTGGGCAAACCGAACCCGTTTTTCTTTTTTGCGGCACTTGGAGAGCTCCCTCTCAAGAAATTGCGCTGTGTCGTGATTGGTGACAATCCTCAAACTGATATAGTTGGTGCGCACTGGATGCGCATGCCAGCCGTACTGGTGGCTCAACACTTTGAATATTTTCCCGCTGCGGGAGATCCGCGAAATCCAGATTTGTGGGTCCAGGACTTCGAGGAACTTCAAGAAAAGCAGGTTACGGAACTAATGCATCCGGACAGGAGTTTCCCAGTCCTTCCCGACGGAATAAAAGTTGCTACTTGTGGCATAGTTCTTGATTGTAAACAACGAGTACTTCTTGCTCTCAAAAAAGGCAGTAAAGATTGGGGATTGCCAGCTGGAACGATGGAAATAGGCGAAACGCTCACCGGGTGTCTTCAACGAGAGCTTCGCGAAGAAGCAGAAATCAGCATCGATCCCCAGTCGATAATTTGCAGGGGCGTGTTTACGGATCCTGAGGAACTGGTTTTTCCAAAGGAATTGGGGAAACCCTTCCAGTTTGTGGTGGTAGTTTATGAATGTCGGGCTCTCAATGATAAGCCTCGTCCCGATGGAGAGGAAATCAGGGAAACCAGATTTTTTGCGCTGGATGAGTTACCCTCTAACCTTTTCCCCACTCACAGGGAATGGATTCAGAAGCTGCTGGTAGCCAATACTCGATAGTTCTCCGATACCCCGAGTTTTGGTAGTGTCGATGATTCAGGTTGACCAGCAATGGCTTTTCTGATATCTTTTCTCGTGAAGCTGTAAACTTGAAAAACTCTACCGCCAATTTCGACAAAAGGAGGTTCCAGAATGGAGCACAAAAAGAGATTGGGTATCCTGGTGGGAGGAGGTCCAGCGCCAGGAATAAACGGCGTCATAGGTTCGGTGGCTATTGCTGCCAATTTGAGAGGTCTGGAAGTAATTGGGATTTATGATGGTTTCAAATGGATATCCAGTCCTTCTTTTGACCCTACACAGCATACTGTAAAGTTGGAAATCAAGGATGTTTCCCGTATTCACCTTCAGGGAGGTTCTATTCTCCGTACCGCTCGAGACAGCCTGGTAAAGGGAGGAAAAATAGATTCGGAAAAAGTAGCCAATGTTAGGAAAGCAATGGAAACCCTGGGAATAAGCTATCTGGTTACCATAGGAGGCGACGATACTGCCTACAGTGCCAGCATTCTGGATTCAGCAATGCAAGGAGCGCTTCTCACTGCTCATGTTCCCAAGACTATCGATAACGATTTGCCGCTCCCAGGCAACATGCCTACTTTTGGCTTTCAGACCGCGAGAGATCTGGCTACTCAACTGGTCAAAAACCTTATGGAAGATGCGAAAACCACAAATCGCTGGTATTTTGTGGTGATGATGGGAAGATCTGCAGGTCATCTTGCCCTGGGGGTTGGGAAATCAGCAGGAGCGACCCTGACCATAATACCTGAGGAATTTGGTCAGCAGACAATCAGAGTAGAGGATGTCTGTGACATATTAGAAGGAGCCATGCTTAAGAGGAGGTTGCTGGGAAGAAAGGACGGAGTAGCCGTCATTGCTGAAGGAGTGGCTCTTAAGTTTGGAAGCGTTGAGGAAATCGAGCAAATTCTTGGCAAGCCTATACCCAGGGACCCTCATGGTCATGTGAGGCTTGCCGAAGTACCGCTTGGTGAGCTTTTGAAAAGCGAAATAGAGAGAAGGTTCAACGAGCGTGGAGAAAAGATTACCATTGTGACCAAAGATATCGGCTACGAACTGCGCTGTGCACCTCCGAATGCTTTTGATATCGAATACACCAGGGAGTTGGGCTTCGGAGCGGTTGAATATCTTTTAAGCAATGAATATAGTTTGAAGAATCAACAGAAAGGAGCTCTAATTAGTATTTTTGAGGGTAAACTTAATCCCATACCTTTTGAGCAGATCCGGGATCCTCAGACCGGGAGAACAAAGGTACGAACGGTGGATATTAACTCCTACTCATATCGCGTGGCTCGTTCCTTTATGATTCGACTTGAAAAAGAGGACCTTGAAGATCCTAACACCCTGGATAAATTGGCCAGCTTAAGCGGATTGAGTAAGGATGCCTTCAAGAAGAAGTTTCAGAAAGCGACAGAGTGGTAGTTTAACCGGGGGTACTACCCCCGGTTAAACGCACTGTCATCCCTTGAATAAGCCCTCCCTTCTCAGCTTTAAGTATTATCCCGTTTTTCAGCTTGCAAGTTCTTTTTTTGCTGGCTTTTTTCTTGCTCGACATTTTCTGCAAAAGCCTTTTAATAAGATATGGGTCCTGGCACTTGTTGTGCTCGCTACTTGTATGCTTTTAGCTTTCAAGAAACGCTGGATGTTTACTGTAGCCTTCTTCGCTTTCTGGATGCTGGGAGGTGCGATGTTTTATTCGGTAACTTTTTTAGAGCCTTTTGGCTTTTTTCTGGAGCTCGACAGACAGCAGATTACACTTGAGGGGGTTCTTCTTCCTGAAAACGAAAACCTGTTCCTGGTCAACCTTAATAGATTTTTCGTGTATTCCCCACAGATACTTATCGCTGGAAACAGCGAGTTAACTAATAAACTTGCTTACCAGAAAGTGCAGTTAAGCGGGGTCTTCAGGTTATTCCCCTCCTGCGCTAATCCAGGGGTTACCAATTTACGGACATTTTATTTCCAGAAGCGTACAGTGGGATACTTAGAGAAGGTCAAAATTATATCCATTCAGAAAAATAACCTTTGGTATCAGTTTATGGGATTAGTAGAGAAGTTGAGGGAGAAACTTTTTAAGAAGTGGGATGCTTACCTTAAGGAAACCTTCCCGCTGTTTCTCTCCCTTTTAACAGGGCAAAAGACAAGGGAATTCTATGAGCAGAGCAATGTTTTTCAGGAAGTGGGAGTTTTTCACCTTTTTTGCGTGTCGGGACTTCACCTCGGACTGGTTGGGAGTCTTGTACTCTGGCTGGTTCAAAAATTCTTTCCACACAGACACCTTGTTTCTTTCCTGATAGTTGTTTTGTTCACCTTTTTGTATCTCTGCATGGCCAATATGGCTCCTTCCGCCTTGCGAGCCTGGATAATGTTTAGCTCTTACCTTTTAAGCCAGCGCCTGGGTAGGAACACAAGCCAAATAAGTTATTTCCTGGTAGCTCTATTAGTGATGGTTGCTCTGGATCCTGGGCTTATATTCGATACTGGTGCTCAGCTTTCTTTTGCTTCCACCCTGGGAATCATTTTCTTTCTCCAGAGTGAAATCCGTTCCCTTTCGTTTCTCAACGTGTACTTAAAGGTGGTTTGGAATTCACTGGGAATAACCCTTTCCGCCATAGTTTTCAGTATGCCTTTTTTACTTGTCAAGGGATTCACTTTTTCCAGTCTGACTTTTGTGGGCAATCTCGTAGTTGCTCCTTTTTTGGAGGTAGTTCTTGTTCTCTCGCTTTTTATCCAACCTGTCGCTTTTATTACCCCCCAAATGTCACAGTACTTGGGAAGAATGTTGTACCACCTCTTTAAAGCACTGTGTTTCATAGCTCAGAAATTAACCTTTCTACCTCATTTTTTCTGGGATTTTTCCGTTCAAAAAGATGTAATCAAAGGATGGTTATTCTGGTTTTCTTTATTGATGATTCCAATTGGTTTGTCCCTGTTTAGAAAGCAAAAAACAGCCTGGTTAAAAATTGCATTAGTGCTGGTCTTTTCAGGCCTCGTTTTGTATTTGACGGCGTTTATATGGAAACCCTTAGATAAATCCGAAGTTTGGGTTCTTGATGTAGGACAGGGTCTTTCCGTAGGGGTGATCAAAGGGGGGGAAGCTGTGTTAATAGATGCCGGTGGTTATGCATCCCGGTATGGAAATATTGGCAAAAACGTCATTGGACGATTTTTGCATTTCAAAGGTGTGAAGAAAATCGATAGTGTGTTTATAACCCATTTCCATAAAGACCACACCAATGGAATAACGGGATTGATGAATGCATTTGGGCGTTTTTCTGCTTTTGTTCCTGCGTCTGGGAAATCAAATCTTGCGCAGGGCGTCCAACCTGTTTTTGAGCTATCTTCTTACCAGGAATTGCCAATTTTTGAAGACGTTGTGCTAAAAATTTTCCCAGTCAAAGCTGGCGGAGATACCAATAACCAGGCATTGCTCTTCAAAATATGCTTCCCTTCCTTTAGTATATTGGTAACAGGAGACATTGAAGAAGAGGGAATTGCCGAACTTGCTCCTTTTCTTTGGAGTTTGAGGAGCGAGGTCATAGTTATGCCACACCATGGTAAGTACCTTCAAAACTTGAGATGGTTTCTTGACAAGGTGAAGCCACGTTTAGCAATAATCTCCTGTGGCGAAAATGAGTTTGGACATCCCAACCCTGAAACAATAGCTTTACTTGATGAACTTGACATAAAAACGCTGGTAACCCGGAAAGAAGGAGCAGTTTGTTTTTGGCCGGCACCGAGAGGAGGAATGAGCTTTGCAACCCAGGGCAAAGGCAACCACTTTTGAAAAGTGGCTCCAGGAGAAGTTTAAGGGTAATGCTCTTCTTTTTGTCGGGAAGGTAAATCAGGAATTTTTCAGAAAAGCTTATCTTGAACCTTTGATGAAACATTTTGGTGTGTCCCGAATTATTAAGATAGAAACACCTCAGGAATGGGAAGAGCACAGTGAGGATTTGCTGCAGGCATCACTTTTTGAAAATCAGAGGACCATCGTTCTCTTCCAGGAGCCAGAGGAAGACACTTTCTTCAAAGTCAAGAAATTGTTAACTCACAACCCAGCTTTAATTCTGATAGGCGTCTTGAAGAACAAACCCAAACGCCTGCATGACGTACCACAGGTTGTGTTGCGCAATCTCTCCCCGGCCAGCACCCTTCCGCGCTCCATTGCCCAGTCACTATCCAGAATGCCTTCAGCTTCCGTTAAAAAACTTATTCATTACTGGCATGAAATGGACCTTAAAGAAGAAGACGTGATTCAATTTCTGGGTTGTTTCCCCAATTTGCAGAACGTAAAACCGGAAGATGTGGAAGCGTATTTTGAAAGTGAGGAAAAAAGCATTCTCTTTCACTTTCTGGATGCTACTATCGAAGGGGAAACAGAAAAGGCCCTAACCTATCTCGACTTGCTATTAAAGAAAGGGTTCCCTCATACGTTTTTAGTTTCCAGCCTTACCAGAAAGTTAAGATTAATCTTACAGTGTCTGGAAGAACAGCAACCGGTTGACCTCTGGACAGAAAGAAAAGTAAACAACTATGAATTACGCAAAATTGCACAACAATGTAAAAAATTCTCGCTCCAAAAAATCAAAATCGCTTTCCGCATTCTGCGAGAAAGCGATAGAATGCTCAAAACATCATCAGTTCCACCAGGAGACATACTTTTAGATATGGTAATAAAACTGACTGGTCTTTGATTCAAACCTGGGAAGAAGCAAGCGCTTTATTAAGCTTTTGATAGAGACGGGATTTCAGTCTGGCTGCTTTGTTTTTGTGAAAAACACCTTTTGAGGCAGCCATATCAATTTTCTTCACAACTTCTCTCAGAAAGAACTCCCTTGCTTCATCTATGTCTCCGCTCTGAAGCATGTTTAGAAACTTTTTGATATAGGTCTTGGTAGCGCTTTTTATTGACTTATTGCGTAATCTTCTCCGTTCACTTTTTCTCAAGTTCTTTAGCGCCGATTTAGTATTTGGCATAATTCCGATCACCTCTCGTAGTATTTGAAAGAAGTGCGAGTTGCATTTTAACATGAAGAACCAGGAATTGCAATGGAGACAAAAATAAATTCTAAACAATCTTCTTGACTTTTACCCCAGCCTACCTTAAAATTCAACTTGTCTTTGGGCTGGTAATCTTATATGGTACCAATATCGAAAAGTAATCAAGGAGAAGAAGGAAACATGGAGCAAAAAACTTATATCCCAAGAATTCAAGAGATACAAAGAAAATGGTATCTCATTAATGCTGAAGGGCTTACTCTGGGTCGTTTAGCTTCCAGGATCGCTACTCTTTTGATGGGAAAGCACAAAAGCAACTATACACCTTTCTTTGACACTGGAGACTTTGTAGTTGTCGTTAACGCGGAAAAAATAAAAGTTACCGGGAAGAAGCTGGAGCAGAAGCTATATCGTCATCACACCGGATACCCCGGGCATCTCAAAGAGGAGAAATTAGTCGACCTTTTAGCTCGTAAGCCTGAAGCAGTTGTTCGCCGGGCAGTATGGGGGATGCTTCCCCATACTCGCCTTGGAAGACGTTTAATTCGCAAGCTTAAAGTTTATGCTGGTCCGCAGCATCCTCATCAAGCCCAGCAACCCATTCCCCTTACGATCGAGGAGTGAAAGCAGTGGAAAAAAATATGAAATATTATGCGACTGGACGAAGAAAAACCTCGGTAGCTCGAGTATGGCTCACCCTGGGTAGTGGTAAAATAACTGTAAACGGCCGTTCCCTGGAAGATTATTTCCCACGTCAGACCCATCGGATTCTGGTAGAGAAACCGCTTGTCTTAACTGGAAGCGAGGGTAGATTCAACGTAGAAGCAAAGGTAGAAGGTGGAGGATTGAGCGGGCAAGCAGGAGCCATAGCCCATGGTATTGCTCGAGCATTGCTTTTAATTGATGAGAGCATGAAACCAACTCTCAAGAAAGCTGGGCTTTTAACCCGTGACCCGAGAATGAAAGAACGCAAAAAATATGGCCAGCCCGCAGCAAGAAAAAGCTTCCAGTTCTCAAAGCGATAAACACAATAGGCTTTCTCCAGCTGGAGAAAGCCTATTGTGTTTTTTTATTCGTTTTTGTCTTCGACCAGTTTCACCAGTTGCTTCCTGACGAAAAATGATGCATTATCCTCTTTTAAGGATTAATACACAAGCCATTCGGTACAACATAAGGGCTATTCTGCAAAAACTTAATCAATGGCAGCTTAGGGCGGTGGCAATCACTAAAGGTTTTTGTGCCGATTTGCCTCTGGTCAAACTATTTTTGGAAGAGGGAATTACCTGTTTTGGAGATTCTAATCCCGGCAATCTGCTGAAAATCAAGCACGCTTTCTCTTCCAGAAATAGCGATTTGCAGCTTTACTTGATTCGCCTCCCCATGAGCTCGGAAATTCGACTTATTGTTGACAACAATATAGTACCTTTTGTATCGAATTTTGAGAGCCTACAACTGCTGAATCATGCAGCGTATAAGGTAGGCAAGTTTCAGAAGGTGATTCTAGCGGTCGAGGGAGGGGACGCAAGAGAAGGGTTTCTTGAGGAAGAAATACTTGGTGATTTCAATTTTAAAGCCTTAAAACATATCGATATTGTTGGTTTAGGCGCCACTTTAGCTTGCTTGAGCGGTGTATTGCCCGATTTAGATGTTGTTGCCCGACTGGTCGCTCTTAAAAAGCAGCTGGAGAAAAAACTTGATAAAGAGTTGACCCTATCGGTGGGAGGAACCACTTTTTTAGAATTGTGGGAAGGAGAATCGCTTCCCAGAGGAGTCGATGAAATCCGTATGGGGGAAGCATTCCTTTTTGGCCACGACATAAGCAGGAAGAAGGCTTTTCCCTGGTTGAATCAGGACGCTTTTGAAGTAGTGGCTGAAATTGTGGAAGTTAAACGAAAGCAACCTCTCTGGGGCAAAGCCAGGGGATTCGATGCTTTTGGTAAAACATCAGCTTTTTCGCTTAGCAGGGAGGAAAAAGAGAGAGCATTGGTAGCCATAGGGAAACAGGATGTTGATGAAAACCAATTATACCCTGAAGATAAAAATGTTACAATAATTGGTGCAACAAGCAATTATCTTGTTTTAGATGTAAGTAAAAGTTCTCAAAATTACAAGCCAGGTGATACCCTGAGTTTCAGGGCTGGGTATGGAGCTGTTTTGAGGGCTTTTCTTTCACCGTATGTCAGTAGAATCTACTTTTGAATCCTGAAGCCAGGAGGAGGACATAGGATGCAAAGCTTTAAAGGCCGAGATTTTATAGATATTGCTGATTTCAGCAAAGAAGAAATAGAATACATTCTTTACACTGCTTTAGAGCTTAAAAGAAGGCTGTTTCTGAAACAGGAAATAAGTCTTCTTAAGGAGAAGGTCCTGGCTCTTCTTTTTGAAAAGCCTTCTCTGCGTACCCGAGTATCTTTCGAATTGGCTATGCTTCAGTTAGGGGGGAAAGCTCTTTACCTTGGCCCTCAAGAAGTGGGTTTGGGAAAACGCGAAGCCATCAAAGATGTTGCTCTGGTTCTAAGCAGAATGGTTGATGGAATAATGATACGTACTTTTGCCCATAGCAATGTGCTGGAACTCGCAAACTATGCTACCGTACCGGTTATCAATGGGTTGTCTGACCTTCATCATCCTTGTCAGATTATGGGTGACCTGCTTACCATAAAAGAGAAAAAAGGGCGACTTGAAGATATCAAGATTTGCTTTGTGGGCGATGGCAATAACGTTTGTAACTCTCTGGTCGTTGCCAGCGCTGTATTAGGGTTGGAAACCTGGGTGTCAACACCTCCTCAGTATAAACCTGATGCTGTGGTTTGGGAGTGGGCAGAAAGCGCGTCTAAGAAGAGCGGAGCCAAAATCGTCTATGAGGCTGACCCCAGCAAAGCTGTAGAAAATGCTGATGTGGTTTACACTGATGTCTGGGTAAGTATGGGCAAAGAAGCAGAATATGAAGCCAGAATTCAGTATTTCAAACCCTACCAAGTCAACAGCAATTTGCTTTCTCGAGCCGCAGAAGATGCTATAGTGATGCACTGCATGCCCGCACACCGAGGAGAAGAAATCACCGATGAGGTAATGGATGGTCCACAATCCGTGGTTTATGAACAAGCCGAAAACCGTCTTCATGCCCAGAAGGCCATTTTAGCCCTGATATTAGGTTGAGTGGAGGCAGTGTTGTTCGTTTTAGGATGGCGTCACATACTTGAACTTATCGTTCTGTACTGTTTTGTTTTTTACCTGCTCCGTTTTCTGCATGGAACGCCACTGGTTGCACCACTTAATTTTCTATCTTTTATCTTTATTGCAGCTGGTGTATCAAATTTTGCAGGACTCAAGGAGCTTAACTTTTTTTGGAAAGTTCTGCTCGCCGGATATGTTGCTTCGATGCTCATTGTTTTTCAACCTGAGATAAGGCGAATATACACTAACCGCGCTTACCACAGGGAAACCACTCCAGTGATGAGTGGCTTGCTTTTCCACAACGAAGAACTACGTGGGAAGCTGATAGACGATCTGGTAATAACTTGCCAGACTCTTTCCAGAAAGAAAATAGGAGCGCTCATTGTTCTTGAGCGCTCTAACAGTCTGAAAGATTTCATACAAACTGGAATACTTATTGATGCAGTATTCTCACCAGAGCTGGCGATTTCCATTTTTCTGGTGGAATCACCACTTCACGATGGGGCAATCATACTGCGAGAAAATCGCCTTTTAGCTGCAGGGTGCATTTTACCTCTTGCTGAAGTGGTAGAGGGCAAAAAACTGGTGGGTACCAGGCACCGTGCCGGTATAGGAATAACCGAACAAACTGATGCGCTGGCTATTGTGGTTTCTGAGGAAACCGGTAAAATTTCTTTAGCGGTACATGGTAAAATGGCCTGGGGTATCGAGACCCCCGCTCTTAAAAAAATGCTTAAAATTCTGTATAGAAAGGTATGATGAGGAAATCATTAGTTTTAGCAGGTTCAAAGGCTGGTTGACATCCTTCAAAAAGTTTCTTTTTAAAAGAGTTAAAAAGGAGTATGGCATTCTTTGGTATGCCTTACTTCTGGCAGTGAGTTTATGGTTTTTTCTGTTGAGTGAGGCGTATCTGCAAAAGTGAGAGAATTTGGAATTCCTTAAGCTGGAACTGTTTCGATATCGAACCAGCCAAAACAAACTCGATTTACCAAAGCTTGAGAAGAAAGGGGGAAATTGATAGTGAAAAAGTTTTCCATGAACAACATAAGAAATGCAGGATTGTTTGGTCACGCGGGTTCAGGTAAAACTACGATTTCTGAAGCCATGCTTTATAACGCTGGAGTCATCAATCGCAGGGGAAGAGTGGAAGATGGTAATACTGTTTCGGACTGGCAACCAGAAGAGGCCAAAAGGACGATCTCCATCGACCTTTCTCTGTTGCCTTTCGAATGGAAAGATTGCAAGATAAATCTCATAGACACACCAGGGTATATGGACTTCGAAGGAAATGTGGTAGCAGCGGTAAGGGCGGTGGATTTTGGAATAATTGCTGTATGTGCTGCGTCAGGCATGGGGGCAGGTACTGAGAAAGCCTGGAAGTATCTTGAGCGAGAAAATTTACCTGTGGTCTTCTTTGTTAACAAAATCGACCGTGAAGGAGCAAAGTTCGAAGAAACCTATCAGGAGCTTTCCAGTAAGCTCTCTGGCAAAATAACTCCGATAACCATTCCCATCGGAAAGGAAAGTAATTTTCAGGGCATTGTGGATTTAATATCCATGCAGGCCCTGTATTTTGACGCCGAAGGTAAGGTGTCTGTGAAAGAAATTCCATCTCAGCTTGAAGAGGTGGTAGCTGAGGCTCGGGAAAGGTTTCTCGAAAATGTCGCTGAGACCAACGATGACCTTCTGAATGCCTATCTCGAAGGGCAGGAAATAAACAACGAGGAACTCAAAAAAGCCCTTAAAGAAGCAATAAAGGAAAGAAAAATTTTCCCTCTTCTCTGTGGCTCGGGCTTAGAAAACAAAGGAGTTGGTTTCTTAAACGATTTTATTGTTGAATTTATGCCCGATCCAGGCTTAAGAAGAAAGATTAAAGGGATAAATCCCAAAACGCAGGAGGAAGTGGAAATACCCTGCAGTGAGGAAGCACCTTTCTCGGCTTTTGTCTTCAAGATAATCAGCGACCCTTACGTGGGCAAGATGGCAATGTTTAGAGTCTTTTCCGGGAAAATTACAGCGGATGCCAAGCTTTACAACGCTTCTCGGGATAGCGAAGAAAAGATTGGTCAGCTACTATTTTTGAGAGGCAAGCATCAGGAGCAAACCCAGGAAATTGGAGCTGGAGACATCGGTGTGGTGGCTAAAGTGGGTAACATTGGTGCTGGGGATACCCTTTCTGATCCCGCAAATCCTGTTGTGTTTCCTCCTCTTGAGCTGCCCGAACCCAATTACATAGCCGCTATCAAACCAGCGGGTAAAAGCGACGAGGAGAAAATCAGCGCTGCAATATCTCGGATTATAGAAGAAGACCCAGTCTTGAAGGTGGCCCGGGATCCAGATACGAAAGAGGAGCTGGTGTATGGTCTGGGTGATATCCACCTTGATGTACTGGTTGATAAAATGAAGCGCAAATTTGGAGTAGAAGCGACGCTAAGCATCCCCAAAGTGCCTTACAAAGAAACCATTAAAAAGAGTGCGAAAGCAGAAGGGAAGTACAAACGGCAATCCGGCGGAAGAGGACAGTATGGTCACGCCTGGCTGGAAATCGAACCTCTTCCTCGGGGGCAGGGCTTTGAGTTTGTGGACAAGATTGTAGGAGGAGTCATACCCAAAAATTACATCCCAGCGGTGGAAAAAGGTGTACAGGAAGCGATGCAGGAAGGGATTTTGGCCGGATATCAAGTTATAGATGTCAAAGTGACTGTTTTTGATGGTTCTTTCCATCCCGTTGACTCCTCAGACATGGCATTCAAAATAGCTGGTTCAATGGCTTTTAAGAAAGGAGCTCAGGAAGCAAATCCCGTGTTACTGGAACCAATAATGAAAATAGAGGTCCTGGTTCCCGAAGAAAATATGGGTGATGTTATAGGCGACCTCAACAGTCGAAGAGGTAAAATCCTGGGAATGGAACCCCAGAACGGGTACCAAAAAATCCAGGCTCTGGTTCCACTGGCTGAACTTTTCAGGTATTCTGTCGATCTTCGTTCCATAACCCAGGGCAGAGGGTCTTTTACCATGAAATTCGACCATTACGAAGAAGTTCCTCCACAAATTGCTGAAGCCATCATTGAAAAAGCTCGAAAGGAAAAAGAAGAGGGTTGATAATCCCGGATATTTACATAGGTGTGGACTTGGTAGATATTGAGCGAGTAAAAGGGGCGTTTCTGAAGTTCGGTAGTCGGTTCTTGGAGAAGCTTTTCAATGAAGAAGAGTTGCACTATTATACCCCCAGGCGCCTCCTGGAGGGAATGGCAACCCTTTTTGCAAGTAAAGAAGCTGTGAAGAAGCTTTATTTGCAAAAAGATATCAACCCGGGCTGGAAGGACATTTTTATATTGCATGATCACAAGAGGAAAATCACGGTGAAAATCAGCAGCAAGGTGCCACCCGTTTTTGAAAAAATATGCCTCTCGGTTACTCACACTCCTAAGGAGGTATGTGCAGTGGCTGTAGGCTTTTGTTTTGGGGAGGCGAAGGCTAAAAATGCATCTGGTGACTTCTGATGCAATGCAGAAAATAGAGCAGCACCTTTGTCAGCAATATGGAATAGACACCTTGTTGCTCATGGAAAATGCAGGGAAAAATGTAGCCAATGAAGCGCTTTCTATCTTAAAAGAGAAAAACCTCAAACAGGTCATCATCCTCTGTGGAGGAGGCAACAACGGTGGCGATGGGCTGGTGGCGGCACGACAATTACTCAGTGTATCTTCAGCGTATCCCGTTACCGTCTACCTTCTTGCCAATCCAGAGAAACTAAAGAAGGATCCTCTTTATAACTATCGAGTGCTTAAAAACATGTCAGCCCGAATAATAGAAGTTGCTTCTGTGAAGGATATAGAAATTTATCCACAATCTTTGGTAATTGATGCATTATTGGGTACTGGTCTATCCAAGCCCGTTGCAGGTCTCTACAGGGAAGCCGTAGAAAAAATTAACAGTGCCAGAGATGTTTTTGTGCTCTCGGTCGATGTTCCTTCAGGGATTAACGCTACATCGGGCGCAGTGATGGGTTCTTCCGTCAAGGCTGACTATACAGTTACCCTTGGATTACCCAAGAGAGGGCTCTTTGTCTTTCCCGCCAGGGAATATACAGGGAAAATCAAAGTAGCTGACATAGGTATACCTATTATCCTTCGAGAACCTTTTCCGATTAAAGATATTCTCATCACACCACACCTTATAAGTGAACATTTGCCAGAACGCAATCCCGATGTCCACAAAATAAGCGCGGGTGTGGTGGGTGTAATTGCCGGTTCCCCATCAATGCTTGGAGCAGGCATTTTAGCCTCCCTGGGGGCCTATGGTGCTGGCGCGGGAATGGTAGTTTGGCCTCTACCTTTTAGCGCTGCTTCGTTGGTTAAAATACATTTGCCTGAAGTGGTAACACCTTTGGTTGAAAGTACTCAGGCACAGCACTATTATACGCCCTCTGTTGCAGAATTCCTTGGAAAAAGCTTTGTAGAGAGGAAGTGCAGGAGCTTGATAATTGGACCAGGTTTGGGAGTATCTCCCGCAATGTCTTTTTTTGTCGAGAAAATTGTTCAGGCCAGCTCTCATATTGGTGGAGTGATTGATGCGGATGCTCTAAACTGCATAGCCGGTGAACGGCAGTTATGGAAAGGGAAACTCTCGGGTTGGATTATAACGCCCCACCACGGAGAAGCAGCGAGATTGCTTGGAAGCTCTCCAAAAGAAGTAGCGGAAAATCGATTTGAAGCGGTTAAGCAGTTAGCTGACTATTTCCAGTGTATAGCGGTTTTGAAAGGGCCGGCAACGTTGATAGCCGATCCCTCAGGAAATATATTCGTAAACCCCACTGGTGGTCCAGAGCTGGCCACCGCTGGGAGCGGAGACGTTCTTTCTGGAGTTATTGCGGGCATACTGGCGCAGACAGGGAAACACTTAGAAAGTGCCATCTGTGGTGTTTTTCTACATGGATTGGCAGGAGATATGCTGGCTCGAAACAAAAAAGAAATTACTGCCAAGGAGATAGCCTACCAAATTCCTGCAGCAAAGAAGGTGGTTCGTGATGGACAATATAGAATACCCTTCATGGATGGAGATTAATGCACGGAACTTGCGTAATAACTATTTGATTCTTAATGAACTGGCCCAAAACAGGGAATACAAAATAATTGGCGTAGTAAAAAGCAACGCTTATGGACATGGCGTTGAGGCTATAAAGGTTCTTGCAGAATGTGGTCTTTCGAGCTTTGCAGTGGGTAGCGTGCAAGAAGGCGTCAAACTCAGGAAAAGCGGCATCAAGGGAGAAGTGATAGTTTTGGAAGGCATCATGCCAGAAGAGCTTGAAGCTCTTTTTTTTTATAAACTGACGCCTGTCGTTTCTTCCTGCGAAGAATTGGATCTTTTGAGAGAAAATTCCGAGAAACTGCCGCTGAGTTTTTATCTTTTTATAGATACTGGAATGGGAAGAATGGGTTTCTTGCCTTTGGAACTGGAGGCAGAACCTTTCAAAGAACGTTTCTTTGGATTGCTTCCGCAATTAAAAGGGGTAATGACACACTTTGCTTGTGCTGAAACCGACCCCGAATACACTCGAGCGCAGTTGCATCTGTTTATTGAAACCTGCCATAAGATGGAAAGAATCTATGGACAACCCTTGAAAAGATACTGTGCGAATAGTGCAGCGTTTTTAACCTTACCTGAAGCTCGTCTTGATGGGGCTCGAATAGGCATAGCTCTTTTTGGTGTTTCTCCAACTACAGATTATTCACAGGTTGAGGAGTTGGGGTTAAAGCCGGTAATGAACATCAGAACCCGGGTGACTCATCTTAAAGAACTCCCTCCGGGCTACAGAGTAAGCTATGGAGCTACTTTTACTACCTGGAGGACTACCAAGGTGGCAATTGCTCACATTGGTTACTACTGGGGATTACCGCGCAATCTGTCCAACAAATTAGAAGTCATCCTTAAGGGGAAGAGAGTTCCCGTACTGGGAACCATTACTATGGAGCAAGTCGTGATTGACGTAACCGAGGTTGAAGGGGTACAAAAGGGGGATGTGGTTACTGTCATGGGTGAAGACGGTGGCGAAATGGTTCGCCCTGAAGAATTGGCTGAAAGATCTGCAACCATTCCTCACGAAATACTTTGCAATTTTGGAAAGATTGAATGTCGGAAAGTAATATGAAAGAAGAAAAGAGAACAGGCGAAATACTTTTGTGTGTTAAAACCGTGCTGGAGAGGGAAACCCTCGAAGTAGGGAGACGAATTTTGGATTTGGCAAGGCAATATGGAACAAACCTGATTTTGCTTGTGGGAGCTCTCGGAGCAGGTAAGACTACCCTGACCAAAGGTATTGGAGAGGCGCTGGGTATTCCACAAGAAAAAGTAACCAGCCCCACTTTTGCGTTGATACACGAGTACCAGGGACAGCAGGGGATTATGTACCACATGGATTTCTATCGTCTTGATAGTTGGGAAGAAGTGCTGGAGCTGGGTTTTGAAGAATATGCCAGTCGATCTGGGGTAGTGGTGGTAGAGTGGGCCGATAAATTCATGCATCATTTTCCAAATCCTTACATTACAGTTAAAATATCCTGGAAGGATTTATCTGCTCGAGAAATAATTGTGGAGTACTGGAAATGAAAGCCGACAAATACGAAAAATACATTCTTGCCTTTGATAGTAGTACCCCCTGGCTCTCTGTGGCCCTTGCTCAAGGCCAGGAAGTAAAAGTTTCTTTACTGCACTATGCTCGTGAGAACCATTCCAGATATCTGTTTGATCATCTTGAGTATCTTAAAAAAGAGTATGCTTTGCAGTCCACTAATCTGGAAGCTGTTATAGTTGGGATAGGGCCTGGTTCCTTCACCGGAGTGAAGATTGGAGTTTGTGTTGCTAAAGCGATCGCTTTTGGTTATCAGCTCCCTTTGGTGGGATTTTCCACCCTGGAAAGCTTGGCTCTCGAAGCAATGAGGTCAAGCTTTTTCTCAAAGGACTTTGAAAAAATCTTCCCGATAATTCACCATAAAAAGGACGAAATCTTCTGGGTAGACTTAGATTGGAAAACGCCCTGGAAAGAAATACAGCCAATTACCAAAGTCGAAACCGGGAATATTCAGGATTTTGTAGCAAAGTATGCCCGCTACAGGGGACTGGTTGTATCTCCTTCTTCCTTTCTCAAGAGCCATTTTGAGGGGTGCGAAGGCAACCTTCTCTTTATGCAGGCCTTTCCACAAGCCTTACGATTAATCGAGCTTTACCATCAACGCGGAAGTAGAGAAATTGCAAGTACTGAAAACGTTTTTCGTGTTGGGCCCATCTATGGTGCGAAACTTTTTTAAGAATGAAACGCAACCAGCTAATGCTGGAGGCGCATTTACCATTCAGAGGATGCATTTTCAGCACTTGCCTTATGTGGTGGCCATTGAAAAGAAATCCTTCAAACATCCCTGGAGTTACTCTCTATTTTTGAGTGAACTTTCCAATAAAATAGCTCACTATTTTGTCGCTTTCCTGGGTAGCAGAGTAATAGGATATGTTGGGCTCTGGATTTATCTTCGCGAGGCCCACATTACAACTTTTGCTATTCATCCTGAATTCCGTAGAAAGGGTTATGGTACAAAGCTTTTGCATTATGCGCTTGAGTTTGCGAAGAGCAAAGGCTGTAAAGAAGTGCTTCTGGAAGTGAGAGTTTCTAATCAGGTTGCCCAAGCGCTTTATCGAAGGTTTGGGTTTTCTGAAATAGGTATTCGCAAGGTTTATTATAGTGATGGAGAAGATGCCCTGGTTATGAGAAAGAGTCTGTAGATAAAGGAGGCAAAAGTGTACGTTTTAGGAATTGAAACCAGCTGCGATGATACCTGTTGTGCAGTGCTTAAAGATGATAGACAAATTCTTTCCAGTGTAGTATCCAGTCAGGTGGATTTCCATCGCAAATATGGAGGAGTGGTACCCGAAGTGGCGTCACGGAAACATCTGGAACTTCTTCCCTGGGTGACCCAAGAGGCACTTTCTCGGGCAAAAATTGGTCTTGAAACTATGGATCTGATAGCAGTGACTATGGGGCCAGGCTTGATGGGCTCGCTACTTATGGGTACCTGCTGGGCAAAATCTTTGGCGCTGTGTTTCAATGTACCTATCGTTGGTGTTAACCACCTTGAGGGCCACCTGTTTGCAGCATACCTCGAACATCAGAACCTTGCCCCTCCCTTTGTCGCTTTAATCGCTTCGGGAGGACATACCGAATTGATAGCCGTTAAAGAGTGGGGTACCTATCATCTCTTGGGGCGAACCAGAGATGATGCAGCAGGAGAAGCCTTTGATAAGATAGCCAAGTTCTTGGGGCTTGGTTATCCTGGGGGACCGATCATCGATCTCCTTAGTCAAGAGGGTAACCCATCGCGCTTTGTTTTTAAAGCGGGCTTCGAAGATGAAGACAACTTTGAGTTTAGTTTTAGCGGCCTCAAAACAGCGGTAATAAGGGCTTACCAGAGCTTGGAAATTGGGCCTGGAGACATCAAAGACCTGATAGCCTCCTTTCAGGAAAGTGTGGTTCGCGTGCTTACCAAAAAAACCATTTTCGCTGCTAAAAAACTTAACTTCAAAAAGATAGTCGTAGGAGGGGGAGTGGCTGCGAACAGAGCTCTCAGAAAGAGATTACAAGAAGAAGCTCAGAAAGAAGGACTTGAGGTCTATCTCCCCTCAAAAAGTTTCTGCACCGACAATGCAGCAATGGTAGCCGCGTGCGGTTATTTTCATTTTGTTCGAAACCCTCAGCGCTATTTCTCGGTTAAAACACTGGAACCAGATCCGAAACTTGGCATAACCTGATTTTTAAGCCGAGAAACTTGCATTCTCTGGGCACTCTGTTATCATAGATTGAGCAACTTTTGGGTAACTTTAACCTTAGCTGGTACCGGAAAGGAAGGTGCTTTGAATGGCTGCAAAAAGAGTAGTTCTTGGAATTGAGGCTCAGAAGGCCATAAAAAATGGGATAAACAAAGTAGCAAACTTGGTAAGGCTAACTCTTGGTCCCAAAGGCAGGAACGTGGTTATAGAGAGGAAGTATGGTCCTCCGTTGGTTAGTAATGATGGTGTGACCATAGCCAGAGAGGTGGAAATTGAAAACTACCTCGAGGAGCTGGGTAGTAAACTTGCAAAAGAGGTAGCCACCAAAACCAACGACGTTGTTGGTGATGGCACCACGACTGCCCTGGTACTTGCCCAAACAATGATCGAAGAAGGCCTCAAAGCAACAACCATAGCGTGCAATCCGGTTTTACTTAGACAAGGCATGGAAAAAGCGCTCAAGCAGGTGATTGAGTTTATAGAAAATTCAAGTATCAGCATAGAAAGCTCGGAACAGATTGTTCAGGTGGCTTCCATTTCTGCCAACGACGTTGCAATTGGCAGACTCATTGCCCAGGCAATGGAAAAGGTTGGTAGAGATGGAGTGATCACCGTTGAAGAATCACCTTCATCCCAAACTGTTCTGGAATTAGTAGAGGGGATTCAGTTTGACCGTGGTTTCCTTTCCCCATATATGATCACCAATCCAGAAAAGATGGAAGCAGTGCTTGAGAACCCCTATATACTGGTTACGGATTTTAAAATAAGTACTAGCAGAGCCCTGCTTCCTCTTTTACAAAAAATCCACCAGAGGGGAGCCTCTTTGCTCATCATTGCTGAGGAGTTGGAAGGAGAAGCCCTAACTACTTTGGTGGTCAATAAACTCCAGGGTGTTTTGAAGGTCCTGGCGGTAAAAGCTCCTGCCTTTGGAGAGCGCAGAAAGGAAATTCTTAAGGATATAGCAGTGTTGACCGGAGCTCAGGTGATTTCTCAAGAGTTGGGCATGAAACTTGAAAAAGTGACTCTTGACCTTCTGGGGCGAGCTGACAAAGTTGTGGCCACCAAAGAAAAGACCACCATTATAGGGGGTAAGGGGAACAAAAAAGACATTGAGGAACGTATAAAGCAAATCAAGGTCCAAATCGATCGAGCTACTTCCGAATATGATAGAGAAAAACTTCGTGAGCGTTTGGCTAAGCTGGTAGGAGGCGTAGCCGTTATTAAAGTTGGAGCACCAACCGAGACAGAACTTAAAGAGAAAAAATTTCGAGTTGAAGACGCTCTCGCTGCTACCCAGGCAGCGACAGAAAAGGGAATAGTTCCAGGTGGGGGAGCTATTCTGGTACATGCTTCTCAAAGAGTTAGTAACCTAAATTTTGAAAATGAAGATCAGCGGGTGGGAGCCAATATAATTTGCAAAGCTCTGGAAGAACCCGCAAAAAGAATTGCAGAGAACGCGGGTTTTAATGGTGCGCTTGTGGTGGCTACCATAAAAGAAAAACCGGTTGGATGGGGTTTTGATGCCATGGCGGGTAACTTTGTTCAAATGCAAGATGCAGGTATCGTAGACCCAACTAAAGTAGTACTTACCGCTCTTCAAAACGCATTCAGTATGGCTTCTCTTGTTTTAACCACCCAGGCCATCGTTGCAGAGTTGAAAGAATAAACCTTCCCCAGGGACCACTCAAAAGCGGTTCCTGGGGAAGGTAATCCAGACGTTCGAGCTTCTTATTTGAGATTATCTCAAACCGATAGTATAATTTCTAAATCACTTGCACAGGACCAATTTTTTCCAATAAAACAGAAATAAGCAATTTGAAAAACAGGAAGGTGAGCTGTGATGGAAAACTGGTTCATAGGACGAAACCGCACAGCGAGGATGACCTATGGATTTGATGATGTCTCGCTGGTTCCTGGTGAAGTTACTGTTGACCCACAAGATGTGGATATCTCTACCCGGATAGGCAATGTTTCCCTAAGCATTCCTCTTTTAGGAGCCGCCATGGACGGTGTTATTGACGTCAAAATGGCTGTGGAATTGGGCAAAATGGGCGGCTTAGGTGTGCTGAATCTGGAAGGTATTTTTACCAAATACGAAGACCCTTACTCAATCATCGATGAGATTATAGCTCAACCCAAGGAAAAGGTAACCAGTTTTATTCAAAAGGTTTATCAGGTACCCGTGAAAGAAGAATTGGTTTTCGCAAGAATTCAGGAAATTAAATCTTCAGGAGTTCTTGCTTGCTGTTCTTGCACCCCTTCCAAAGCCGCAACACTGGGTAAGCTGGCTTTAAAAGCTGGTGCGGACGTGATCGTCATTCAATCCACAGTTACCACCTTGCGTTTTGTTTCTTCGACACAACAGGAATTTGATCTTGAAAGGTTTTGCCAAGAAAGCAATGTGCCGGTAATCGTTGGCAACTGTGCAACCTACAAAGCGGCCCTGGAGCTTATGAAAGCTGGAGCTTCGGGAATTCTGGTAGGTATAGGTCCTGGAGCAGCTTGCACCACCAGAGCAGTGCTGGGTATAGGTGTACCCCAGATTACCGCAACCATAGATGTAGCCTGTGCCAGGGATGATTTTTACAGTGTAACCGGACGTTATGTAGCAGTGATAACCGATGGAGGAATGAGAGTAGGGGGTGACATAGCAAAGGCTTTTGCTAGTGGAGCAGATGCTGTAATGCTTGGCTCACCCCTTGCAAGTGCTAAAGAAGCGCCGGGCAAAGGACACCATTGGGGTATGGCGACCCCTGATCCGAGTTTACCACGTGGCACTCTGGTGAAAGTAGGCATTAAAGGTTCATTAAAGGAAATACTTTTTGGCCCCAGCCATCTTACCGACGGTACCATGAATCTCTTTGGAGCACTCAAGGGTGCAATGGGGTCTCTGGGTGCAAAAAACATTCAAGAAATGCATCAGGTAGAGATTGCTATATCTCCAAGTATATGGACTGAGGGGAAGTTGCTTCAAAAAAGCCAGGGCGTGGGAATGGGGAGATGAAAACAGCATGGATAAAATCGTGATTCTCGATTTTGGGTCCCAATACACTCAGCTTATCGCCCGCCGGATTAGAGAGCTACAAGTCTACAGCGAAGTGTGGCCCTGTCACATGAAGGGTCAGGAGTATAACCTGAACAGTCCAGAAGTCAAAGGCATAATCCTCTCAGGAAGTCCGTACAGTGTGACCAGCGAAGAAGCTCCAACCCTTCCTGGAGAAGTATTGCAAAGCGGGAAACCAGTCCTGGGGATTTGCTATGGAATGCAGCTTCTGGTAAAGAGCTTGGGCGGGAAAGTCGTAAGAGCCGCCCAAAGAGAATATGGACGGGCTCTCCTGACCATTCTTGAGAAAAAGGGGTTGTTTGAGGGAATGGGAGGAGAAACTATCTGCTGGATGAGTCACGGAGATAGCGTCGTTGCCCTCCCCCCTGGTTTCGTAAAGATTGCGAAGACCGAGGATTGCGAGTTTGCCGCAATCCGTAGTGAGGATGGGAAGATATGGGGAATCCAGTTCCACCCCGAAGTGTCTCATACCCCTCTGGGCAAGGAAATGTTAGCCAACTTTGTATTTTTCATATGCGGTTGTAATCCAGAATGGACTCCAGAGTCCATTCTGAAACAGCAGATCAATTATATCCGCAACGAAGTGAAGCAGGAAAGAGTTGTATGTGCATTGAGCGGTGGCGTGGATTCGGTAACCGCAGCAGTGTTGACTTACCGAGCTATTGGAGACCAGCTAAGTTGCATTTTTGTAAATAACGGATTGCTTCGAAAAGGCGAAGCTGAAGAAGTGTTGAAGAGTACTCAAAAGCTTCTGGGCAAAGAGAGAGTTATTTACGTAGATGCTGGAGAGCGCTTTATTTCCAGACTTCGGGGGGTCCTTGATCCTGAAGAAAAAAGAAGAATAATAGGTAAAGCGTTCATCGAAGTTTTTGAAGAAGAAGCAGCGAAGCTGGGAAACATAACCTATCTTCTCCAGGGTACTCTTTATCCGGATGTCATAGAAAGTACCTCAGTTTGGGGTCCTTCTGCTCGCATTAAAACCCACCATAACGTAGGAGGTTTACCTGAACGCATGCAGCTTAAGGTTTTGGAACCGCTCAGATTTCTTTTTAAAGATGAAGTGAGGACTCTGGCGCAACAGCTGGGGATACCCGAGAAAATAGTATGGCGACAGCCTTTCCCGGGACCTGGGTTGGCAGTGAGAATTGTGGGAGAGGTGACGCCTGAGCGATTGGAAATATTGCGAGAAATGGATTATATAATATTTCAGGAACTGAGTAAATCACCGATATTCCGCAAAATATGGCAGTCTTTTGGAGTGCTGGTTCCGGTGCGGAGCGTAGGTATTATGGGTGATGAAAGAACTTACGAGTATGTAGGGGTGTTGAGAGCGGTGCTCAGCGAAGATGGAATGACTGCGGACTGGGCTCGTCTTTCTTATGACACTCTGGATGTCATTGCAAGAAGAGTGGTTAATGAAGTTAAAGGCATCGGACGCATGGTATACGATATTACTTCCAAACCACCTGCAACAATCGAGTGGGAATGATAGGAGGTTTTTTGGGTGTCTGTTTATATCATTGTAGGTACTCACTGGGGCGATGAAGGTAAAGGGAAAATCGTCGATTATCTTAGCGAAAATGCGGACCTGGTTGTAAGGGCCCAGGGAGGTAGCAACGCTGGTCATACAGTTATGGTGGATGGTAAAAAATATGTGTTCCACGTTTTGCCTTCGGGAATCCTCCACCGAAATAGTATATGCATACTTGGTGACGGGATGGTCATAGACCCGGAAGCACTCATTGAAGAAGTTAATATTTTACGAAAGCAGGACAAGAAAGTCGTAAAGCGTATCCGTATTAGCGGTAAAGCTCATCTGGTGATGCCGTATCACAAAATCCTGGATAGGCTGGTTGAAGAGTTCAGGGGTGAACAGAGACTAGGTACCACAGGGAGAGGGATTGGACCCTGTTATGAAGATAAGGTTGCCCGCTGGGGAATACGAGTAGGAGATATGCTGGATGAGCTAAACTTTGCTACCAAACTCAAAATGGCTATATGCTATAAGAATGCCCTTCTTGAAAAAGTTTTTGGACATCCTCCTTTGAAGTTTGATGCAATATTGCGTAAGTATTATGAGTATTTCCAGATTTTTAAAGAGTGGATTGCAGATACTTCGCTGATGGTTTATCAAGCAGCCAGAGAGGGAAAGAAAATCCTAATTGAGGGAGCACAGGGTTCAATGCTGGATCTCGATCACGGTACATACCCCTTCGTTACTTCCTCGCATCCCATAGCAAGCGGTGCTATATTGGGTTCAGGAATAGGGCTGCTCGAAAACATTGAAGTGGTAGGAATTTGCAAAGCTTACACCTCAAGAGTTGGTGAGGGTCCTTTCCCCACAGAGCTTAGAGATGAAACTGGAACGCTTCTTAGAGAAAAGGGTCAGGAATTTGGAGCTACCACCGGTCGTCCCAGAAGATGCGGATGGCTTGATGGGGTGGCACTCAAATACGCGGTACGTATTAACAACATTAAATGGCTTGCCCTTACCAAACTGGATGTTTTAAGCAACCTGCCGGAAGTGAAAATATGCCGAGCCTACAAGATAGAGGGAACTGAAGTTGAAGAGTTTCCCGTCAACCCTCTGTACTGGACCTATTGTGAACCGATTTACGAAACTTTTCCGGGCTGGAAGGGAGATATTTCTGGTATACGAGAATACCGCAATCTCCCCCTGGAAGCCAGACAGTACATAGAATTCATCGAGGACTTAAGCGGTGTCCCGGTAGCGTTGATTTCGGTAGGTCCTGATAGACGTGATACAATAATAAGGAAAGAACTATTTTGAAAGAGCGTGGTCCCTGTGGAAGAAAAAGAAAAAGTACGCCGGGAAATTGAAAAGCTCCGGGAGATAATCCACTACCACGACTACAGATACTACGTGTTGAACTCTCCGGAAATCTCCGATGCTGAATATGACGCCCTAATGAGAAAGCTTGAAGAATTGGAGCAGAAATATCCGGAGTTTATTACCCCTGACTCTCCCACCCAGAGAGTCGCAGGAAAGCCTCAGGAAGCTTTCCCACCGTTTATCCATAGTCGACCTCTGTTGAGCTTAAACAACGCTTTTTCAGATGAGGAAATACGAGAATTCGATCGGCGAGTGAAGCGCTGGCTTGGAGAAAACGAGATTGAGTACGTTGTAGAGCTCAAGATAGACGGATTGGCGGTAAACCTGCGCTATGAAAATGGAGTGTTTGTTCGAGGTGGAACCAGAGGCGATGGGTTAACCGGAGAGGACGTAACCCCCAATCTCCGGACTATACGGAGCATTCCATTAAGACTTCAGGGTTCTGCGCCACCGCGCATAATAGAAGTTCAGGGCGAAGTATTTATGCCCAAAAAAGACTTTGAAAAATTAAACGAAGAGAGAAAGAACAATGGAGAAGTGCCTTTTGCTAATACCAGAAACGCTGCTGCTGGTTCCCTGAGGCAGCTTGACCCCAGCATAACCGCTAAGAGACATCTTGATATATTTGTGTATTCAGCCTTTTTCATCGAAAGCGACTACCAACCTGAAACTCACTGGGAAGCGCTTCAATATCTGAAGGAGTTGGGTTTTAAAGTGAATCCTCACTCCACACTGGTCAGTTCTGTAGAAGAAGTAATACGCCTCCATAAGGAGTGGGAAGAGAAAAGAAAATCTCTGGACTACGATATAGACGGCCTGGTTGTAAAGGTTAATTCTCTTCGCCAGCAAGAAAAGCTGGGCGCGACGACCAAAAGCCCCCGTTGGGCCATTGCTTTTAAATTTCAGCCGACTTATGGAATAACCCGGGTAATTGACATAGAAGTCAACGTAGGAAGGACTGGAACCCTTACCCCAGTAGCCGTGTTGGAACCAGTAGAAGTGGGTGGGGTGGTTATTAAAAGAGCCACACTGCACAACGAAGACGAAATTCGCAGAAAAGACGTGCGTATAGGAGATTGGGTGGTTGTGGGGAGAGCAGGTGAAGTAATTCCAGAAATAGTAAAGGTAATTAAAGAAAGGAGAAGTGGGGAAGAGAAGTTTTTCACTATGCCTGATAAGTGCCCGGTATGTGGTAGCCGTGTATACAGAGAAGAAGGAGAAGTCGCTTGGCGCTGTATCAATGCCAGCTGCCCAGCCCAAATCAAAGAGAGAATAAAACACTGGGCCTCTCGAGCAGCTATGGATATAGAGGGTTTGGGAGAGAAAATTGTAGAACAACTGGTGGACACAGGGCTTGTGAAAAGCATTCCCGACCTCTACCGATTAACCAAAAGCCAGCTGGAGCGGCTGGAACGAATGGGCCCAAAATCTGCCGAAAACCTTATCAATGCCTTAGAGCGTTCTAAAAAGCGGCCTCTTTTCAGGTTCATTTTCGCCCTTGGCATAAGGCATGTTGGAGAGTATATAGCCCAGTTACTTGCCAAACATTTTAAAGATATTCAAAAACTTAGGAAGGCAACCAAAGAGGACCTCTTAAAAATAGAGGGCATAGGCCCTATCGTGGCAGATTCAATAGCACAATTTTTTGCTAACCCTGAAAACCAGAGAATGATTGACGAGTTACTTAACCTGGGTATTGAGCCTCAACCCTTGGAAGAAAAGCCCAAGAGCAGCTTCTTTGCTGATAAAACCTTTGTCATTACTGGTGCACTGGAGCGTTTCTCCAGAGATGAAGCCAAAAGCATTATTGAGGAAAGGGGCGGAAAAGTAGCCAATACCGTTTCCTCGCGGACAGATTTCCTTATAGTGGGCAAGAACCCTGGTTCTAAACTGAGAGAGGCAGAGAGCAGAAAAATCCCCATTTTAACCGAGGAAGAGTTTTACAGAATCCTGGACCAGGAAGGCTGAGTTTCCCCTTGAAAGAGAGAGGTGACTGTTGTGGATCCAAAAATCAACTTGGAAGAGATAAAGAAAGTGGCACAGCTTGCAAAACTCAGTTTTAAAGAAGAGGAGCTGCAAACTTTTTTCGAAGATATTAACAACATTGTTTCTCACTTTGCCAAGCTTGAAGAGCTGGATCTGGAAAATGTTTCACCAACATCCCATATTTCTTGGAGCACTCCCCCGACCAATCCAGACCAACCGGTACAGTGGCCTGATTACCAGAAAATTCTGGAACGTGCTCCTCGAGTTAGTGGCAATTATGTTATCGTTCCCAAAATAGTTGACAAGTAGGTGGAAAGCAATGGATATCAAGGAGTTTAAGGATTTTTCCCTGGAAGATTACCAAAAACTTATCAAAAACAGGGAAATATCGGTAAAAGAACTGGCTCAGCTATTTTTGCAAAGAATTGAAAACGTTGACCCCTATTTGCACGCTTTCTTATTTGTTAATCGGGAGTCTATTCTTGATGAAGCACAATCTCTGGATGAGCAGCTCGAGAAAGCAAATCCTGAGGAAATCCCACCTCTTTTTGGAATTCCAATTGCCATCAAGGATAATATTTGCACCCAAAATATACCAACTACCTGTGCTTCTAAAATCCTGGAGGGTTTTATTCCTCCTTATGATGCCACTGTAGTTTCCAGACTCAAGGCTCAGGGGGCTCTTATTCTTGGCAAGACCAATATGGACGAGTTTGCCATGGGATCTTCAACTGAAAATAGCGCTTTTGGACCCACCAGAAACCCTTTTGACCTTAATAGAGTACCCGGGGGGTCAAGTGGAGGCTCAAGTGCTTGCGTATCTGCTTTGGAAGCTCCTGTATCTTTGGGGTCAGATACCGGGGGCTCCATAAGGCAGCCAGCTGCTTTTTGTGGAGTGGTGGGTTTACGGCCTACCTATGGCCGGGTATCTCGCTTTGGCCTGGTTAGTTTCGCATCTTCTCTGGATCAAATAGGACCAATTACCAGAACGGTTAAGGATTGTGTAACTATTTTTGAAGTCATCAGTGGTAAAGACGAAAAAGATTCAACTTGCGCTCCCTATCCAGCGTTTCAAGCCCAGGAAATACCTTCTCGAGAGGAGGTCAAGAAATTAAAAGTAGGATTGCCCCGAGAGTATTTCTCGGAGGGCGTGGATTCTGAGATTATCGAGAGCATTCAAAACACCATAGATTTTCTGGAAAAAGAAGGCATTAAACTGGTTGAGGTTTCCCTGCCCCACACCGTTTACGCCTTGGAAGCCTACTACATCGTTGCTCCTTCTGAAGCCAGTTCCAACTTGGCTCGCTACGACGGGGTGTTGTATGGTTTCAGAGCCCAGGAAGCAGCCGAGCTACAGGAAATGTATTTTAAAACCCGTACTCAAGGGTTTGGTAAAGAGGTTAAAAGGCGTATAATTTTGGGTACCTATTCTTTGAGCTCTGGCTACTATGATGAGTTTTATCTCAAGGGAATGAAGGTCAGAACCTTGGTAAGACAGGATTTTGAAAAAGCTTTTGAGGTTTGTGACCTTCTGCTCACACCTGTTTCGCCGTGTCTTCCCTTTTTGTTTGGGGAAAGAACCCAGGATCCCTACCAAATGTACCTTGCAGATGTGTTTACGATTCCTTCCGCAATGGCTGGCATACCGGCACTCTCGATTAACTGTGGTTATGCCAGGAGCCTCCCCGTTGGCCTTCAGATTATTGGCAGACCATTTCAGGAAGGGTTGTTATTCGGTTTGGGGTTGTTAATCGAAGAAGGACTTGCTCTTGGGGCTCCTTTTCCAGAAATTCCTCTCAGAAAGGAGAACACCTATGAGTGAACAGACAGAAGCTTTTGTAACCATAGGTCTGGAAATCCATTGTCAGCTACTGACTAAAAGCAAACTTTTTTGCCAGTGTGCAACCGACTATATAGGAAAAGAGCCCAATACCCTTATCTGTCCGGTATGCACGGGCTTGCCCGGTTCCTTGCCAGTCCTTAACGCTGAAGCGCTCAAATTAACAATTAAAACTGCTCTGGCACTAAATTGTGACATACTTCCTCAGGCGGTATTTTATCGCAAAAACTATTTTTATCCGGACCTCCCCAAGGGGTATCAGATTTCGCAATACGACCTGCCTGTTGGCAAGGACGGTTTTATGGAATTTTCCTTTCAGGGCAAGCGCAAAAGGGTCAACATAAAGAGAGTGCATCTTGAAGAGGATGCTGGAAAACTAATCCATGAAGGCCCGGACTTACCCTCTTCAACTTCAGGAGTAGATTTTAACCGCTGTGGGATTCCCTTAGTAGAGATAGTGACCGAGCCGGATCTTTCCTCTCCCGAGGAAGCTCGGGAGTTTTTAAATCTGCTTCGGCGCCTGGTGCGTTACATTGGAGTAAGTGATGGAAACATGGAGGAGGGGTCGCTACGCTGTGATGCCAATGTTTCCGTCTCTTTAACCGGACAGAGTCTGGGGACTAAAGTAGAAGTAAAGAACATGAATTCGTTTCGTTCGGTCTACAAGGCTTTGAAATTTGAAGTCGAGAGACAAAGAGAGATGCTCTTGAACCACCAGACCATAGAGCAAGAAACCAGACACTGGGACGAAGCGAAGCAGGTTACGGTTTCGGCTCGCGGCAAGGAAGAAGCAGAAGATTACCGGTATTTTCCCGATCCTGATTTGTTACCTATTACCATAGATAGCCAACTTGTTGAAGAAATAAAAAATACCCTTTCAGAGTTACCTTTAGAGAGAAAAGAACGGTTGATGGTAGAGTATGAACTTACAGAAGGCGAAGCTGAAGTTCTGACCCAGGAAAAAGAAATTGCTGACTTTTTTGAAGAGTGTGTAAAGCTTATGCCTAAACCTCAACTTATCTGCAACTGGATTGTGACAGAAGTGCGTAAAAACTTAAATATGATGAACCAGAGCATTGATAAAAGTAAAATAACACCTCAGAAGTTTGTGGAACTCTTGAAGCTTGTTGAAAAGAAAGAAATAACCGCTAATATAGGCAAGGAAATTCTCGAGGAAATGTTCAAAAGTGGTTTGACAGCGAAGGAAATCATTGCTAAAAAAGGCATTTCAATGATAAGTAGCGAGAAAGAACTGGAAAAAATCGTCTTCGAAGTCATAGAAAAGAATCCGCAAAGTGTGGCTGATTACCTTAGTGGCAAAGAAAAAGCGCTGCACTATCTTATAGGCCAGGTTATGAGAGCAACACGGGGGCAGGCTGATCCTGAGATGGTTAAAAACATTTTGGTTAAAAAACTTTCTGGAGAGGATTAAAGAGGCGGAAAATGAAATTTGTACATCTTCATGTCCATAGTGAATATAGCCTTTTAGATGGGGCAATTCGCATTGATGACCTGTTAGACAAAGTCCAGCAAAACGATATGGAAGCCGTGGCCCTTACTGACCATGGCGTCATGTATGGAATTGTCGAATTTTACAAAAAGGCCAAATCCCGAGGAATCAAACCCATTATAGGGTGTGAAGTTTACGTTGCCCCAGGTAGTAGATTTGAAAAAACAGCTCTTAAAGGAAGTGAACCAGCTTATCATCTGGTACTTATAGCAAAAAACCAGGAAGGATATCGGAACCTGGTTGAGCTGGTAAGTAAGGCATATCTTGAGGGTTTTTACTATAAGCCCCGGGTTGATAAGACATTACTCAGAGAACACTCCAGAGGCTTGTTTGCTTTATCTGCCTGTTTGGCTGGTGAAATACCAAGGGCGATACTCTCTGGTGAACTTCAGAAGGCAACTCAAATTGCCCTTGAATACCAAGAAATCTTTGGCAAGGGTAATTTCTTTCTCGAACTACAGGAAAATCTCATACCTGAACAAAAAGTCGTTAATCAAGCTTTATTGGAAATAAGCCGCAAACAGGGTATTCCTTTGATAGCTACCAACGATGCTCATTATCTGGAAGCTGCGGATGCTGCCGTACATGATGTTATACTGGCTATTCAAACTGCGACCACTCTTGAAGACCCTAAACGGCTGCGCTTTCCCACTCAGCAGTTTTATTTAAAGACTAAAGAAGAAATGATAAAGAGCTTTCAAAACATCCCTGATGCGCTGGAAAACACTTTGTTGATTGCGACTGAGTCCAATGTAGAACTTGAGCTTGGTAAAACCCTGCTTCCAGATTTCAAACCTCCCCAAGGGTTTGATCTTCACGGCTACCTTCGTCACCTGTGTCTTGAGGGCCTGAAAAAGCGATATGGAGATCCTCCTCCTGAAGTAGCCCAGAAACAGTTGGAATACGAGTTAAAAATCATTCACGACATGGGTTATACTGCTTATTTCCTGATTGTGTGGGACTTTATAAATTTCGCGCGCCAAAAGGGCATCATGGTAGGTCCAGGCAGGGGTTCTGCAGCAGGGAGTATTGTCGCCTATACACTGGGAATAACCAATATTGATCCACTCAGGTACGGTCTCTTGTTTGAGCGCTTTTTAAACCCGGAAAGAGTGAGCATGCCGGATATAGACATCGATTTTTGTTTTGAGCGTCGAGACGAAGTCATAAGATACGTTGCTGAAAAATACGGAAGCACCAATGTTGCACAGATTATTACCTTTGGTAGAATGATGGCTCGTCAGGCAATTCGAGATGTAGGAAGAGCTTTGGGTTGGAGTTATGGGGATGTTGACAAGATAGCAAAGTTAATCCCTGGGGGGCCAGGAGTAACACTGGAAAGGGCATTAAAGGAAAATTCTCAATTGCGCAAGCTCTGGGAAGACAATGCACAGACCAGGAAGCTTTTAGAGATTGCTCTCAAAGTTGAGGGATTGTGCCGACATGCTTCAGTACATGCGGCAGGTGTAGTCATCTCTGATAAACCACTGACCTACTATGTACCGCTTCAAAAAATGAACGGCCAGGAAATAGTAACCCAATTTGATATGGACTCTCTCCAGGAGCTGGGTCTCCTTAAAATGGATTTTCTTGGCTTGCGCACCCTGACGGTAATTGAAAGAACGCTGAACATTGTCAAAAAAACGCAGCAGGAGGAAATCGACCTCGACAATATACCCCTTGACGATCCTCAAACCTTAGAGCTTCTGGCGCGAGGAGAGACAACCGGGGTATTTCAGCTTGAAAGTTCGGGCATGAAAGAGCTCCTGAAAAAATTAAAACCAGAAGGTATTGAAGATCTTATAGCTCTCTTGGCTCTTTATCGCCCTGGACCCCTGGGAAGCGGCATGGTTGACGATTTCATCCAGCGCAAACATGGAAAAGTTAAGATCGAATACCCCCATCCTCATCTTAGAGAGATTCTACAAGAAACCTATGGCGTTATCCTTTACCAGGAGCAGGTTATGAAAATTGCCAGCCATATGGCTGGTTTTACCCTGGGAGAAGCTGACATCCTTCGGAGAGCTATGGGTAAGAAAAAACCCGAAGTTATGAAAGAACAACGTGAAAAATTCATTGAGGGAGCTCGTAAAAGAGGTTATGATCCCAAAATTGCTGCGGAGATCTTTGATCTTATCGAGTATTTTGCGGGCTATGGCTTTAATAAATCCCACAGTGCGGCTTACGCACTGATTTCCTATCAAACAGCCTACCTGAAAGCTCACTATCCTACGGAATATCTTACCGCTTGCTTGACCAGCGTAGCCAGCGACACCGATAAGGTAGCCAAGTTTATAACGGAATGTAAGAACCTGGGCATAAAGGTTTTACCTCCTGACATTAACGAAAGTCTGGCGAATTTTACCGTGGTGGGCGAGAAAAAGATTCGTTTTGGTCTTGCAGCGATTAAAAATGTTGGTGAAAATGCCGTCGAGGAAATCCTTTCCCATCGTGAAGAATCAAAATACAGGAGCATTTTCGACTTTCTGCAGAGAGTCGACAACCGAATAGTGAACAAGAGGGTTTTGGAAAGCTTGATAAAAGCTGGTGCCTTTGATTCCCTGCACCCCAACCGAGCACAGCTTTTGGATTCACTTGAAGACCTTATCAAACATTACACACAAAGTAAAAAGAAAGACTCTAAAAGGCAGATTTCTCTTTTTGGCAATGACCAGCACGACGCAGAAAACCCAGAGCATTTGCTTAAAGAACCCAGAGAACTCGAACACCAAGAAATCTTACGAATGGAGAAGGAGACTTTGGGGCTTTACGTTAGCGATCATCCGGTATCGAAAATACTTTCTCAGTATCCACATCTGAACTTTTTGTCCATCGAAGACGCAAAACTTCTGAACGATAAGGTTAACGTGCGCCTGGTAGGAGTAGTTACTGCTATTCGTAAAATAGTAACCAAAAAGGGGCAGGACATGTTGTTTGTGACCCTGGAAGATGAATCAGGCGCTATAGAGGCTATTGTTTTCCCGAATCTTGTTGAGCAGTTTCAGGAGAACTTTGCAGTAAATAATGTGTTGTGTGTTGAGGGTAAAATCGACTCCATGGATAACAGTGACAATAAAATCATTGCAGAGAGGCTGATTAGTCTTGACGAACTATCCCAGGAGGCATATCCGAGTATATTTATAGAGCTGGAAACCTCGAAAGATATACGTCGAACCATTCATTACTTAAAAGACTGTCTGTCCAGGTTTCCAGGCAAACATCCCGTGGTACTCAATCTCGCCGAAAGGGAAAAGAAGTGGTCCATAGAACTTGGCAAGAACTTTCGGGTCGCCTGGAATGAGGATTTAATCAGTGCTCTGGAAGGAGTTGTGGATAAAAATCAAATCTGGATTACTGGCTGAGGTGAGGCCTTTTGAAGCCGAAAATGGTGAAAAGCTATTTTATTCTTCTGGCAGTCGTTTTGTGGGCTTTATTCCTTCTGGCTGGTTCTCTCGGAGCGCAAAACGAAGCAAAAACATATTATCAAAATGGGTATCTCTTTTTCTCCCAGCAGAAATTCGAACAAGCCAAGGAAGCGTATCAGAAAGCTTTGGAGCTTGATCCTGATTTTTGGGAGGCGCGCTACTGGTTGGGCAAAACTCTGGAGCAACTCGGTGATTTGCCTGAAGCTTTGAATGAGTGGACTATGATTCTTGTTTCTTCTCCCAGTAATCGGGATGCATTTCAGAAGTGGGTTGTGTATGCTCCCCGGGTTTGGGGTAGCAACGATGTTGACCTTACTTCCTTACTTAGTGGACAAAATCAGCTGGATCTAGAAAAGCTGTGGAAGGAATTCCTTCCTCGAGCAATCGTGTTGGGCAGAAGTGAAAGTCTTGACCAGTTGCTGCTTGCAATTCAGACGCTTGACTGGGCAACTCAAAAGGTAAGCAATCTCTTTGCTCCGTACCTTAGATCTGCCGTGAAACGAGCGATCCAAAACATATCGGACAATCCTCAGCCGGGGGATATAGTTACCTATCAGCTGCTCTTTTATTTGAAGGAGAAAAACCTCATCGCTCGGGAAGAAACTGAAAAAATCTTCACTCTCTTGTTTGCGCATCAAGCAGGGATTTCAGAAGAAAAGGCGGCAACAACGGAGACTCTGGAAATAAGTGCAGAAGGGATAGTTTCAGCCGAAGAAAGCGGAGATGAAGCAGGGCTTGGTTTTTTTATTAATCAACCCTAAATTGGTGCCGAAGGCGGGAGTCGAACCCGCACGAGCGCAAGGCTCGCTAGATTTTGAGTCTAGTGCGTCTGCCAGTTCCGCCACTTCGGCACTCTATCAAGAATTATAAGGAAAAGGAACGCACTGTCAATATGGCTGGCAAAAAAGAAAAACTCGTCCTCATTGATGGGAATTCGCTCCTTTATAGGGCTTTTTTTGCCCTGCCACGATTCCAAACTTCGGCAGGCAAACCTACTGGCGCCACTTACGGTTTTCTCAACATGCTTCTGCGCATACTTGATGACCACCAGCCCTTTTCGGTAGTGGTTGCTTTCGATCATCCCGAAAAAACCTTTCGCCATCGTATTCAAAAAGACTATAAAGCACAGCGTCCTGCGACGCCTGAAGACCTAAAGCTCCAAATAGAGGACGCAAAAGAAATTGCCGAACTTCTGGGTTTCTCGGTTATCGAAAAACCCGGTTATGAGGCTGACGATATCATAGGAAGCATCCAGAAAAGGTTAAGTGGTAAATTCCTAATTCTTATTTTCAGTTCAGACCTCGATCTTTTGCAACTCCTTGATGAAAATACAACTTTGTTGAAACCTTTAAAGGGAGTAACCCAGCTTAGAAAAATAGATCTACAGGATTTTGTGAAAGAGTGGTCAATATCCCCAAAACAAATTGTTGACTGTTTAGCTCTTTGTGGTGATCCATCGGACAACATAAAGGGTATACCCGGCATTGGAGAAAAAACCGCCCTGCGCCTCATTAAAGAATTTGGCGACCTGGATAACTTGATAAAACACATCGAGCGCTTGCCGCCTCGATTGAAGAAGGCCATTCAGGAAAACATAGCTACTATTGATGAAAACCGCCAACTTTTAACCATAAAAGGAGACTTATCTCTTGATTGGGAAAAGTTAACCAAACCCTGGAGCTGGAAAAGTGTGCATTGGGATGCTCTCTTTGCCAAACTCCAGAATCTGGAGTTCAATAAAATTATCGAAAGGCTTATCAAAAAACGCGATGAGTACTCCCATACTCAAGATGCAGGCAGTAACTGCCGTTCCTCGACGCCAACCCTGAGTCTGGTTTTTGCCGATCACTTTTCCAACCAGAAGCCCCGCTACTACTTCTTTCAAGGGGAAACAGGGAGATTACAGCTTGAGGAGAAGGAACTGGCAGAACTACTTAAAAAAACACCCGGAACAGTTATGATACATAGCCCGGTTTTTGCTTCTTCCGAGAAACTTGTGAGTTATTGTAAAGAAAAACCCCTCAAGTATCTGAACGCGGAAACGATTCTCTTTTTAAGTTTTCCAACTTTGGTGGAAGAGCGTCGAATCTTTGTTGGTAACACACTTTTTGCAATTCAGCCTTCGTTGTTTAGCCGTTATTGGGAAATATTTGAGAAAGCGAAAGAAAATTTCGAAGTGCAACCTTCTCTGATTGAATTCTATCTGAAGGTCGAATTAACTTTGCAAAGACGATTGTCAGCAAAAGTTCGAATGGATTCTCTTTTTTCCGGTCAGGAAACGAAGAACTTGTTTACCACCCAATCAGAACTCTCTCTTTTTGAATGGAATTCCAGAATCCTTTTTACCATAGATACTTTAGCACTATGCAGGAAAAGCGAGCAAGTTCTTGAAGGAAAAGGGTATGAAACCTGGAAAAATTGGATACGCTATCCGACTTTTTTGGGATTGCGATACTTGCCAAAAGCAGAACAGGAAATTACCAGAAGACAACTCACAACAATCATGGTTGATGAACTCAAGAAAACCCTTTTATGGGCTCTTCTCTGTTGTAATTTTGAAAAAATAAATATCGGGAGAGAAACAATAGCAGTACCCTATGGGGAAGAAGTTCTGCCCACTCTATCAGAATTTTTGATGAAGCATGGTCCTCAGCTACCCGTTTGCAGGGTTATTCAATTCGAAACAAAGAGTCGTTTTGAAGTGCATGTCCGCATTAACGAAGAAGCCGTAGAGGAGGTTCGGTAATGGAGGTAATTCTGGTATCTCCAGAAGCATATCCTTATGCTAAAGCTGGTGGAATGGGTGACGTAGTGGGAGCTTTGTTTAAATACCTTCCCAGACGCGGAATAAAAACTCGTCTTTTTGTTCCAGGCTATCCAGGTCTTTTTGATTACCCCTTGAAGGCAATGGAGAAAGATGTGGATTTCCTGTTTGGAGAAACCCCCATCAAGGCAAGCTTTTACCAGTTGGAACTGGGACCTCAACAGAGCTTGATTGCAGTTTGTAATGACCGGTTTTTCAACCGTGAACACATCTATGGGTATCAGGATGATATAGAACGGTTCATCTTTTTCTCGAGAGCCATTTTTGAATACCTGGTGCGTACTCAGGAAGAAGAATTTATCCTTCACTGCCATGACTGGCAAAGCGCCTTGCTTTGCGCTTACATCAAAATCTACTGGCCTCCTTACCGGGGCAAACCGGCAAAGACAATTTTCACAATTCACAACCTTGCCTATCAGGGGATAGGCAAAAGCGATCTTCTCCGGTTGTTAAATCTGCCTTACAACTTCTTTAGCCATGAATACCTCGAATATTATGGCAACCTTAATCTCCTAAAGGCGGGCCTCATTTTTGCAGATATAGTCACCACTGTGAGCCCCACTTACGCTAAGGAAATCACTTCTCCCGAGTTTGGAGAAGGCCTGGACGGTCTAATAAGAGCTCTCGCCAGCAAAAAAAGATTCGTCGGCATTGTTAATGGTATCGATATCGAAGAATACAATCCCCAGAGTGATTCCTCCCTGGTGAAAGGGTTTTCATCAAACAATCTGGAAGGTAAGCTGGAGAACAAAAGGCACTTTTTGAAGGATTTCTTTAACTGGAAAGTTGATACCGATTTTGAAAGCAAACCGCTTTTAACCATGATTGCACGCTTGGTTAGACAGAAAGGGTCAGAACTTATTCTTGCCCAGCCCGACTCTTTCTTTCAAATCCCCGCTTTCTGGTTTTTCTTGGGAACAGGAGAGGAAATCTACGAGATGGGACTTAAGGAGTTAGAAAAAAGGTATTCCAATGTGAGGGTGGAAATACGTTTTGATGAACAACTGGCCCGTTTGGCTTATGGCGCATCGGATATATTTGTGATGCCGTCGCGATTTGAACCCTGTGGAATAAGTCAACTCATTGCAATGCGTTACGGCAGTATTCCCGTGGCCAGGAAGGTGGGAGGACTTGCTGACACAATTGTAGATTACCCGTTCAATCCGCGACTTAATACCGGTTTTCATTTCTACGAATATAAAACCGAGGAACTGCTGAAAACCGTACAGAGGGCCTTTGAAATCTACCGGCACAACAAAGATTTATGGAAGCTGATAATCAAAAACGCTATGGAATCTGATTTTTCGTGGGATAAGGCCATCGATAAGTATGTCGAGTTATACTACAGCTCCTGAAAAACCCTTGATTATTGGTGTCAGTGGTGGTAGCTGCACCGGCAAGAATACTCTGTGCTCGTTCTTTGACCCTCGAATAACCAGAGTTATTGACCTGGATGCTGTCGCCAAGAATCTTTCCCGAAAAGGGGGTCCCATTTGGAAAGAGATTGTTAAAACTTGGGGAACAGGAATTCTTGACTCGAGGGGCAACCTTTGCCGACATAAGTTGAGAAGGATAGTCTTCAAGAGCCGAAAGATGTTACTTTTACTTAACCAGATAACACATCCCCTCATATACCGAGAAACGAGAAAGATTATTGCCCAATCAAGCAATTACCCTCTGATTGTTATTAATGGAGCTACCCTTTGGGAAGGTGGATTTTACCGAATGCTGGATTACCTTGTGGTTGTTAGAGCACATCCTGAAGTGCAAAAAGAAAGACTTCGTAAAAGGGGTTTGTCCGCTTCCGAAGCAGAATGGTTGGTGCAAAGCCAGTTTTTCCAGAGATGTCTGGAGAAAAGAGCAAACCTGATTATTGAAAATAATTATGGTTGCCTGAAAGAGTTGGAACCCGAAGTTCGAAGGTTGATGGAAATTATTCACATCTGTTTGGGTTGCAAAAGCAACCACTGAGTGGGAATAGATAAAAAATAAACTGGTTTTTTCTTCAGATGAGAAAGGAAGCAAGGCAACCTATGAGGACTTTCAAGTTAGTTTCTCAATTCAAGCCCTGTGGCGATCAACCTCAAGCCATTCAGAAAATTAAAACCGGTTTTGAGAAAGGGTATAAGTACCAGACCCTGATTGGGGTAACGGGTTCAGGAAAGACTTTTACCATGGCAAATGTCATCGCAGCTTTGGGGAGGCCTACACTCATTATATCCCACAACAAAACCCTGGCAGCCCAGCTGTACAGCGAAATGAGGACTTTTTTCCCCGAAAACGCTGTTGAATACTTTGTGAGTTACTACGATTACTATCAGCCTGAAGCGTATGTACCAGAATACGACCTGTACATTGAAAAAGATGCTTCCATCAACGAGCAGATAGACAGAATGCGCCTCAAGGCAACCAGTTCACTCATGGAAAGAAGGGACGTAATCATAGTGGCCTCTGTGTCCTGTATTTACGGAATTGGTTCTCCAACAGAATATCAGAAAAGAGTTTTTCATCTTAAAAGAGGCAACTCTTATTCGAGGGACGCTTTTGTTAAAAAACTCGTCGATCTCCTCTACGAACGCGACGAGATTGAATTTAGAAACGGTACTTTCAGAATTAAAGGTGATACTATCGAGCTTTTCCCGGCATACAGCGAAAAGGCTCTCCGCTTTGAGTTCTGGGGAGAAGAGCTGGAAACCATAAAGGTTACTGATCCAGTCAGCGGTAAGACTATTCAAAAACTTGACGAAGTGTTTATATACCCGGCGAAACACTACCTTGCCGATCAACTCATTTTTGAAAAAGCGCTGAAAAACATAGAAGAAGAGATGGAGGAACGGGTGCGGTATTTTCTTTCCCAGGGCAGAATTACTGAGGCAGAGAGGATAAAACGCAGGACTCTTTATGACCTCGAACTACTTCGAGAAACCGGCTACTGCCCGGGAATCGAAAACTACTCTCGCCACCTGGACGGAAGGAATCCTGGCGAACCGCCCTACACACTTCTTGACTATTTTCCCAAAGACTTTCTAGTTATAATCGATGAATCACACGTTACTGTCCCTCAGCTCAAAGGAATGCACGAAGGAGACCGTTCTCGTAAGGAATCTTTGGTGGAGTTTGGCTTTCGTCTTCCCTCTGCGTTTGATAATCGGCCTTTGACTTTTGAAGAATTCACCAGCAAAATTAACCAGTGTCTCTTTGTATCCGCTACTCCAAGCTACTATGAACTTGAAATCAGTGACCAGGTTGTTGAACAGCTCATTCGCCCAACAGGGTTGCTGGATCCCCAGGTGGAAGTAAAACCTGCGACTGGCCAGGTTGAAGACCTACTGGGAGAAATTCGTTCTGAAATTCGTAAGGGCAACCGAACACTGGTAACCACCCTTACTAAGAAGGGTGCAGAAAACCTTTGTGACTACTTAAATGAAGAAGGAATCCGGGTAAAATATTTGCATTCAGAAGTTGATACTTTGGAAAGAGCACGAATAATTAAAGAGCTGAGAGAGGGAAAATTTGATGTGCTGGTGGGAGTGAACTTGCTGCGTGAGGGACTTGACCTCCCTGAAGTGGGGTTAGTAGCCATTCTTGACGCAGACAAAGAGGGTTTTTTACGGTCGGAGGTTGCCTTAATCCAGACTATTGGTCGGGCAGCTCGTAATGTAGAAGGAAGAGCCATTCTGTATGCTGATAAGATGACTGAATCGATAGAGCGAGCTGTGCAAGAGACCAGGCGTCGGAGAAAAATTCAGGAAGAATTCAATCGCAAGCATGGCATTACACCCAGAAGCATTCAAAAGGAGATTAAAAGCCTTATACCGGAAGTTGTAGGATTGACCAGAGAAGAAGAGGCTGCTCTGCAGATTCTTGAAAAAACCGACTCTACCAGCCTTAAAAAACGAATTGAGCTTCTCACTCAGGAGATGTGGAAAGCGGCTCAAAATCTTGAATTTGAAAAAGCTGCTCTTTTACGAGATGAAATTATGCGTCTTAAAAAGACAAAAAATAATCTCCGAAAGGTGTCGGGAAATGAAATCTGAATATATCGTAGTTAAGGGAGCCCGGGAACATAATTTAAAAAATATCAATGTTACCATACCGCGCAACCAGCTGGTGGTTATCACGGGATTAAGTGGTTCTGGAAAGTCTTCCCTGGCTTTTGACACACTATATGCAGAAGGACAGAGACGTTACCTTGAATCACTTTCTTCCTACGCTCGCCAGTTTTTGGAAAAGATGGAAAAGCCCGATGTAGACTCAATAGAAGGTCTTTCTCCGACCATAGCAATTAATCAGAAAGCAACTTCGCATAATCCTCGTTCCACCGTGGGTACAGTGACCGAAATTTATGACTACATGAGGGTCCTTTTTGCAAGATGTGGAGAAGTTTTCTGTCCAGAGTGTGGAAAGCGTATAACCTCTCAGACTGTTCAACAAATCACCGACGAGATAATGCGATTACCGGAAGGCAGCAGAATAGCGATTTTATCTCCTTTGGTAAGAGGTAGGAAAGGAGAATACCGAAAGTTACTCAGTG
This sequence comes from Atrimonas thermophila, assembly GCF_045864955.1. GTDB lineage: Bacteria > Atribacterota > Atribacteria > Atribacterales > Thermatribacteraceae > Thermatribacter > Thermatribacter velox. The sequence continues at coordinate 768,940 of NZ_AP028803.1, read as the reverse complement.
ACCTGCTTAAAAACGGTTTTGCAAGAGTGATAGTAGATGGCGAGATGCGGGAACTTGAGGATTGGGAAAACATAGAGCTGGACCGTAACAAAAAGCACGAAATAGACTTGGTCGTAGATCGCTTGCTGATTGAGAAGGACGCTCATCGCCGAATCGCTGACTCAGTAGAAATTGCGCTTAGGTATGGCAAGGGACTGATGAAGGTAAAAGTTTACCATGATGGAGAAGAAAGCGAGGAGATTTTCAGCGAGCATTTTGCCTGCCCAAACTGTGGCATAAGCTTTCCAGAGATAACTCCCCGCATGTTTTCCTTCAATAATCCTTATGGAGCTTGCCCTGCTTGCGGGGGCATTGGGTATCTTACTTTTATCGACCCTGGGCTGGTAGCGCCTGATTGGTCAAAAAGCATTCAAGAGGGAGCGATTGTTCTCTGGGAAGAAGAAAGCTCTTATTTACAAAACAAGCTGAGAAAACAGCTGGAACGAATGGGAATACCTACCAATGTACCCCTTGAAAAACTTAGTGAAGAGGAGCGGAAGGTCATATTCTATGGTAAAGATGAATTTGAAGGAGTTATCACTTTTCTTGAACGAAAGTTAAACTCTGAATACTGGTGGGAGAGAGAAGAAGTAGCTTCTTTTATGGCAACTAAAACCTGTCCCCAGTGCAATGGAGATAGGTTACGCAAAGAAAGTCTGGCAGTGAAGATTAGAGGTTTTTCCATAGGAGACCTTTCCAGATTAACCATCAGCGAGCTAAAAAGATTTTTTGCAGATTTGCGGTTTTCTGGCACCCAAGAAGCCATAGCCGAACCCTTGTTGAGGGAAATACGCTCCCGTCTGGCGTTTCTAGAAGAAGTAGGCCTGGATTACCTGACCCTGAATCGACCTGCTTCGACTCTTTCTGGGGGAGAATCCCAGCGGATACGGCTGGCTACTCAAATAGGTTCTGGACTGGTAGGTGTGCTCTATGTGCTGGATGAACCCACTATTGGTCTTCATCCTCGAGATAACCAGAAGCTCATTGCTACCCTTAAGAAGCTTCGTGACCTGGGTAACACAGTAGTGGTGGTGGAACACGATGAGGAAACCATTAAAAGTGCCGATTACGTTATTGATATAGGACCGGGGGCAGGTGAAGAAGGTGGAAGGATTACCGCTCTGGGCACGCCTCAGGAAATAATGAACAATCCCCAGAGCTTAACTGGCCTGTACTTGAGCAAAAAAAGAGAAATACCAGTTCCTGCGCACCGAGAAAAACCAAAAGACGCTTGGTTGCTCATAAAAGGCGCAAGAGCGAATAATCTAAAAAATATTGATGTGAGAATTCCTTTGGGTCTTCTGGTGGGCATTACCGGAGTGTCTGGCTCTGGAAAAAGTACCCTCATGGAAGAAATCATCTATAAAGCTTTAGCTCAAAGGCTCTACCACTCTAAGGTAGAACCAGGAAAATTTGAGGCTATACTGGGCAGCGAAAACATCGACAAGGTTATCGTAATTGACCAATCACCGATTGGTAGAACTCCTCGTTCTAATCCGGCCACCTATACCGGGGTTTTTACTGAAATACGAAATCTTTTTGCAAAACTACCCGAGTCAAAAGCCAGGGGGTATAAAGCAGGACGCTTCAGCTTTAACGTGAAAGGAGGACGTTGTGAACACTGTCAGGGCAATGGAGTCATTAAAGTTGAAATGCATTTTCTTCCTGATGTCTTTGTAACTTGTGATCAGTGTAAGGGTAAACGGTACGCTCGAGAAACCCTGGATATAAAGTTCAAAGGTAAAAACATTGCTGAAGTTCTTGACATGAGTGTTTCTGAAGCACTGCGCTTTTTTGAAAGAATACCGGCTATCAGGAGAAAACTCGAACTCTTAGAGAGGGTGGGTCTGGGATACATTAAGCTGGGACAACCCGCGACAACACTTTCTGGAGGAGAAGCCCAGAGAATAAAGCTGGCCAGAGAACTTGGAAAAGTGGCTACCGGGAGAACCATGTATCTTCTTGATGAACCAACCACAGGACTTCACTTTGCAGATGTTGAGAAACTACTTAAGGTGCTGATGGAACTGCGCTCTAAAGGTAATACTGTTTTGGTGATTGAACATAATCTCGATGTTATCAAATCCTGTGATTACCTGATCGATCTGGGACCCGAAGGTGGAGAAAAAGGCGGATATATTGTGGCAGAGGGAACCCCGGAAGAAGTAGCTGAAAATCCGAAATCTTACACTGGTCAATTCCTTAAAGAGGTGCTAAAACTTGAAAATAGAGAAGTTTGCCCGGTTTGAGGTTGATCCCTCAACCGTATTTCAATTGCCTGAACGCTGTGGAGTCTATTTGCTTAAGGATGCACAAGGGAAAGTAATCTATGTGGGCAAAGCAAAAAACATCCAAAAAAGAGTTAGGGCGCATCTTCAAAACGACGCCACCTTCTTTAAAAAGGAAATGCGCGAACGCATTGCTCTCATTCAGAGCATTTTAACCAAGGACGAGAACGAGGCTCTTTTGCTCGAGGAGGAATTAATTAAAGTTCACAAACCCCTTTTTAACATCCGCTTAAAAGATGACAAGAGTTACCCCTATTTAAAGTTTGAGCGAGAAGGAGACTTTCCGGCTGTTAAAATCGCTCGCAAGAAGACAGGAGGAGATGGCCTCTATTTTGGTCCCTTTGCCAATAGCAAAAAGACCAGAGAGGGGTTAAAGGTTTTGAGGTCGATTTTTCTTTTAAGAGGCTGCAGCCTTGACGAAAAGAATTTTCCAATCAAGCGACCTTGTCTGGATTATGAAATAGGTTTGTGTTCGGCACCCTGCGCAGGCCTAATATCCAAGGAGGAGTACCAGAAAAACCTTCACAATGCATTCCTTTTTTTGAATGGGGACTACCAGAGAGTGCTGGAGCAGCTGGAGCGAGAAATGTGGCGCAGGGCAGAGAAGTGGGAGTTCGAAAAGGCAGCACGTTATAGAAACCAGATTGATGCAGTGAAAAGAATTGCTTCCCGATATCGCTTGGTGCTTGATGAATCCATTGATGCAGACTTTGTTGGAGTGGAATTAGCGCGGGAAGCCCGCCTGGCTTCCATAGTAATTTTGAAAGTGAGAAAAGGGAAACTTATAAATAGCGAAAACTTCCTGGCCACAGTCTCCAGTTTTGAGACGGAAGAAGAAATTCTGGCACAGTTTCTCGATATGTATTATTCCGGGCAGTTCTTGCCCCCTGAGGAAATATGCTTGAGTCCTGAATATCCAGAACACATTTTGGAATCGCTTCGAAAGGAAATCAATCTGCCTTTTCCAATTAGGCAACCTCAAAGCAAAGAGGAAGAAAATCTGTTATCCTTTGCTAAGGAAAATGCAGTTAAGAGTTTGAATTCCGAACGAGCAAAAATACTCCGTCGTGAAAGAATTCTTCAAAAATCCTTTTCGGAATTGAAGGAAGTTCTACACCTCGACTGCTATCCGGAAAGGATAGCCGGCGTGGACATTTCGAACTTCCAAGGGAAAGAAGCAATAGGGGTTGTAGTGGTTTTTGAAAATGGAGAGCCCCACAAAAGTGAGTACCGAAAATTCAACCTGTCTGGATTGGAACATCCCGACGACTTTTTAATGATTGAAGAAACCGTCGGAAGATATTTGAGACACATCACAAAGAACAACCTGAAGTGCCCCAACTTGTTCTTAATCGACGGAGGTCGAGGACAGTTAACTTCTGCTCTGAGGGCTTTTGAGGTGGTAAAACGGTATATCCCAGTGGTGGCTATTGCCAAAGAAAACGAAGAAATTTACACCACTTTTCAAAAAGAGCCAATTCGGTTGCCCCTTCATTCTGAAGCACTTCAGCTTTTGCAGAGAGTACGCAATGAAGCTCATCGCTTTGCGATAGCTTCCCACAGGGCAAAAAGAAACAAAAGACTTTTCCATTCTATTTTGGAGGAAGTGAAAGGAATAGGTCAGAAGCGGAAAAAGCTCATTCTTTCTACTTTCAACAATTTGGAGGAAATAATACGTTTTGATGCTCAGGAAATAAGTGGAAGATTGGGAATTTCAAAGAGTTTGGCCCAAAAGCTCAAAGAAAAAGTTCAGGAATATTTTTCAGAAAACAGTGGACATACAGAACCTTCTTAAGGAAGAACCTTACTCAATCATTCCCGATAATATCAAGAACCTGGAAGCCGAGTGGATGGGGATTGTTCATGGTTTGGGTGTGCTTAAAAAAAGAAACGACCAGTTTCATCTTCTTTTCACCCACCAAGATATAGCCCTGATAAAAAAGATAATAACCGTTCAGAAAAAAGTTCAAGGCGGCTCACCAGGGCATCAGATTCTTGCTCTTGATAGAAGGGGTCTTAACAGAGGTAAATTCTATCAGGTTGACTTTGAACTGGGCAGGGAATGGGAAAAATTACAGGTTGACCTGAAGTACTCCATCGGCAATCTTCATGAAGGAGGGTTCCATTTTTTAAGAGGCCTTTTTGAAGCCGGAGGCTATTTTGGAGAGCCTCACAAATCTTACCAGCTGGAAATACGCCTTGCTTCGGAGGAAATTTGCGATAGGGTGTTGGAATTTCTCCGGGAACAGAACCTGGACTTTAAAAAAAGGTTTTACCGTAACAAGTTTATTTTATATTCTAAGAACATAGGCACCATTGCCAGTTTTGTGCATTCCGTAGGGGCAACACGCACCTACCTCATGTTGGAAAAGCTGGTTGCCGAGAAGGCTACCTTTAACGAGCTGACCAGATGGGTTAACTGCGAAACCGCTAATTTGGAAAGGACTGTTGCTTACTCAATTCGCCTGAGGGAAAAGTTGCAACGAATTGACTTGGAAACACTTCCACCCAAATTGCTTGAAATCGCACTTTTGCGAATGAGACATCCTCTTGCTTCCCTGAAAGAACTGGGCAAGCTTTGTAAGCCTCCCATCTCTAAGGGTGAAGCATACCGAAGACTTAGAACAATAGAAAAATTGGTAGAATCTAAATCTTTACACATCAAATGAGATATTTTACAATAGTTTTGTATATTTTGAAGTACCCATATTTAATTTTTGTTAAAAAGGAGGAATATAGATGGCTGGTGTTGTTTTGAAAGATGTAGTCAAGCGGTTTGGAGATGTAGTTGCAGTCAACAAGGTGAATCTGGAAATTAAGGACAAAGAATTTATCGTTTTGGTAGGACCCTCGGGGTGTGGAAAAACTACTACCTTAAGAATGATTGCTGGTCTTGAAGAAGTTGACGAGGGAGAAATTTACATTGGAGACACCCTGGTGAATGATGTCCCGCCCAAAGATCGCGACATTGCCATGGTTTTTCAAAACTATGCTCTTTACCCCCACATGGATGTTTACAACAACATGGCTTTTGGTCTCAAACTGCGTAAGTTCCCAAAGGATGAAATAGACAGGCGTGTGAAGGAAGCCGCTGAAATACTGGGTATCCAGGAACTCTTAAGAAGAAAGCCCAAACAGCTCTCTGGTGGACAGAGGCAGCGTGTGGCAGTAGGAAGAGCTATTGTGCGCCATCCCAAAGTTTTCCTTTTTGACGAACCTCTTTCCAACCTGGATGCAAAGCTGCGTGTGCAGATGAGAGCTGAGCTTTCCAAGCTCCATGACCGCCTCCAAACCACCATGATATACGTTACTCACGACCAGGTTGAGGCAATGACTATGGGAGACCGCATTGTGGTTATGCGAGATGGCATCATCCAGCAAGTGGGTACCCCACTTGAACTTTACAACAAACCTGCAAACAAGTTTGTAGCCGGATTTATAGGAACTCCATCCATGAATTTCCTGGATGTCGTGCTGAAAAAAGAAGGTGACTCCTTAGTACTTGATGGGCAGTCCTTCAAAATTACTGTTCCAGAGGAATACAAAGCTGCTTTGGAACCGTACGCAAATAAAGAGGTAACCTTTGGCATCAGACCTCAAGATATTTACGACCTTGCAGTATCGAAAGAAATGCTCCGCCAGGATGGCAATGTTATTGACGCTACCGTCGATGTTGTAGAACCCCTGGGTTCTGAGCAAATTGTCTACCTTACCTGTGGCGCACACACCATTGTGGCTGTGTTTGATATGCAGACCCACGTTGATGTGGGCGATACAATGAAAATCGTGGTTGACACCGATAAGATGCATGTTTTTGACATCGACACCGAAAAGGCAATCATTTAAGCTCGAGAAGGTGCCGCTTAAGCGGCACCTTTTTTTTGGACTTTGTTTGCGTCTCTTTACAACGAAGCAGGTTCGTGTATAATTATTTGGCATGATTAAAAAGAGAAATTTTCCACCAAAGGAGGTAGATGCACTTGAACATAGCTATAAACGGTTTTGGCAGAATCGGAAGACTGGTATTCAGAAGAATGCTGGAAACTGGAAATGTCAATGTAGTAGCAATCAACGATTTGACTGACGCAAAAACCCTGGCTCATCTTCTTAAGTATGATTCAGTTCATGGTACCCTCTCCAACAGCATTTCCTATAAAGATGATGCGCTTGTCGTTGATGGCAAAGAAATAAAAGTCCTGGCTCAGAAGGACCCTGCTCAGCTTCCCTGGAAAGACCTGGGTGTGGACATTGTGATAGAATCAACTGGAAAATTCCGGGATCGCAAGGGAGCTTCCCTGCATTTTGAAGCTGGTGCGAAAAAAGTTATTATTACTGCTCCGGCTAAAGAACCCGATATAACCGTGGTAATGGGTGTCAACCATTCATCTTACGACAAAAATAAGCATCATATTGTGTCCAACGCTTCCTGTACCACAAACTGTCTTGCACCCATTGTAAAGGTGCTTCATGAGAACTTTGTTATCCAAAGAGGGTTTATGACCACCGTTCATGCTTACACTAATGACCAGGTAATTCTTGATTTTCCGCACAAGGACCTGCGCAGGGCAAGAGCTGCGGCAATGTCCATGATTCCCACCACGACAGGAGCTGCTGCAGCTATTGGCAAAGTAATGCCTGAACTGGAAGGAAAATTGGATGGAATGGCTATCAGGGTTCCTACTCCTGATGTTTCAGTAGTGGACTTTGTGGCTATCGTGGAAAAAGAGACTACCGCGGAAGAGGTTAATGCTGCGCTCAAAAAGGCTGCAGAAGGCGAACTAAAGGGAATTCTTGCCTACTGCGAAGAACCTCTGGTATCTATTGACTTCCTACACGATGCTCATTCTTCAATTGTGGATGCTTTGTCTACCAAGGTTAACGCCAATCTGGTTAAGGTTCTCTCCTGGTATGACAACGAGTGGGGTTACTCCTGCAGGGTGGTAGATCTTGCAAACTATATGATGGAGCAGGGACTGTAGCCATGAGAATACCTATTGCTGCAGGCAACTGGAAGATGAACAAGACTGTTGCTGAGGCTTCGGCATATGCCGAAGCCTTACTGCAGGAGTTGGACACACCTGGTGTAGAGGTTATTATCTGTCCTCCTTTTACCTCCCTGTATGCACTTTCTCGGAAATTCGCAGGTTCGTCAGTAAAACTGGGGGCCCAGAACATGCACTGGGAACTCAAGGGCGCATTTACGGGTGAAATTTCGGGTTCCATGCTTCTTGAGTTAGGTTGCGAATATGTGATTCTTGGCCACTCCGAAAGGAGACACATCTTTCGAGAAACAGCCGAAGAGGTAGGCAAAAAGGTGGAGACCGCGTTGAAGCTTGGATTACGGCCTATCCTCTGCGTTGGAGAAACTCTTGAAGAAAGGGAAAGAGGAGAAACTGAAGCAATCCTGGCTTATCAGCTCGAAAAGGGAATAGAAGGTATTACTACCTTTTCCAATGTTGAGTCGATAGTAATTGCCTACGAACCAGTGTGGGCTATTGGAACTGGTAAGGCAGCTACTCCCCAGGATGCTCAGGAAGCCATAGCTTTCGTAAGAGGAAAACTTTCTGAACAGTTTGGCAGCGAAAAGGCCCAGCAAATCAGGATTCTCTACGGAGGAAGCGTGAGCCCAGAAAATGTTGGTCAATTTGTAAACCAGGAAGATATCGACGGAACGCTGGTTGGAGGAGCCAGTCTTGATGCTGGTAAATTCCTCGACATTATTAAAGAAACTGCAAGGATATCAGGTGGGATATAGAAATGAATGGCTGGATGATCGTCCAAATTCTAATCTGCGTGGGTTTGATTCTTACTGTAATTCTTCAACCCCGTAAAGCGGGAATGGGTGGAGGTATTTTTGGCGGAGCAACCCGGGCAGACCGAAGCAGCAAATTCAAAAATCTTCCTCTGCTTACCAAGCTTACCGTACTTTTTTCAGTAATCTTTATGTCGCTTTCCCTTGTTTTTGCCCTAACTATATACCGTTAAGAGCACACGATTAATGCTTTAAAACCAAGAGGGACTGAAATGTTGCAAAACAGGTGGATTAACAGCATAGAAGAAGCTTCTGTATTCCACCCCTCTCCGGAGCGGTTGTTTTATTCAGCGACCCACGAAGAAATCAAACGAGGCTATACTACCGATATTTATTTTGTAAGTGCCCAGCAAATTCTCAAGCATCTCAACCTGCAGGACACCTTGGTAGTTGCTGAAGTATTCCCTCGTCGGGAGGGTGTAATGTGTGGAGTTCAGGAAGTCCTGAATTTACTTCAGGAAAGCAAGGTTGAGGTGTGGTCCCTCGAAGAAGGAGATACTTTTGAAGCCAAGGAAGTTGTAATGAGAATTAAAGGCCCTTACTCGGAGTTTGGTATTTTTGAAACGCCTCTTTTGGGAATTCTGGCTCAAAGCAGTGGGTGGGCTACTGCTGCTCGAGAATGCAAGAAAGCAGCGGGCAAAAAAGCAGTGCTTGCTTTTGGAGCAAGACATGTTCACCCTGCAGTAGCTCCAGTTATGGAACGTGCCGCTCTGGTTGGAGGGGTTGATGGCTGCGCTTGTATTTTGGGAGCCAAACTTGCTGGGAGGGAACCAGGGGGAACCATACCTCATGCAGCCATCCTCATCACAGGTGATACGGTCATTGCTGCCAAGGCCTTTGAGGAAGCATTACCAGGCCAGTTCCCTCGTATAATACTGGTGGATACTTTCAAAGATGAGGCAGAGGAAGCACTCAGAGTGGCTAAAGTGCTGGGAGAAAAGCTGGCTGGAGTGCGCCTGGATACTCCTGAAGAACGAGGTGGTGTATCTCCAGCATTGGTCAAAGAGGTGAGGATTCGCCTTGATCAGGCAGGTTTTTCCTGGGTTAAAATAGTGGTTTCGGGGGGTTTGAATCCCGAAAAGATAGCGCTTCTCAGAGAGGATGCAGACATGTTTGGAGTGGGAAGCTATATAAGTGGGGCACGTCCTATAGATATGACCATGGATATAAAAGAAGTAGCTGGTCAAAAAATTGCTAAAAGAGGGAGGATCCCAGGAATAATACCCAATCCACGCTTGAAAAAGTTGAAGTAGGGAGGTGAGGTTTGAAAAAGAACCTGTTCTTGGCTTGATTAAAAAATCTTAGAAAAGGGGGAATAGGTATGAGAAACTGGAAGATTTTGAGTTATTTGCTTGTGGTTTTTTGGGTTGTGAGCGGTTTATCTTTAGCAATGGCTGAAGTCAAAAATCCGGACACCTACATATACCTTGGCATTGGAGAGCCAGATACGTTGGATCCCCACTACGCTTACGATACAGCCAGTGGTGAGGTTATCAATTTTGTGTACGAAAATTTGATTGCCTACAAAGGAGAAAGTATTACTGAGTTCGTTCCTCGACTGGCTACTGAAGTGCCTTCGGTAGAAAACGGGCTTATCAGAGACGATGGAAAAACTTACGTGTTTCCTATAAGGAAAGGTGTCACTTTTCACAACGGAAACGCCCTTACTCCAGAGGACGTTGAATACAGTTTCGAACGAGGTATTCTTTTCGACCCTCATGCAGGGCCAATGTGGATGATTATTGAAGCTCTCTTCAATTATCAAACCATAGAAGACTTTGTCGCTGACAAAGTGGGTATAGCCTGGAGTGACATGTTCAACGAGGATGGCACTTTGAAAGACCCTGCTTACGAAGAAAAGTTGGTTGATTTTTACAATCAATACATTGACCCAGCAATAGAAGTAGAGGGGGATAATGTAGTGTTTCACCTGGTGAGACCTTTCGCCCCGTTCCTGAGTATACTGGCCCAGAACGCAAGCTGGGGTGCAATCCTTGATAAAGAAACCTGTGTGGAGCTGGGTCTTTGGGACGGAAAGCCGGAAGGATGGTGGAAGTACCACAACCTCAAAAAAGAAGAAAGTCCCCTTTACGAAAAGGCAATCGGCACCGGGCCTTTCGTACTTTCTGAGTGGGACAGAACCCAACAGAAGGTAACCCTGGTGCGCAATGAAAATTACTGGGGAGAAAAGCCCAAAATTGCCAAAGCCATCATCTGGGGTATTGATGAATGGAGCACCCGCAGGGCCATGCTTGAAGCAGGAGATGCTGACCAGATTTACACTCCACTCCAGTACTTAGATCAGGTCAAGGGAATGGAAAACGTAGTTATCCGCGAAGGTGCACGTCTGGTTATAACCGCGATGCACTTCAACTGGAATGTGGTTCCAGAAAGTAAATATTTGGGTAGCGGAAAGCTCGACGGAGAGGGTATCCCCCCCGACTTTTTCAGCGACATCCATGTACGCAAGGCTTTCTGCTACGCATTTGACTATGAAACCTTTATCAACGAAGTTCTTAACGGGTATGCATACCGAATACCGTCGGTACTCCCCAGAGGTCTTCTGGGATATAACGAAAACTTACCCATGTACCAGTTTGACCTTGAAAAAGCTAAGGAAGAACTTCAAAAGGCCTGGAACGGAGAAATATGGGAAAAGGGCTTCAAATTAACTCTCCTTTACAATACTGGTAACGAAGCTCGCCAGACTGCTTGTGAAATGCTTAAGGAAAACATCGAATCCTTGAATCCCAAATTCAAGATAGAAGTGCAAGGAGTGCAGTGGCCGACCTATCTCGACGCTTACCGAAGTGGCCAGTTGCCCGCTTTTGTAATCGGCTGGTTGGCAGACTATCCAGATCCTCACAATTTCATTTTTACCTACTATCACAGTAACGGTGTATATGGAACCACTCAGGGCGAAAACTTTATAAAGTTTGCCCAGGAAAACCTCGATTCTCTCATTGAAGAAGCAATAGCTAAAACTAACCCGGAAGAACGGCAAAAACTTTACGAAGAGATACAGAAAATCGCTTACGAAAACGCGCTGGGTATCCCCTTCTATCAGCCCATAGATATTTTTGCTATGCGAAGCTGGGTGAAGGGATGGATGTTCAATCCTATGCGTCCGGGTGCGGTTAACTTTGACGGAGTGTGGAAAGAGGAGTAACCTTAAACCTTGCAAGAAGAGGGGATTACACAATCCCCTCTTCTTGCAAAATGAGAGGGAGCACGATCAGAGATTATGATTTTTTATATCATTAGAAGACTTTTGTTTTTACCTTTAACCTTGTTTGGTATATCGCTTATCGTTTTTTTGATGATTGGAACCTTGAGTCCTTATCAACGCCTGGCCACTTTTATTAACAGCCCTGAACGCTTGAAAGGTGCAGACCTCGATAAATTAATCGAACTGTATGGCCTGGATGATCCGATCATTGTTCAGTACGCACGCTGGGTTAAGAACCTATTCAGTGGAAACCTGGGTTGGTCATACGTTGGAAAAGAACCAGTGTATGAAGCTATTCTAAAGCGCTTCCCTTACACGCTGGAACTCACCATCTTTGCAGTAATACCCATTATCCTGCTTGGTACCTGGATGGGCATTCTTTCAGCACTCCATCATAATCGTTTTCTTGATCACAGTCTGCGCATATTTGCGGTGGTAGGATGGTCTTTCCCAGACTTTGTTTTCGGATTGCTGGTGCTCATGGTCTTTTACAGCACCCTGGGAGTCTTTCCGCCTGGCACTCTAAGTATATGGGCAGAGGAAGTGATTAAGTCGCCGACCTTCAGGCAAATAACTGGTATGCCAACTGTTGATGCCTTACTCAACGGTAGAATTGATGTTTTTGTAGATGCCCTGCGGCATCTGGCCGGTCCGGTTTTGACGCTGGTCTACGTCGGTTTTGCTTTTATCTTGAGAATAACTCGTTCCTCAATGCTTGAGGTTCTACAAAGAGATTATATACGAACTGCTCGAGCAAAGGGCTTAGCTGAGAGAGTAGTTATTAACAAGCATGCCAAACGCAATGCTATGATTCCTGTGGCTACGGTAAGCGGACAGACCATTATTGGTCTTCTCGCCGGAACAGTTATTGTAGAGACTATCTTCAATCGTTCGGGCATAGGGAGCTTTATGGCACTTGCTGCTCAGCAACTTGATTACGCCTCCATCATGGGAGGAACGCTGTTTTTTGGCTTTATACTGGTAATAGGCAATCTGTTGGTAGACATCTCTTATGCCTTAATTGATCCTCGGGTGAGGTTAGAATAAAAGTTGAGAGCAGAAACTCGCAGAATTCTTAAGAAACTTTTTTCCAACGCGTCAGCCATACTGGGCATTTCTCTTTTAGTTTTTTTTGTGGTCATCGCTCTTCTGGCACCACTCATTGCACCACCGAAGCCGGGGAGAGATCCTTATTTGATGCCCGTTGTCACCTGGAGTTCTAACCCCCAACCTCCTTCTCCGGAACACCCTTTTGGAGTGGCTGGTAAAAGAGACATCTTCTACGGTGTCATCTGGGGCACCCGAACTGCGTTCAAAATAGGCATTATAGTGACGCTCATTTCTACAGTTATTGGATTAATTGTTGGTTCCATATCGGGGTACTTTGGAAAATTGCTTGACGAAGTGATGATGAGAATTACTGACATATTTCTTGCCGTTCCTTTTCTGGTGGCCGCAATGGTGCTGACCACTATCCTGGGTACTGGTCTTGACAAGGTGATGATTGCTATGATTGCTTTTAGCTGGATGTATCCGGCAAGATTGATTCGGGGCAACATACTCCAGGTTAAGGAAGAGCAGTACGTTATGGCTGCCAAAGCTCTGGGAGTTAGAGACTTCAAGATAATTATGCGCCATGTCTTGCCCAATACCATATTTCCCGTATTGATTCAAGCTTCCATGCGTATGGGTTCGCTGGTCATAACTGCTTCTGCACTGAGCTTTCTGGGAGTGGGAGCTCCCCAGGGTTATGCCGATTGGGGAGCACTGCTCAACTATGCTCGCAACTGGATGCTGGGTGGTCAGGGCGAAGCGCTTAAGTACTGGTACATGACCGTTTTTCCTGGAACAGCTATGGTGCTTTTCGTTCTATCGTGGAATTTAGTCGGTGACGCCTTAAGAGACGTTTTCGATCCGCGACTAAAAATGTAAGAGGTAACCCAATTGGAAAGAAAAAGCCTGCTAATCGTCAGGAATCTTCGAGTTTACTTTTATAACGAAAACAAGGAAGAGTTGAAAGCGGTAGATGGAGTCAATTTCGAAGTAAGAGAAGGTGAAACGCTTGCTCTGGTTGGGGAATCTGGTTGTGGTAAGAGCGTAACTTCCCTGGCCATTCTGAGATTAATTGATCCTAATGGCCTTATAAAGAGTGGCGAAATAATTTTTCAAGAGCAAAATTTGCTTGCGTTGCCAGAAAGCAGAATGCAGGAGATACGGGGTAAAGAGATATCCATGATTTTTCAGGAACCAGCAACAGCTTTAAATCCGGTATACACCGTTGGAGACCAGATAATGGAGGCAATTATGCTTCATCAGAAAGTGAGCAGAAAAGAAGCTGAAAGACGAGCTGAAGAAATGTTAAGGCTGGTTGGTATTCCTGAACCAAGAAAAAGGCTTTACGAATATCCCCACGAGCTTTCAGGAGGCATGAAACAGAGGGCCATGATTGCGATGGCTCTTTCCTGCCATCCCAAATTGCTTATTGCCGATGAGCCGACAACTTCTCTGGATGTAACCATCCAAGCCCAGATTCTGGAACTTATCAAAGACTTGCAAAAAAAGTTAAATATGGCAGTAATACTCATCACTCACGATTTGGGAATTGTAGCCGATCTTGCTGATAGGGTAGTGGTGATGTACGCTGGAAAAATTGTAGAAGAAGGGACGCGCTTTGAAGTCTTTAAAAAACCAACCCATCCCTATACTCTGGGGCTCTTGCGCTCTATACCTCGCCTGGATACTGAACAGGAAAGGTTGGAAAGCATTCCGGGTATGGTTCCAGATCCTTTGTCTTTTCCAGAGGGTTGTAGGTTTCGTAACCGTTGCGCTTTTGCGGAAACAAAGTGCGCTGAAGATCCACCGCGAATTCACCTTGAGGGAGAGCATTTTGTCTATTGCCACTTCTGGCAAAAAATTAATACTGAAGAGAGAGCCAGAGGATGAGAAATTCTGAATTCATCCTTGAGGTAAAAAACCTAAAAAAATATTTTCCCATAAAGGCTGGAGTGTTTAGGAAAACAGTGGCTTTTGTCAAAGCAGTGGACGGGGTGAGCTTTCAAGTAAGACAGGGTGAGACTTTTGGCATTGTTGGGGAGTCAGGATGTGGAAAAAGCACATTGGGTATGACCCTGCTCAAGCTCCACACTCCAACTTCGGGAAAAGTCCTTTTTGAAAACCAGGATGTTTTCTCGCTGTCTGATTCTGAACTTCGCAAGCTGAGGCGTAATATTCAAATGATTTTCCAGGATCCCTTCAGCTCCTTAAACCCCCGCATGAGCGTGGGAGCCATTATCGAAGAAGGACTGTCAACACATCGTATAGGGAACGCGCAAGAAAGGAAAGCAATGGTTGAGGTTTTGGTTGAAAAGGTGGGCCTATCGAAAGACGTCCTCAAAAGATATCCCCACGAGTTTTCGGGGGGACAAAGACAGAGAATAGGCATTGCAAGAGCTCTGGCACTGAAACCGAAACTGGTCATCGCTGATGAAGCCGTTTCAGCGCTGGATGTATCCATTCGTTCCCAGATAATTAACCTGCTTAAGGACTTAAAAGATGAATTTTCTCTAACTTATATTTTTATTTCTCACGACCTGGCCGTAGTCAGGTACATATGCGACCGCATTATGGTAATGTATCTGGGTAAGGCGGTTGAAATTGCTTCCAAAGAAGCGCTCTTTGAAAATCCTCTTCATCCCTATACAGTATCTCTTATTTCCGCGGTACCCGTTCCAAATCCCGACTACAAGGTGAGAAGGATCATTCTCAAAGGTGACGTTCCAAGCCCTATAAATCCCCCTGCGGGTTGTCGTTTTTACACCCGCTGCCCAGTCAGTCAGCCTTTGTGTGCTTCGCAGGAACCGGATCTACTTGAAGTCCAGCCAGGCCATTGGGTGGCCTGTCACTTTCCTGGTAGTCTGAAAATTGTTGAAAATCAAAAGGTTGACTGAACTAAATCAAATATGATATTTTTTTGCTACCTTGCAGAAAAATGCCAGGCTTGAGGAGGCGATAATTATAGTAGAAATTAAGTATCGGGTAAACAACCAAATTCGTGCTAAAGAGGTACGACTTATCTCCGCAGAGGGGCATCAAATAGGTATAGTGCCCTTGAAAAAAGCATTGCTTTTAGCCGAGGAAGCTGGTTTAGACCTGGTTGAAGTCGCACCCAACGCCAACCCACCGGTGTGTCGTATCATGGACTATGGAAAGTTTAAGTATGAAAAAGAGAAAAAGGCTAAGTTGTCTCGCAAGAAGCAGAAAGGTTCGGAATTAAAAGAGCTTACTATGCGTCCCAAAATAGACGTTCATGATTACCAGGTAAAACTTAAAAACGCCATACGATTTCTCGAAGACGGGAATCGAGTTAAGTTTACAGTCCGTTTTCGAGGTCGAGAGATGGCCTTTAAAGAGAAAGGTGTCGAGCTTTTGCAAAGAATTATTAACGATTTAAAGGAAATCAGCAAACAGGAACATGATATAAAAGAGGAAGGAAGAAATCTTTCTGTAACTCTGGCACCCAAAAAATGAGGAGGAAAAAAGGATGCCTAAGATGAAAACCCATCGGGGAGCAGCCAAACGATTTAAAATAACTGCCCACGGAAAAGTGAAACGGTCTCAGGCTTACAAAAGCCATCTTCTTGCTAAAAAGAGTCGCAAAAGGAAACGCAGATTGAGAAAAGCAGTGGTACTCGCTGGGGCTGAGCAGAAAAGAATAAAAGCGGTTCTTCCTTATTGTTAAAGAGGTAGGTGAATTGGAAAATGCCCAGAGTAAAAAACAGTGTTGTTTCTCGACACAGAAAAAAGAAAATCATGAAAATGGCCAGCGGATATCGCGGGGCTCGTTCACGTTCTTACCGTCGTGCCAAGGAACAGGTTATTAAGTCTCTCGCTTATGCTTATCGTGATCGTAGGAACAAAAAGAGAGACTTCCGAAGGCTATGGATAGTGCGTATCAACGCTGCAGTTCGTCAGGAAGGGATGAGTTACAGTAAGTTTGTCGGAGCCCTTAAAAAAGCAGGTATCAATGTGGATCGCAAGAATTTGGCTAACCTTTGCATTGCGGATCCTTCTGCTTTCTCGAAACTCGTTGAAATAGCCAAAAGCAACCTTTAGTTACCATTCGAGTGGTCTGCAAAAGCTCACCAGGAGCCTGTTTTCTGCAGACCACTCGAGTTTTGTCTGGGAGGCAAAAAGCGAGAATGAAAATCCAGAATGTGGATTTTGACTCCTATTATTCTGAGTTCCTCAAGGAACTGGAAAACATTGAGGACTTATCTTCATTGAACCAGTTGAAGGGCAAGTTTATAGGTCGCAAGGGTAAAATTAATGAGTTGTTCAAAAACCTGAAAGACTTGGAGCCACAGGGAAGAAAGGTTATAGGTGGGAAGCTGAACGAACTCAAAGAAAAAATTTCCTTTTTGCTCGAGAAAAAGGCTCAAGAAATAAAAGCCAGAGCCCAGACCGAAAGGACTGTTGACCTGAGCCTTCCTGGCAAAAGGAGTTGGTGTGGTTCTTTTCATCCTCTGACTATCACTTTACGGCAAATTATAGAGATTTTCCAAACTCTGGGGTTCCGCGTTGAAGAAGGTCCTGAAATAGAGACTGAATATTTCAACTTTGAAGCTTTGAATATACCTGCTGACCACCCAGCACGAGACGAACAGGATTCATTTTATCTCGAGGATAACTTTTTGCTGCGCACCCACACTTCCCCAGCACAGATAAGAGTGATGCAAAAATACCAGCCTCCCATCAAGGTCATAGTCCCTGGAAAGTGTTTTCGCAGAGACGCGTTTGATGCAACGCACAGCCCCATGTTCCATCAAGTAGAAGGGTTGGTGGTTGCAGAGAAGATATCCATGGGAGACCTTAAGGGCACCATTCAGGTTTTTACGAAAAGGCTATTTGGAGAGGAACGCGAGGTACGTTTTCGACCCAGCTATTTCCCCTTTACCGAGCCAAGTTGTGAAGTGGATATCAGTTGTGGCGTGTGTGGGGGGGAGGGTTGTCGCTCCTGTGGTTATAGCGGATGGCTGGAAATAATGGGAGCGGGATTAGTCCATCCTCAGGTCTTAAGAAATGGTGGGTATGATCCTGAACGCTTCCGGGGTTTTGCTTTTGGAATGGGTGTAGAAAGAATTGCCATGTTAAAATATGGTATTCCCGATATCAGATGGTTTTATAATAACGATGTACGTTTCCTTGACCAGTTCAAAACCTTTCGATAGGAGAAAGGCAATATGAAGCTACCCATTGCAGTATTGAAAAGGTTCTTACTGGACGATGTTTCTTTTTCACCGGAAGAATTGGCTGACAAGCTTACCAATCAGGGGCTCACGGTGGAGAGAATTTCATATCCTAAGGAGCTATTTGAAGAACGCCTGTTTTCAGCAGTGCTTACTGAGATTCAAAAAGCAAACGGTATTGCGTATTGCACAGTCAAGTGTGGTTCTGAAATCTACCAAATCAAGGTGGAAGAGTGGGGGGTACCGCCCTTAGGTAGTAAAGTAATGATTAATTTAAGCGATGGGAATAGACCTTCCCCTGTACCCTGGAAAGACGGAAAAAATGATACGCTCTTTCCCTTTCTTATAGTTATCGACTCCGAAATTCCCGAGGGAGAACCTCTGTTTGAAATTCTGATTGGAAATGACCCCATCCTGGATTTGGAAATAACCTCTAACCGAGGTGATTGTCTTTCCGTAGCGGGGCTTGCTCGCGAAATCGGGGCGGGCTTTGGATTGGAGCCTATCCTTCCGGAAGTGACCTTGAGCGAAGAAGACTGGGAAGAAGAATTTACCATAGAAAATCAGGACGAAGAGCTTTGCCCGTTTTATTCTGGAAAACTGGTCAGGGATGTTGAAATAAAACCCTCTCCCTGGTGGCTCATAAAAGAACTCTGTCTATTTGGACTCAGACCCATAAACAACGTGGTGGACATTACTAATCTGGTTATGATGGAGACCGGACAGCCTCTTCATGCTTTCGATGCCGCGCAAATTCGCGGTAAGAAGGTAATCATCCGCCGAGCCTTCTCTGGTGAAAAAATATGGACCCTCGATGGAGTAGAGCGCACTCTCAATCCTTCCCATCTGGTGATTGCAGATGCTACTTCGGCCATAGCGATTGCGGGTGTAATAGGAGGTTTGGATTCTGAAGTTACTTATCACACTTCTTCCATCTTTTTGGAGGCAGCAATTTTTGCCCCTCATTCGGTGAGAAAAACCTCGCGGCAGCTTGGTCTACGAACTGAGGCTTCTTCGAGGTTTGAACGGAAAGTGGATCCCGGAATGGTACTATTTGCTTCCCAGAGAGCCTTGCACTTGATGCAAAGGCTGGCTGGTGGTCGCATTAACAGGCAGTGGTTGCTGGCTGGAAGCCTACCTCGAGAAAAAAGAGTCATTACCTGCAAAAAAAGGGGGATTGAAGAAATCCTGGGTTTTGAAACTTCACAACAGGAAGTCGTTTCCATTTTGGAGCGACTTGGTTTTGAAATAAGTTTTGAAAGGCAAGATTCCTTTCAAGTCACAGTTCCCTCTTGGCGGCACGATATTACCCAGGAGGTAGACCTTGCAGAAGAGATAGGAAGAATCACCGGTTACCACAAAATTCCTGCCACGATACCCAGTTTTCCTTTCGATCCGGGGAATCCGTATCCTCACAAGAAATACGAAGAAAAAATCAGGAGTTTTTTAGTCAATCGAGGCTTGAAAGAGATTATTTCTCTCTCCCTAATTAATCAGCAGACGGCAGAAGCTATTGGTTTTAGGGAGAGATTGGTAACCATAAATAACCCCATCACCAAAGAACACTCTGTGTTACGCCCTGCTCTTCTGTGTTCTGCAATAGAGGTCATAAAAAACAACGTAACTGTAGGGAATTCCGATTGGGGTCTCTTTGAAATAGGTAAAACCTTCTCGCGTCTGGACAAGGGAGCAGATCAGCCATTTTCTGAAACTAACGCAATTTTTGTGGCGCTTTGTGGTAACTCAAGGCCATTGTTATGGAGCAAAGAAGGAGAACAAGACTTTTTCGCTCTGAAAGGCTTAATCGAAGAAGTGTTGGAAATCAGTGGTGTTGGCAACGAAGACTTCGAACTTGTGCCTCGATTTTATCCTTTTCTCGAAGAGCCTTTTTCCTGCGCGCTGAAAGTTAAAGGGCGAAATCTGGGCTGGGTAGGCAAGCTTAGTGGAGAACTGGTAAAGAAGTTTGATTTCTGGGGAAAGGTTTTTGTTTGCGAACTTTCTCTCCAGGAATTGTTTGAATTGGTTCCATCTGAAAACGAGTTTAAGTTGCGAGAAATACCAGCTTTTCCAGCAGCGTACCGGGACATCTCTCTGGTAACTGATATCGATATATCGTGGCAGCAAATTCAGAGAATAATTAGAACAAAAGTGGTTTCAGAAGCTATCCCGGTTGAAAAAATAGAAATTTTTGATCTGTTTCAGGGCAAACCCCTTCCGCCTGGCAAAAAGGGAATTTCTGTCCGCATTGTTTTTCGTTCTTCCCAAAAGACGCTTGATGAAACAGAAGTTGAAGAATGGATTTCAGGCATCAAAAGCGAACTGAAGCAAGTAAAGGGGGTACATCTAAGGGAGGAATTCGTGACGTTTGATCACTGATTGGTACACCCTGATTGGATTCGTTATAATTTTGCTGAACATTGTTGTGAGTTCGGTACGGGGGTTCAGTCGGGAGTTTTTGAGTCTATGCGGAGTGGTTGTCGGAGTTATTCTGGGGTTAAGATGGGGAGCACAGGTAGCTGGTTTTTTACTGCCCGTAAGTAATGGTTTGTTGTTGTTAATAGCTGGTTTTTTACTCTTTTTTCTGCCCAGCGTTTTTGTACTCTCCTGGATCGGCATTCGCTTTCGCACCCTTTTCAAGACTCTGGGTGTTACCTGGGTTGATTCTCTACTGGGAATACCGGTTGGAATAGTCAAGGGTGTCCTCTGGGTTATAGTTATAACGGTGCTAATAGCGAACTTTCAGTTTTTGGATTTCCTGGACAGGGGAGTGAAACACTCTTTCCTGTACAAGGAAATAACTAAGCCTTCGCTAATCTATTTGTATTCCTGGACCGCCCAGATACCGAACACCGAGCTTTTACAGGATATATTTCAAAAAGGTCTGGAAGAAGATGAAAGCACTTTCTCAAGAGATCTTGAAGAGTTTTGATTTTCATAAAATCGTTGAAAGGCTTTCTAAAAGCTGCAGTTGTGGCTTGACCCGGGAATGGGTCATGCAGATAAAACCTCTCGCTTCGAGTGAAGAAATTGCCCAGAGCTTATGGGAAGTTAAAGAGTATATGGAGATGCTAACTTTTGACACTCGCCTGGACTTCGACCAGCTTGAGGACCTGCGGGAAACCCTGAACAAGCTTTCAAAAGAAAGAAGTATTTTATACCCTGAAGAGTTAATCAAAATACTCCGTCTCTCCAGTATAGCGTCTAATCTAAAAAACACCGTTCGTTCTTTGTCTCTTGATGAGAAATATCCTTCTCTAAAAAAATATTTCCAGAAAATTGATGACCTGAGTGAGGTCAAAAGAGAACTTGAGAAGACAGTATCTCCTGAGGGCAAGGTTCTGGATACAGCCAGTGCCAATCTACTTAAGATTAGAACCAGGATCCAGCACCTTCAGGCAGAAATAGAGCAAGTAATGAGAAATTTGGTTCGACATTACTACGAAAAAAAACTATTGCAGGAGGCAATACATACTGTCCGCAGGGGAAGATATGTTATACCTGTTAAAGCAAGCCAGGCTTCTAAGATTCAGGGAATTGTCATAGATTCCTCTTCGAGCGGTTCAACCGTCTTTATCGAACCCCAACCCATTTTGCAGCTAAATAATCAGATTGAAATCCTTCGTTCTCAGGAACAGGAAGAAATACTGCGCATACTTAGCCGGGTTTCCGACCTGCTGCGCACTCAGCTCGAAGCTCTTCAACGTAGCTTTTACAACCTGGTTCAGCTCGATTTCATTAAGGCCAAAGCAACGCTTGCTTGCACCTGGAAAGGCTGTGTTCCGTCATTGAGTAAAAACCAGTTGTACATCAAAGAGGGTAGACATCCTCTTTTGGGGGAAAAAGCTGTACCTTTTGACCTTGATATAAACTCGTCACAACCGGTCATGGTGGTTAGCGGACCTAACGCGGGGGGGAAAACTGTTCTCATCAAAGCTCTGGCCATGAACGTGTACCTTACGCATTGTGGTATTCCACCAGCTCTTGGGGAAGGTTCAGTTATTCCCTTGCTCGAAGAAATATATGTGGATATAGGAGATCATCAGAACTTGGAAAACAATCTGAGCACTTTCACGTCCAGAATGTCTAAATTAAAGGAAGCTATATCTCAACTCAAACCCGATTCCCTTTTTCTTATCGACGAGATTGGAAGTGGCACCGACCCCGAAGAAGGTTCTGCACTGGGCGTTGCCCTTTTAGAGTTCCTGGCTGAAAAGGGTGTTCTCTGTGTTGCTACCACGCACTTGCCTAAAATTAAATTTGCCTTCGACAAAAACCAAAAAATCAAGTCTGCTTCTTTAGAATTTGATCCAGTTACTCTTAGGCCGACCTTCAAGCTTAAGACAGGAAAGGTTGGTAGTAGCTTTGGTATTAAGGTAGCTGAACTTATAGGCATGCCTGAGGAAATTATAAAAAGAGCATTGCAGAAAATAGACCAGGATTACTTGGTGGTCAACAACCTTCTGCTTTCGCTTGAACAAAAAGAGAAAGAAATGGAAGAGATTCTATCCAGGCTTCGAGAAAAAGAGGAAAGGCTTAGCAGCAAGGAACGAGAGCTGCACTTGCTTCAAGAAGAACTCGAAAAGAAGAGAAAAGAAGTGGTAGCGGAGTTCGCTGCCACAATGCAGGTATATCTTCGTAAAACTCAACAGGAAATAGCCAACAAGGTGGGTAAATTGCGAAAGGAAAACGCCTTGAATGAGACCGTTTATCAGGAACTTAAAGAAGTAATCGCTCAGAGCAAAAAACATCTTCAAGCTTTGCAGGTTGAGGCTGAGGAGAAAAAGAAAGCTTATGTTCCCGAAAGAGAGGAACACGTTTATCTCCCCGACTTTCAAAAGTGGGGTAGAGTAATTTCTGTAAATACGAGGAAAAAAAGAGCTATTGTGGAAATCAAGGGCCAAAAAGTAAAAGTTCCCTTGGACAAAATAGTTAAAGGTGAACTGAAGAGTGTGGAACAAGAAGAAGCTTTTCAAAACTCTTCCCCAGTAAGGGTGTCTGTCCCCTCAAAAAAGACTATTACCAACGAACTGGAAATACGCAAACTTACCCAGCAGGAAGCACTCATGGAGCTTGAAAAATACCTGGATCGAGCCCTCGTTGCTGGTTTTAAAACAGTGTACATAATCCACGGTAAAGGAGAAGGAGTTTTGCGTAAAATTACTCATGAATACTTGAAGCAGCAGCCCTTTGTAGAAAGTTTCCGTACTGGAACTCCTCAAGAGGGTGGTTTAGGAGTAACCGTGGTAAAGCTCAAGTAGAGTGTTTAATCAATGTAGCTGATTGCAGATAAAGGTTGGTTCTGTACCTTCCTTGAAAGCGGTTTTCACGCGAGGACAAGTGGAAGAAGGAAGGAGCCCACTTTTAGCACAAACCTCCAGCTCTACAACCCCGGAAGGCTTAGTAAAATCTTTGACCGGAAGATCCCGATGATAAGCTTCCATAACTTTTTTGAAAATGGGAGCAGCAACTACACCTCCCGTTTTACTGGGACCAAGAGGAGTACGATCATCATTGCCAACAAAGACTCCGCAAACCAGTTGAGGAGAAAAGCCGATAAACCAGGCATCAACGTAGTCTTCAGTGGTTCCAGTTTTCCCACCAGCGGGTCGACCAAAGTAGGCTCGCTTACCGGTACCTCTCAGGAGGACTCCTTCCAAGAGTCGGGCCATAATGTAAGCGGTTTGAGGAGAGATAGCTTGCCTAACTGAAGGAGAGTTAGAATAAATCACTTTACCATCGAAGTCTTCGACTCTAAGTATGGCTACAGGTTGCGGGATTTTACCCTGGTTAGCGAAAGCACTGTAAGCCCTCACCAGCTCAAGAAGCGTTACCTCAGAGGTGCCCAAAGCCAGAGAGAGATCTTTGCGCAACGGACTCTGTATACCCATTTTCCTTGCATATTCGATAACCCTATCAATGCCAACTTCCTGGAGTAGCTTAATGCCTACAATGTTGATGGATTCTTCGAGCCCTTCTCTTAAGGTTACTTCACCTCGAAAGCGACGGTCATAGTTTTGAGGTTCCCATCCATTGGGAAAAGTGATTGGTTCATCGACGATGATGCTACTGGGTGTAAAACCACTGTCCATGGCTGCAGTATAGATGAAGGGCTTAAAAGTAGAACCGGGTTGACGATGTGCCTGGTAGGCACGGTTGAACTTACTTTCCTGATAGTCTCTGCCGCCAACCATAGCTTTAATGAAGCCTGTAGCAGGGTCCATGCACAGTATGGCCCCCTGAAAACCACTTTCCAGAAGTGCTTCCTTTGCTTTTTTCTGTAAATCAAGGTCCAAGGTAGTGTATACTTTTAGGCCTCCTCCAAAAACCATTTCTTCGTCATAAAGCTTTAAAAGCTCTTTCAAAACAAAATCGACAAAATAGGGGGCTGGTGAGTGTTTCTTTTCAAGACCCGCAAGTACGATGGGTGTTGCTAAAGCCTCTTCCTTCTGTTTCTGGGTAATAAATCCCAACTCCTGCATTCTTTCCAGGACCCTTCTTTGCTGTCTCTGCGCTGCTTCGAAGTCAATATAAGGGGAAAAGTTGTACGGTGAACGGGCTATCCCGGTTAACATGGCACATTCGGCAAGATTCAGCTCGGAAAGGTCTTTCCCAAAGAAAACCCGAGCGGCACTCTTGACTCCATAGGCACCATGTCCAAAGTAAATCTGATTCAAGTAGGCTTCAAGTATCTTTTCCTTGGGATACTTTTTTTCCAGCAGAATGGCAAGCATGGCTTCTTTGATTTTTCTATCGAAAGTTTTTCTAAGTTCCAGAAACTGGTTTCGGGCCAGCTGTTGTGTTATCGTGCTTGCTCCCTCAGCTCCCCAACCTCTTTCGATGTTAGCCAGAAAGGCTCGTACAATACCCGTTAAGTCGACACCGGGATGAGAATAAAAGTGCTGATCCTCGCTGGCAATGAACGCTTTTTTTAAGATTTCTGGTATTTCTTCAAAACTGGCAAACTCGCGATTTTCCACAAAAACCTCGTCCACCAGGCGACCTCTTGCATCGTAAATCCGGGTGGTGAATTTGGGTCGGAAACTGTCAATCTGGGCGGATACCGCTTTGAGCTCGCTTCCCCAAAGAAACCAGGCCAATCCCACAGCAACAATCCCGGTTAACAAACCCACCAGAAAAGAAGCAAATACCCACCGCAAAAATGACGTAGATTTTTTCTTTTTATTGTTCTCTCTTTTCAATTTGGTTCGTTCTTTCAAGAATGTTTTTTCTATAATATATTAAACTCAATCTCAGTCAATGGAGGCAGCGTAAATGAAAAAATTAATTCGAGCCGCTTTTATCTGCGCCATTTATGTTGTTCTCACTGTGCTTCCTCCTTTCTACACTCTTTCCTATGGACCAATCCAAGTGAGAGTGGCGGAAGCTCTTACTGTTTTGCCTTTCATTTATCCTGAAGCCATCTGGGGGCTCACTCTGGGATGTTTGCTTGCCAACCTTGCAGGTAACATAGGAATATACGATGTCATTTTTGGAAGCCTACTCACCTTGCTTGCTGGATACCTGACTTCTCGAGCACCCAGGGCATGGCTTGCTCCACTACCTCCCATTTTTCTCAATGCTTTTGGTGTGTCTGCCTACCTCGCTTTTATTTTGAAAGTGCCTTACTGGTATTCAGTGGCTTATATCATGCTGGGAGAAAGTATCGCCTGTTTGGCTATTGGATATCCTGTGTTGCATTTCTTAATGAAAAGAAATAGGTCTCACTTTAGTAAATAATTTCAACTGCGATCAGCTTTTAGCTGAGACGATAAATTTGCATTAAGACAAAAATTGCCTTAAAATATTGTGCGAGACGTCCTTTGATTTCAAAAGAGTGGGTTACGGCCCACTCTTTGTTCTTTTTTTGTGACGTTCGCCAAGGGCAGGGTTTAACCTCATCAGACAGGGGGTTAGCATGAGTAGAGAAATATTTGAGGCCATAGAGCAGATAGAAAAAACTAAAGGCATTCCAAAAGAGACCCTTAAGCAGGCTGTGGAAGCCGCACTTTTGTCAGCATATCGCAAGAATTTTAAGAGTTCCCACAAAGGGGTATCTGTAGTTATTGACCCGGTGAGTGGAAGAATAAAGGTACTGGCCAAAAAACTGGTGGTGGAGAACCCCAAAGATCGGGCAACCGAAATTTCTCTAACAGAAGTTAGAAAACAGGGCCTGGAAGCTGACATTGGAGACTGGGTTGAAGTGGAGATAACCCCTCACAACTTTGGAAGAATCGCTGCTCAAACTGCGAAACAGGTGATTTTGCAGCGCATTAGAGAGGCTGAAAGAGAGCTGATTTATGAAGAATTTTATGAAAAAGAAGGAGAAGTGATTACCGGTCTGATTAGCTATCAGGAGGGGAACAACATCATAGTGGATCTTGGGAAGACCACCGGCATTCTTCCTGCTCCAGAGCAGGTTGCATCCGAGGTATATCGTCCTGGAGGGAGAATGAAGTTTTACATTGTAGAAGTGCGTAAAACTACCAAAGGACCAAAAATCATTCTTTCCAGGACACACCCTGGCTTGGTGCGGAGACTTCTGGAGCTCGAAATCCCCGAAATTCACGATGGACTGGTTGACATAAAAGCGATAGCCAGAGAGCCTGGAGTGAGGTCTAAAGTAGCAGTCGAGGCACGCGATAAAAAAATCGACCCCATTGGTGCCTGCATTGGCAACAGAGGGTCTCGAATAAGAAATATCATAGACGAGTTACGAGGAGAAAAGATTGACATTATTTTATGGAGCGAAAGACCAGAAGAGTTTATTGCTGAAGCCCTCAATCCTGCCGAAGTAAAAAGGGTTGAGCTTGACGAAGAGCAGCGGGTTGCTACGGTATACGTAGACCAAAGCCAGCTTTCCCTGGCTATTGGGAAAGAGGGTCAAAACGCAAGACTTGCGGCAAAAATAACAGGATGGAAAATAGATATTAAGGGAATACCTGTTGGCGAAGAAGAGGAGATTGGTGATGGTGAAGAAACGCAGGATACCCCTTAGAATGTGTGTAGGGTGTCGTGAAAGAAAACCCAAAAAGGAGCTAATAAGGATAGTGAAGACCCCCCAGGGAGAGCTTTTGGTGGACGATACCGGCAAAAAGGCGGGTAGAGGAGCTTATGTATGTCCTAAACCAGAATGCGTTGCCGGAATAAATCTTAAAGGAATTTCGCAGGCTTTGAAAACGGAGTGTTCCCAAAAAGAATTTCAAACACTGATTGAAAATCTTAAAAAGCACCTGCTAACAAACTCTCTGGAGGGAAAGGAGGTAGAAAATGCCCAAAATAAGGATATACAAGATTGCTGAGCAGTTTGGTATACCTACCAGTGAATTAATTGACATTTTAAAAGACCTGGGTGCCGAAGTTAAGAATCATATGAGTTCCATTGATGATGACCTGGTGGAACTCATCAAGGAAGAAATAGATTATCGCCGAAAAAGAGCGGAAGAACTGCAAAAAAAGAAGGAGCGTACCATAACTATTGATGCGCCAGTTACCTTGCGAGATGCTGCCAAACTGTTTAACCAAGATCTTGACGATATCATCATCCGCCTTGCAGACTGGAACATCATCTTCGACACTCGAAACCCTTTGCCTCCCCTGGCTCTGGAAAAACTGGCTCGAGAGCAAGGTTGGGAGATAGAGTGGAAAGAAGACGTTAAGAAAAAAATCCTTGAGGCTATAAGCTTTGAACCCCAACCTCGCCCCCCAGTGGTAACTATACTGGGTCATGTGGATCACGGAAAGACCACGCTTCTGGACGCCATTCGAAAAAGCAGAGTTGCGGAATCCGAGCTTGGAGGTATAACCCAAAAAATTGGAGCATATCAGATAGAAATCAATGGCCAGAAAATTACTTTCATAGATACTCCAGGACACGAAGCGTTTACCTCCATGCGAGCCAGAGGCGCTCAGGTTACCGATATTGCTGTTCTGGTAGTCGCTGCAGATGATGGAGTTATGCCTCAAACCGAAGAGGCAATCCAGCACGCACGCGCAGCCGATGTCCCAATTATTGTAGCTATTAACAAAATCGACAAACCAGGGGCAAACCCTGACCGGGTTAAGCAGCAACTTGCTGAAAGGGGACTGGTACCCGAGGAGTGGGGAGGAGAAACGATATGTGTCAATATCTCCGCTCTCCAGAAGAAGGGAATTGCCGAGCTTCTGGAGATGATTCTGTTGCAGGCAGAACTTCTGGAATTAAAGGCCAGAAAGGAAGGGCATGCTGTAGGGACTACTATTGAATCCAGAATAGATCGCGGTAAGGGTCCGGTGGCAACAGTTATAGTACAAGAAGGTACCTTGAGGGTTGGCGATTACTTTGTTGCTGGTACCACGTGGGGTAAAGTCCGTTCCCTTTTCAACGACCTTGGAAAACCGATGAAGGAAGCGGAACCATCAACTCCTGTGGAAGTGGTCGGTTTTACTGACCTCCCACCTGCGGGAACGAAGCTAATGGTTACTGAAAGCGAGAAAATAGCCAGAATTATCGCCGAACGGAGAGCAGAAATAGCAAGAGAGAAAAACCTTAAGACCCCTGAAAGGGAGCTGATATCGCTCGAAGAGCTGTTTGCCAGAGAAGAGGGTAAAACCAAAGAAGTAAATTTATTGCTTAAAGCCGACTTTCAGGGTTCCTTAGAAGCGGTGGAGAAGGCGGTTTCGCAACTCAGCACTGATGAAGTGAAACTGAATGTGATTTACAAAGGAGTTGGCAATGTAACCGAAGCCGACGTAATGCTTGCTTCAGCTTCTTCGGGAGTTATCATTGGTTTCAACGTGAAACTACCCAACGAAGTGGCAAAAACAGCAAAGAGAGAAAAGGTGGATGTGAGAACTTACCGGATAATTTACGACCTGATAGAAGATCTGCAGCGGGCTATCCAGGGGATGAAAGAGCCTGTAAAGGTGGAAGAAGTAATAGGTAGAGCCGAGGTCAGGGCTGTCTTCAAGATTCCCAGAACTGGAACAGTTGCAGGTTGCTATATAATAGATGGTAAACTGGAGAGGAATGCTCTGGTTAGGGTAATCAGAAACGGGGAAACCATCCAAGAAGGGCTAAAGATTAGCTCGCTCAAACGATTTAAGGACGATGTGAAAGAGGTAACGCAGGGATACGAGTGTGGTGTAGGTCTGAATCAATTCGAGGATTTTAAAGAAGGAGATATACTGGAGGCTTATCTCATTCGTGAAGAAAAATGAGAGTGGGTGTTTGTCAAATTAACATCTTTATTAATGAAAGCTTCTCTCTTAAAGACAAAAGAAGAGTCATGAATTCCGTAAAGCAGCGATTGCGTAATAAATTCAACGTTTCTGTAATCGAAGAAAGCAATGGAACAAATCATAAAGAAGGCGTTCTCGGTGTTTCCTGCATTGGAATTGACGAAGCTGGCGTACGGAATCTTCTCGAGCGGGTTGTTCTGTTTCTTGAAGATGACGGACGTTTTGAAATCACTAGCCTGAATACGGAGATATATTGACCAGGTAGCGTAGAACCATTAAGTGGTTGCAAAAAGCTAAAAGAAAAGTCGTGGTGAATTTGATGAAAGAACAGAGACCTAAACGAGTGGCTGAGCTAATAAAGCGAGAAGTATCCAAAATATTGCTCTCCCAAACCAGTGATCCTCGCCTCAAGCGCTTTACCATTGTAAGGGTTGAAGTAAGCCCGGATTTGAAGCTTGCCAAGATATTCATCAGCTCCTCATTTGCAGAAACAAATTCCGAGGAGCAGTTCAAAGCTTTGCAGAAAGCACTGGGTTTCATAAAAAGAGAGCTTTCTAAGAGATTGGTGATAAAATCTTTGCCCGAGATACAGTTTGTACCAGACTCCACTCTGGAGAAAGCCTTTCAGGTTGTAGAACTTATAAAACGTATTGAAAAGGAAGAGCATAAAGATGCAGGAAACGTTTCGGAAGGTAGCTGATGTTTTTAAGAAAAAAGATTATTTTACGATCACTTCTCATCAGAACATAGATGGTGACGGTATTGGGTCAGCACTGGCTGTTTATTTCCTCTTGAAGGGTCTTAATAAAAAAGCCAGAGTTGTTTATGACGCTCCTGTTCCTTATTTCTACGAGTTTCTACCAGGCGTAAATGTCATAGAGAAATTCGCGAGTTCTGATTTTAAGAAAGAAGTCCTGGTAGTCGTTGATTGTTCCAATTTAAAAAGAACTGGCCGAATAGCCGAAACAGCCGGCGATTACCAAATTATTGTTAACGTTGATCACCACCCGGACAATCAGTATTTCGGCAATGTAAACCTGGTGGACCCTGAAGCTCCTTCGTGCAGTCTACTTCTGTACAAATTGATTAAAGAAAATAACTTTGTGCTCACCAGAGAAATAGCAACCAGCATCTTGACCGGGATCATCACTGATACAGGCAACTTTCAGTTTGTGGAGATGAACACCTATTTGCTTGAGGTATTAAGCGAGTTGACTCAACAAGGAGCGTCTTTGTCGCAGATAATCAAGCACGCTTTTCGATATCGTAAATTGGAAGCCTTAAGACTTTTGGGTAGGGCCCTGAGCAAGATGGAATACGATGCGGAACGCGGAATAGCTTCTATTTATGTTACTCAAGAAGATTTTAAGACTACCAGTGCCCATGAAGATGACACAGAGGGAATCGTTGACTATGGTCTTTTTATACCTGGTTCCCGATTATCGGTTCTTTTCAAGGAAACTCAGCCTTCTTCCTTTAAAGTCAGTCTTCGCTCTCAAGACGACTTAAACCTTTTACCAATTGTTCATCATTTTGGAGGGGGAGGTCACGAAAAAGCGGCTGGATTTAAGATAACGGGTAATTTCGAAACAGTTAAAATTCAGGTTTTGCAATTTATTCGAAATTACATTGACCAGGAGCTATTAACCAAAAAGAGCGTCTTATGAGACAGCTGGAAAACGGTGGCCTATTGAACCTCTACAAACCGGTTGGGCTTACCTCCATGTCGGTTGTGAAAAAGACCAGGAAAATCCTGGGACAAAAGGTGGGGCACACAGGCACTCTGGATCCCTTTGCAAGAGGAGTAATGCTTTTATGTTGGGGTAAGGCTACAAGGTTAACTTCTTTGTTTCAGGCCTTGCCCAAGACTTACCTTGCCAGATTGCGTTTCGGTATTGCTACTGATACGTATGATGTGACGGGGCAAATCGAAAGTTTTGATTTCCGACCCCTGAGTTTGCGGGAACTTGAAACAGCTCTATCCCGTTTTAAAGGGAAAATCATTCAGCAAATACCTCCTTTTTCAGCAAGAAAGCTGCAAGGTGAGCCCCTTTATAAAAAAGCGCGGCGAGGGGAACGCATTCCTGAGCTAACCAAAGAAGTGTCGATATATCAGTTAGAGCTCATCGATTTTAAAGAAGGTGTTTTTGCGGAAGCAGAAATTTTGGTGGAGTGCTCAAGTGGAACTTATATAAGAGCGCTGGCCAACGATCTTGGTCGGGTAACTGGAAGAGGAGCATATCTTGCCTCATTGCTCAGGGAACGAGTGGGTAACTTTTCTGTAAAAGACAGTATAGACGTCTCTTCGCAAACGCTAACTGCAGATTATCTTATGGCACACAGCCTTTCCCCGGATAAAGCTCTTTACTGGATTTCTGACCTACATCTGGGTGAAAAAGAAGCGCTGAGATTCATCAATGGTAATCCGGTGGCACCAGTGTTTTCGTCCCCAGGAATGTACAAAATATATCATGACGAGCGCTTTTTGGGTCTGGGAGAAGTATTCGAAGGTACGTTAAGGCCTGAAATCGTGCTGAAAGATAAACTATTATGAAACTCCTCAAAAACCATCTTTTGCCCGTCAAGGGTAAAATAATTGCACTGGGCTTTTTTGACGGTGTCCACTCCGGACACCGTGCAGTTTTGCGTGCTGCAAGTCAGGAAGCAAAAAAGAGAAACAAGTTACTGGAAGTAATCACTTTTTATCCTCACCCTCGTAATTTTATTACTCGAAGCAGGGTGGTAAAGTATTTAACTCCTTACTCGCAAAAATTTCTTCTCTTTAAGTCTTTTTTCCCTGAAAGCACTCTCCGTTTCTGGAGGTTTGACAATCGCTTGCGACTCCTCTCTCCTGGAGAATTCATTGACATTTTGGACCGGATTTATCGTCCCTCTGTGGTATTTGTGGGTGCAAATTATCGTTTTGGTTTTCAGGCTTCAGGAAACACCTTTTTTCTCAAGGAAGAGTTGAACAAAAGAGGTATTGAGGTAGAAATTGTGCCTCCAGTCAAATTTGGTGATACCGTTATCTCGAGTTCACTTATAAGGTTCTTTCTCGAGCAGGGATTAGTGGAAAAAGCGAATTCAGCGCTCGGTTACCCATTTTTCATTATCGGCAAGACCCGTCCTGGAGCAAGAATAGGGCAGAAGCTGGGGTTTCCCACCGGGAATATTTACCCACCTTCTCAGAAAAAATTGCCCCGAGCTGGAGTTTATGCAGGTGTTGTGGAAAGTTGGGACCAGGAGATCAGACAACCAGCTCTGGTTTACTGTGGTACCAAACCCTCGGTGTTGAACAAAGGGAAACGCCGGGTTATCGAGTTTTTCATGCCCGACTTGGCGTATCGGGAACTGTATAATCAGCGCTTTTTGGTGTATCTCTGGCGATTCTTGCGTCCAGAAATTACCTTCCCCAGTCTCTCCGAACTCAAGCAACAGATTTTGAGAGACACAGAGCACCTTAAACAATATTTACATCAGTATCCTGCTGTGGTAAACTACCATTTGAACGTTACGAATTGGAGGTGCAATTCAAGTTGGTATTAGCTAAAGAAAAAAAGCAAGAGATAATAGAACAGTTTAAGATTCACGAACAAGACACTGGTTCTCCAGAAGTTCAAATAGCAATTCTTACTACCAGAATAAAGGAACTTACTGAACATTTGAAAAAACATCCTAAGGACTTTCATTCTCGAAGAGGTCTCTTTATGATGGTTGGGCAGCGAAGAAGGTTGCTCAATTACCTTAAAAAATATCATGTGGACCGCTACTACGCCATACTTCAGAAACTTGGTTTGAGAAAGTAAAGGAGGTTGCAATCATTATACACACTTTTGAAATTCCATTTGGTAGAGATCAAGTTATAGTTATAGAAAGTGGGAAATTAGCAAAGCAAGCAGGTGGTGCGGTAACTGTAAGATATGGTGATACTGTAATTTTGGTTACCGCTACTGCTTCTGATCAGCCACGTGAGGCGGTTGATTTTACACCTCTGGTGGTTGATTTTGAAGAGCGATTTTATGCTGCTGGTAAGATACCTGGTGGTTTTATTAAGCGGGAGGGCAAACCCCGTAATACGGCCATCCTGAGTGCCCGGCTCATAGATAGGTCAATCAGGCCTCTTTTTCCGCCGCTTTTTTATAATGATATTCAGGTGGTTACCACCGTTCTGTCGGTAGATGAGCTTCATCCGCCTGAAGTGATTTCCATTATAGGTGCTTCTGTGGCGTTGGGAATATCCGGTATACCCTTTGCAGGACCTCTTGGGGCTTGCCGCTTGGGTATCATTGGAGACGAGATCATTTTAAACCCCACTTTGGAAGAACTCAATGAGAGTCGTCTGGATCTGGTGTTAGCAGCTTCGGATAAGGGAATCACCATGATCGAGGCCGGTGGTAAGGAAGTATCGGAAGAGGAAGTGGTGAAATCCCTGTACAAGGGCTACCAGTTGATTCAGCAAATTATCAAGGAACAGCAAGAAATAATCGAGCGAATTGGTAAACCCAAACAGGAAGTTCAAAAACCCATGCACCTTGAAAGCCTGGAAAGCTGGTTGAGAGAAAAATTCTTGTCTCAGATTCAAACCACGATAAGCATACCCGAAAAGAGTGCACGAGAAAAAGAAATGAAAGAGTTGCTTCAAAAGGCTCTTCAAGAATGCGAAGCTGAATTTGCTACTCTGGAGGGGTTCACTTACGCCTGGGAGAAAGTTGTCAAGGAAGAAATTAATCAGTTGGTTCTGAAAACTGGAAAACGCCAGGATGGTCGAACCCCTAAAGAGATTCGTCCCATTAGCTGTGAAGTCGGTGTTTTACCACGGACGCACGGCTCCGCTTTGTTTACGAGGGGACAAACCCAGGTTCTGGCTATAACCACCTTAGGAGCTACCAGCGAAGAACAAAAAGTAGACGGCTTACAGGA
Source organism: Atrimonas thermophila (assembly GCF_045864955.1). Taxonomy (GTDB): domain Bacteria; phylum Atribacterota; class Atribacteria; order Atribacterales; family Thermatribacteraceae; genus Thermatribacter; species Thermatribacter velox. The sequence goes on along the minus strand of NZ_AP028803.1, from coordinate 735,190 downwards.
AGAAGAAGCAAAGAGATTCATGCTCCACTACAACTTCCCTCCCTACAGCACTGGAGAAGTGCGTCCCTTGAGGGGTCCGGGACGCCGCGAGATTGGTCATGGTGCTCTTGCAGAGCGGGCATTGGAATGTTTCATTCCCCCCGAGGAAGAATTTCCCTATACCATCAGAGTAGTTTCCGAAGTGCTGGAATCTAATGGCTCTTCTTCAATGGCGACGGTGTGCGGTGGCAGTCTATCTCTAATGGATGCTGGAGTACCCATACGTACTTCCTGTGCGGGGATATCTATTGGGCTCATGTTTGGGGAAAACAATGACTATGTGCTTTTGCGTGATATTTTGGGTTCCGAAGACCATTATGGAGAAATGGATTTTAAGGTAGCTGGAAGCAGGCAGGGCATAACTGCCATTCAACTGGATGTAAAAAATCATGGTTTGCCTGTGGAAATCCTTGCCGAAGCAATTCAGGAAGCTCGGGAAAGTCGCTTCCATATACTGGATATCATGGATTCGGTTTTGTCGAAACCTCGCAGTTCAGTTTCCAAATATGCTCCCAGAATTGCTACTATAACCATTAGCACCGATAAAATCGGTGCGTTGATTGGTCCTGGTGGCAAAGTGATTAAAAAAATAATTGAGGAAACAGGTACTACTATTGACATTAAAGAAGACGGGAGAGTAATCGTCTTTTCCAAGACGGAGGAAGGCAAAGAAAGAGCTATTGAGATGATAAAAGCGGTTACACAGGACGTCGAAGTTGGCAAAATATACCTGGGCAAAGTGACCAAAACCACAGATTTTGGTGCTTTTGTAGAGCTTTTCCCAGGCAGAGAAGGCCTTTGCCATATTTCACAACTTTCCCAGGAACGAATACGCAAAGTTGAGGATTTTGTGAAAGTGGGTGATGATCTCCTGGTCAAAGTCATAGGTATAGATTCTCTGGGGAGAATAACTCTCAGCCACAAAGAAGCACTGGCCAGTAATGCTCCACGCCAGGAAAAAGAACGCAGCAGAAGTTTCAGAAAAAAATAATTTCCTTTTACTTTTATGATTAATCTCAAAGTAAAACTTTTGGTAACTTCTTTTTTAAGCCTGTTTTCAATATATCTTTTTCTGGCCCTCCTTTCTTTAGATGTTGGAATAATGGGCACTTTTATGAAGGATAATCTGCTGAAAGCACTGGGGCTGGGTAGCTATATTGTCCCCTTTTACCTTGGCTACCTGGTGGTTGAGGTGCTTACCTTTTCCCGACCCCGACGTTTTAAAGTCTACAGCAGGTTAACTGCTTTGGCGCTCTGGCTTGTGGTGTTTGTGACCCTTTGTCATCAGAAAAGTGAAGAAACTTCGTTTTTTCTTCCCTCGGGCTCCATGGGCGGCAAGCTGGGGCAGTTGATTTATGACCAAATGGTCTATTACCTTGGGAAAGCAGGAACCTGGCTTTTGCTCATCTCTGTAGCCATCTTGGCCACCTATCTGGTGGGAGAGGGCAGGGTATTTCGAAAGGCATATGCTGGCCTGCGCAACCTGCATCACCGTTTATTCAGAAAGAGCAGGCAGGTTGCAGATATTCACAGAAGGCACCCTACAAAAGAGTTCGTTTTTCAGGGTCGAGAAAAAGATACACCGGAGAATGCAATTTCGGATAGCCCGACCCTGCAGGAAACCTCCCTGCCCGGCTCAATCTTTACAGAAGAAGTGTTTACCTTTACCGAGGAGAGCCCAAAAAGCACCAGTGATTTTGAATCCAGAGTTGCTGGAACTCCTGAAGAAAAGCCAGTTCCTGAGCTTTCGGACCAGGAGATTGGAAAAGGAGAGAAGCGTTTTCTTCTCCGGGCTGGTGCAAAACCCAAGAAAACAACTGAGAACAGCCAGAAAACAGGGTGGACTCTTCCCCCTACCCACCTTCTTGATTACCACCGCAAAGGCAGAGCGAAAGAGAAGAACCTCAAAACGGATATTACCAAAAATATTCTTAAACTGGAACAAACCCTGTCTGAGTTTAGTGTACCTGGAAAAGTGATAAGTGTTCAGGTGGGTCCCACCATAACCAGGTATGAATTTCAACCTGCTCCGGGAATCAAAGTCAATAAAATCGTCAATCTTTCTAACGACATAGCACTTGCCTTTGCTGCTGCAGCAGTGAGGATTGAGGCACCTATACCCGGCAAGGCAGCAGTGGGAATAGAAATACCGAACAGCTACAAGGAAATTGTTTCTCTTCGAGAGCTGGTAGAAAGTAGCCAATTTCAGGACAGCAAGTCTCCCCTGCAAATCGCACTTGGTAAGAGCGTTACTGGAGAGCCTTTAATTTGGGACCTACGGGAAGCTCCCCACCTGCTTATCGCTGGAGCGACAGGTTCCGGTAAAAGCGTATGTATTAATGCCATCTTGATGAGTTTGCTTTTCAGGGCTGATCCCAACCAGTTGCGCATAGCTCTCGTAGATCCTAAACGAGTAGAGCTGTCCATATACCAGGGCTTACCCCATCTTTGTGCTCCAGTGATTTCTGAAGTACGGAAAACGGTTAAGTTCTTAAAGTGGCTGTGTCGGGAAATGGAACAACGCTATGATATGCTTTCCGATCTTTCAGTACGCAACATTGAAGAATACAATTATCTTGTTAGTGAAGAGGAAAAATTACCCTATGTGGTAATTGTAATTGATGAGCTGGCTGATTTGATGATGACCGCTTCGTCTGAAGTGGAAACCTCTATATGCAGATTGGCCCAGATGGCGAGAGCTGTAGGTATGCACCTGGTAGTAGCGACTCAGAGGCCATCTGTAGACGTGATAACAGGTCTCATAAAAGCAAATTTTCCCTCGAGACTGGCTTTTGCAGTGTCCTCTCAGGCAGATTCTAAAACCATACTTGATGGGTCAGGAGCGGAGAAACTGCTGGGAAACGGTGACTTCCTGTTTTCACCAGTGGGGGCCAACAAGCCCATCCGGGGACAGGGAAGCTTTGTTTCCACTCGTGAAGCTAAAAGAGTTATCGAACACTGGCTTGTCCAGAAAGAGCAAGGCAAAATTTTTTACTCTTTTAACTTTAACCCTCGAGAAGAAATAGTGGAGGAAGGTTCAGAAGAAGACGAACTGTATCAAGAAGCGGTGAAAGTAGTTGTTGAGGCAGGAAGAGCCTCAACGTCTCTTTTGCAGAGAAGACTGAGAATTGGATTCAACAGGGCAGCCAGAATGATAGAAAGAATGGAAAGAGAAGGTATAGTAGGTCCTTATGAAGGGAGCAAATCCAGAAAGGTAATAATTGGGAAAAAGGGTGGCTATAATGCCTGACCGAGAAAACAATCTGGGTATTGGAGCAACCCTGCGGAGCAAAAGGGAAGAAAAGGGCATCACCCTTGAAGAAGCACAGGAAAGCACTTTCATTCTTAAAAGATACCTGGAAGCCATAGAAGAAGAGAAATGGGACGAATTACCTGGAAAAGCTTACACCATTGGCTACCTCAAAACCTATTGTCGCTTTCTGGGTCTTAACCCAGAACCTATTATTGCTTCTTTTAAAGAGAGAGAAAAAAGCGAAAGGAAAACTCACCAGGATTTTCAGAAGAAACCCAGATCAGGCGTTGCAAGCTCGAAAAAAATGCAAATGGTGCGCACCTTTCTGTTTGTCTGTGTTGCGGCAGCCTTAGCACTGGGGGTCATACTTGTATTTTACCATTACAACTCCACAATGCTACCTGATAAATCTACTACTGTAGCGCTTCAGAACGTTGGAGACAACACAGCAGATAATCAAAACTTTGAGACGGAAGCAGAAACCACCATAGAAGAAAGCTCTTCTCCGCCGGAACCTCCGGTGCTTTCCATCACTCTTTTACCTGAAGACCTGGCCTGGGTAGAGGTGGAATCTGAGGGGAAAACGATTTTTCAGGGAATACTCATTCCTGGTAAAAGATACCTTTTGCGTAGCGTTACTCCCATAACAATTGCCGGCCGAGAAGGCAATCGGGTAAAATTTGTGGACCAGTCTGGCAACGAAGGATATCTCGCTGAAAACTCGGGAGAGTTTGCACGGAGTTTTACTCCATGAAGAAAGTGGCCCTTGTTTCTCTGGGTTGCGATAAAAACCTGGTGGATTCCGAAGTAATCCTGGGCAAACTTCTGACTCGGGAGCCATGCGCTCTGGTGTCTCCTGAAGAGGCAGAAGTTGTTATCCTGAATACCTGCGCTTTCATTGAGGAAGCCTGCCAAGAAAGTGAAGCATGGATAAGGAAAATTGTAGGGCTTAAGAAGAAACATCGAGCTAAGAAAATCGTTGTTGCTGGTTGCTACGTTCAGCGTTTTCGGGACAGTGTGGTTTCTCTTTACCCAGAAGTAGATCTTTGGGTAGGGGTGAATGACTTTCCAGATTTGCCGTATCTGCTTGACAGAGTGCTTCCCAAAAAGGTTGTTGCCGACAGTCCTTTTTATCTCTATGACCATACTACGGAGAGAGTGATTTCCGGACCTCCTTATCTGGGCTTTTTAAAAATAGCTGAAGGGTGTAACAATCGCTGTAGTTTTTGCGTGATTCCTGCCATCCGGGGACCACTGCGTAGTAGAAGCATTGACTCCATTGTTAGAGAAGTTGAGAATTTTCTGGAAATGGGAGTAAAGGAAATCATTCTGATTGCTCAGGATACCGCTTCATACGGTGTTGACCTTTACGGAAAAAGAGCTTTGCCAGATCTTTTAAAAACTCTTGATCAGCTCCTTTCTTCAGAGCATTGGTTAAGAGTACTTTATTTTTCCCCTCAGGGTCTTAGCGAGGAGTTTCTTGAGGTATTTGCAAATAGTAAGAGAGTAGTCAAATATCTGGACATTCCTCTGCAACACGTAGATCCGGATATCCTTGTCAAAATGAATCGTCCAGCACATATTGAAAAGACCTTTTATTTTCTGAGGACCATGCGCAAGAGCATACCTCAATTGTTTTTAAGGACCACCTTTATGGTTGGTTTCCCAGGTGAAAGTGAGTCATCTTTCCAGAAAATACTCCTGGCCATGGAGGAACTTTCCTTTGAAAGGGCAGGGGTGTTTGCTTACTCTGAGCAGGAAGGAACTCCTGCATCCAGATTGTTTCCCAAGGTACCAGCCTCTTTGAAGACTCAAAGGTTGAAAGCCGTCAGGAAAAAACAGGAAGAAATTATGAGGAAACGCCACCGGGCTCTGGTTGGAAGCACTGTCGAAGTCATTGTTGAAAAAGGCCCTCTTTGGGAGAACAATGGTTCTTCCAGGATGCTTTACTACCTGGGAAGAAGCTATGGAGATGCACCTGATGTGGACTGTGAGGTAAAGATCCAAACCAGAAACAAACACCTTAAACCGGGAACTATTGGCACTATGAGAGTTACTGCTGGCAAAACTTATCTTTTGGAGGGTGTGCTTTGAGAGCGGCTATTCTTTGCATAGGAACCGAATTGAGCACCAACCTGGTTAAAGACAGCAATGCAGAATTTTTGAGGAACAAACTTTTGGACAAAGGAATTCTAACTGAATACACTATGTTTGTGCCTGATGATAAAGAAGCTATTATTCAGGCCTTACGCTTTCTGATCCAGAAAGAGGAGCTACGACTCGTGGTTGTCAGTGGTGGTCTGGGTCCCACCGAAGATGACATTACTCGTGAAGCAGTAGCTGAAACCTTGAAGAGGGAACTGGTTTTTTTGCCTCAAGCCTGGGAAGAAATCAGAAAAATATATTTTAGCATTAGGAAAAAAGAGCCTTCAGAAAACAACAAAAAGCAGGCTTTGATACCGCAAGGAGCGTTAATGCTTCAAAACAGAGTTGGCACTGCTCCAGGTTTTTTAATCCAGGAAGGCGATAAAAAAATATTTGTCATTCCAGGAGTTCCTCAAGAAGTAGAATTTTTCTGGCACTACATAGATGAGCAAATCAGCAATCCTCAACCCAGCTTTTTTAAAACTGAGACCCTGAAGCTCTGCGCCATAGGAGAATCGGAGCTGGCCAGCCAGCTTCAGGACTTTCTTGTAGACTTGCCTTCAGGGATTAGTCCAGCTTTTATACCCCGTTCTGGAGAAATCTGGTTCTATCTGTATGCCTTCAGAAATCCTCTGCCAGAGGAAAACCAGAAAGTTCAACAAATACTGGAGAGCATAAAACAGCGTTTCAAAGACCGGCTTTTTTCGACTTACGCGGATACTCTGGAGGAAGCAGTGGGTCAGCTTTTGCGTGAGCACCGGCTCACCATAGCCACTGCAGAGTCCTGTACCGGGGGCTTGCTGGCTAATCGCATAACCAACGTGCCTGGTAGTTCCACCTATTTTAAGCGGGGGTACGTAGTGTACAGCAATCAATCCAAAGCAGACGACCTGAATGTTCCACTTGCGGTGATACACCGCCATGGTGCGGTGAGTGAAGAAGTGGCTTCTTTACTTGCTCAAAACGTTGCTCAAAGAGCTGGAAGCGATATTGGCGTGGGGATAACCGGTATTGCCGGACCCGGTGGGGGTTCTGAACTCAAACCCGTGGGTTTGGTATATATAGGAATTTCTTGGGGGAAACATCTGGAAGTTCACCGCTATCAGTTCCACGGAGCGAGGACAACCATAAAATTCCGGACCACCCAGGAAGCGCTCTCCCAGCTTTTTCTCCTTCTTTCCAAGAGGTGCTTAGACAATGGAGAATGAGGTAAACCTGAGATGCTTTATTGCCCTGGACCTTGAAGAGGAAGCGAAAGAAGCGATAGCAAGATTCATTGGGAATGCCAAGACTTCCTTCCCAGAAGCAAAATGGGTTAACCCACAGCAGGTGCACCTTACTTTACGTTTCTTTGGAGCTATGAATAGTAGTTGGCTTCCCCTTATATCCAGTATTACTGAACGGATAGCTGCTTCCTTCCCCAAAATACCAGCGTTTATCAGCAAAATCGGGGTTTTCCCAGAGCCGAGAAGAGCACGGGTCATCTGGATGGGTTTTGATGCCCTGGCAGAAGACAGAATTAAGCAACTGGCTGAGGAGTTGAATCATCAACTATGGGAAGTACTCAAAATTGAAGCAGAAGAAAAAGCCTTTGTCCCCCATTTAACCATAGCCCGACTCCGTAAGCCGAAAAGAGTAGAATTAGAAAACCTTCGCTTACCAGGGAAGATAACTACCAACCTTTATCGAATAACCTTATACAAGAGTACCCTAACCCCTCGTGGTCCTATTTATAGTGAATTAAGTTTCTATCCGCTAAAGAGGTGATAGGAAATTGAGCGAACGCGATGAAATGATTAAACAGGCTATAAGCAATCTGGAGAGAAAATATGGTAAAGGAGTGGTCATGCCTTTTGGCAAGGGTTTGGCAATCAGCGATGTAGAAGTAATTAAAACTGGGTCCATTTTGCTAAACATAGCTCTTGGAGTAGGTGGTTTGCCTCGGGGCAGGATAATTGAGATCTTTGGCCCTGAAGCTTCTGGAAAGACAACACTTGCCCTGCATGCCATAGCTGAGGCACAAAAAAAAGGAGGCCTTGCAGTTTTTGTGGATGCAGAACATGCTCTGGATCCTACTTATGCTCAGAAAATTGGTGTACAGACCGACAAACTTCTTCTGGCCCAACCCACTACCGCGGAAGAGGCCATTGATATCGTCGATGCGCTTACTCGAAGCGGAGGCATTGACATTATTGTTCTTGACTCAGTAGCTGCCCTGGTACCTAAGGCGGAACTTGATGGTGGCATTGATGAAGCGAGTATCGGGCTCCAAGCGCGCATGATGTCCCAGGCTTTGCGAATTATAACCGGCTATATCAGCAAGACCAAAACAGTGGTGGTTTTTGTTAACCAGTTGCGTGAAAAAATAAGGATGGGTTTTGGATACGGGCCTACCGAAACCACTCCTGGAGGCAGAGCCTTGAAATTTTACGCCAGTATAAGGATAGATGTTCGTAGAAAAGCTTACATTAATCAGGGCAATGAAACCATTGGTGCACAAACTGTGGTAAAAGTCGTTAAGAACAAATTAGCTCCACCTTTCAAATCGGCTGAAATAGACCTCTTTTATGGAGAGGGCATATCCAGAGAATCAGAGATATTTGCCTTAGGGGAACGAGCTAAGGTTATCAAAAAATCCGGAAGCTGGTACTCTTTTGAGGATTACCGCTTGGGGCAGGGTAGAGAGAATGCTCGCCAGTTTTTGAAGGAAAACCCGGAAGTGGCTGAGAAAATCCTGTATCAGTCTTTAAACGAACTCGGAATTGACCCTCGTATTGCTTTGAATGAAACCGAGGATAGTAAAGAAACCGATGAAGTCAAAAAAGAATCCTGATCCGCTCAAAAAAAGCTTACTGCTTTTGTCTCGAAAGATGTTCACCGAGAAACAATTGCGAGACAGATTGCAAAAGGAAAATCTGGACTGGCAGAAGATAGAAGAAGCGATTGAAAAGCTAAAAGTGTGGGGCTATCTTGATGACCGGAAATATCTGGAAGAGTATCTGAGGAGCAAAAGAGGTGCTACTTCCTGGGGATACTGGAAAATAAGGGAAAAATTAAAGGAAAAAGGATTACCGGAGGAACTCATTGAGCTATTGCGGGAGCTCTACCCCTTGGAAGAAGAAATTCAGGATGCGAAACGTCTGCTGGAAAACTGGGTGACCACTCCACGTGGAGCTGACCAGGCTCGATTACTAAGGAAACTGGCAGCTAAGGGATTTAGTCATGAGGCCATTCAAGAAGCCTGGCGACGCTATCAGGAAGATTTGTCACTTCCTTGACTTCAGTTGGCCAGGCCATTAGAATTATTTTCACAACACTTTCTGCGTACATTGAAAAGTGAATAAGGGGTGAACACAATCATGTTTTTGGCATATATATTGTTAGGAATTGCGGTAGGAACCATAGCGGGAATGTATATTAAAACCTTGCACGTCAAAATCCTCGAACAGAAGGCTTCCAGGTGCGCACAGGAAATTCTTGAGGCAGCGCACAAAGAGGCAGAAAACATCAAAAAAGAGACTTTACTCGCTGCTAAAGAGGAAATTTTAAGAGAAAAGCAATCGCTGGAAGAGGAAATACAGCGCAAGCGTCGGGAACTTCAGAACTTTGAGAGTCGCCTCTTGCGCAGAGAAGAAAATCTGGAACGCAAAATGGAACAATTGGAGAAGAAAGAAAACCAGCTAAACGAGCTTTTGATGGAAACTGAAAGAATCAAGCAGGAGACCGAAAAGCTCAAGGAGAAAGAGATGCAGGAACTACACCGCATTGCCAATCTTTCCTGGGAAGAAGCGCGTCAGGAGGTGCTAACCAGGGTTGAAAAGACTCTGGAACATGAAGTTGGTTTGAAAATAAAAGAAGCAGAAGAACAGGCTAAGAAGGAATCAGAAAGAATTGCGCGAGAGATTGTTACTCAAGCCATTCAACGCTATGCAGCCGATTTTACTGCTGAAAATACTGTTTCCGTGGTAACTCTTCCCAGCGATGAAATGAAAGGCAGGATTATTGGTAGGGAAGGACGGAACATTCGCACTTTTGAGATGATAACCGGTGTAGATTTGATCATTGATGATACACCTGAAGCAGTTATTATTTCCTGTTTTGATCCCATTCGCAGGGAAATTGCCCGGATAGCATTGGAAAAACTCATTCTGGACGGCAGAATCCACCCCGCCCGGATTGAAGAGCTGGTTGAGAAGGCGAGAATACAGGTTGAGGAAAAGATGCTTCAGGAAGGAGAGCAAGCACTGTTTGATACGGGCATTAAGAACGTACACCCAGAAATAGTGAAACTCCTTGGCAAGCTGTATTTTCGTACCAGTTATGGACAAAATGTACTGCAACACTCTAAGGAAGTGGCCCATCTCGCTGCTTTGATGGCAGCTGAACTGGGAGTGAGGGTAAATATTGCCAAAAGAGCAGGTCTTTTACACGATATTGGCAAAGCTCTGGACCACGAAGTTGACGGTCCCCATGCTTTTATAGGTGCGGATGTGGCTCGGCGCTATGGAGAAAAGGAAGAGATCATTAACGCTATAGAATCTCACCATGGTGAAGCAGAACCCGGAAGCATTGAAGCGGTGCTGGTGCAAGCTGCAGATGCCATTTCCGCATCCAGACCTGGTGCAAGACGTGAGAGTCTCGAGGTGTATATCAAGAGATTGGAACAACTGGAAAAGATAGCCAGTTCTTTTGAAGGAGTTGAGAAATCTTACGCCATACAGGCAGGAAGAGAAGTGCGCATTATTGTGAAACCAGAAAAGTTGAACGATGCGCAGGCAGCCAAATTAGCTTATGAAGTGGTGAAAAGGATAGAGAAAGAACTTGAATACCCAGGACAGATTAAGGTTACAGTAATCAGAGAAACTCGAGCTGTAGAATATGCCAAATAAAGAGGGATATCTATGCGTTTTTTAATAGTTGGTGATATAATTGGCAAACCTGGGAGGAACATATTACACAAAAAACTTCCTGAAATGAGAGAAGCACTGGCAATTGACGCTGTGATAGTCAATGGAGAAAACGCTGCTGGGGGTATGGGGATAACCCCTGAAGTTTGCGAAGAAATCCTCAGCTACGGAGTGGAGGTCATTACTTCTGGTAATCATATATGGGATAAAAAAGAAATTAGCGCTTACATCGATAACCAGGAAAGACTGCTCAGACCGCTTAACTACCCCCCGGGAGTTCCTGGAAGGGGTTCAATCGTTCTGGAAACTCGGGGCGTCAAGTGGGCAGTTATTAATTTGAGTGGCAGGGTCTTTATGTCGGCTCTGGATTGTCCTTTTCGCACTGTAAAGCGCGAAGTAGAGACCCTGCGCCAAATTACAAATATCATTTTGGTGGATTTTCATGCTGAGGCTTCTTCCGAGAAAATAGCTATGGGCTGGTTCCTTGACGGTTGGGTTTCCTGCGTGTTTGGTACCCACACCCATGTGGCTACTGCTGATGAGCGCATTTTGCCTAAGGGAACGGGGTATATTACTGATATTGGTATGACGGGTTCCAGAGAGTCGGTTATTGGGATAGAGATAGAGCAGGTATTAAGCAGGTTCTTAACTGCTTTGCCTACCAAATTCAAAGTTGCTAAAAATGATGTAGTGTTAAACGGTATCGTGGTTGAAGTAGATGATTCTACCGGAAAAACTACGGAAATTAGTCGTGTATCAGTAAAATGACCTACCAGCTTTTGATCAAATGGTTAGAAAAATAAAAACCATAACACAGGGGGGAATACAACATGGATGTTTTAAAAGTCTCTTCCAAGTCCAACCCAAACGCAGTAGCAGGTGCTCTGGCTGGGGCAATACGTGAAAAGGGAATTGCTGAACTCCAAGCCGTCGGTGCTGGTGCAGTAAATCAGGCAATCAAAGCGATTGCCATTGCGCGAGGCTATGTGGCACCAAGTGGCATTGATTTGGTTTGTATTCCAGCATTTACTGATATTACCATTGATGGAGAGGAAAGAACAGCGATTAAGCTAATAGTCAAACCCCGCAGCAGTTGAATGTAAAACTGGATAGTCAGAGTACGAGCCTGTGCCAGAGCGCACAGGCTCGTAAGGAATAAAAATCGAGATTGATAGTTATTGTAGCGTTGGGTGATGTTTTTTTGAGTTCTCCTCGTTTGTGCTTTAAGGTCATTACCTTTGGTTGCCAGATGAATCAAAGCAGGTCGGAACACATTGAATATCTCCTAAAAGAGGCAGGTTTTAGAGCCTGTCTTGAGGGAGAGGAACCGGATATTGTTGTTTTCAACACCTGTGCGGTTAGAGAGCACGCCAAGAACCGGGCAGTGAGCATTATAGGGCAATTTGCAAGCCAAAAAAGGAAGGATGGATTTCCCATTATCCTGGTCTGCGGCTGCATGAGCCAGATTTACCAGGAAGAGCTGTTGCATCATGTTCCCAATATCGACGTGCTTCTGGGCACTCACAACCTGGAAGAAGTTCCCTTCTTGATTCAGGAAAGGCTTAAGGAACAAAAAGACCCTCAACCGCGGCTTGCCTTCCGGTCAAAGCCTGAAAGACAATTTCTGGAAACGGGATATTCTCGAAAGCCGGGAATATCAGCCTTTCTACCCATTACCTATGGATGTAACAACTTTTGCAGTTATTGTGTGGTTCCTTATGCCACTGGGCCTCAACGAAGTAAACCAATGGAACTCATCCTTGAGGAGCTTCAAAAAATACTGGAGGAAGGCTTCAAAGAAGTGACCTTGCTGGGTCAAAACGTTAACAGCTATGGCGAGGACCTGGGCTTAAAGTGGGGGTTCGAAAAGCTTCTGGAGAATATAGAAAAGCTGGTTGAGGAGAAACCTTCCCGAGCCTGGATTCGTTTTATCACCTCTCACCCCAAAGATATGCGGGAAAGTATTGTTGATCTGGTCAAAGAAAGTAAAGTATTGTGTCCTTATTTTCATCTTCCTATACAAGCGGGATCGAATAAAATACTGGAGCTAATGAACAGGGGATATACTAAGGAACGATATCTGGAAATTGCTTCCTATATTAGAGATACCATACCTGACGCCAGCATTGGTACCGACATCATCGTTGGGTTTCCGGAAGAAACGGAGGCGGATTTTCGGCAAACTCTGGAAGTGGTTGAAAAAGTCCAGTTTGAGATTGCGTATACCTTTGCATATTCGCCAAGACCCAAAACTCGAGCTTCGTCAATGGCCGACAGTGTTCCACCCCAAGAGAAAAAGAGGAGACTTCTTGAGCTAAATCAACTGGTGCGCGAAGTGTACCAGAAAAGAGTGGAAAAGTTACGCGGTAAAACGGTTGCCTTATTAGTAGATAAGCAGGAAAAGACTTTCTCCGGTAGAACACCCTCCAACCTTAGAGTGTTTGTCGAAAGCGGCGTGAAAGACAGTCTAAAACCTGGAGATATGTTGCTGGTTAAAATCACCGAAATACGTGATGGCAAAATCTTTGCTGAAAAAGCCTGAACAGATACCCTGGATTTGTATTGTGGGGCCCACTGCTTCAGGCAAAACGGAGCTTTCTCTTCGCATAGCTGAAAGGCTGGAAAAGATAGAGCTTATTTATGCTGACTCCATGGCGGTATATAAATACCTGGATGTTGGCACTGCCAAGCCGGAGCCAGAAGAGAGGGCCAAAGTTCCTCACCACCTGATAGACTTTCTGGAACCAGACAAAAAGTGGAGTGCTTTTGACTTTCAAAAAAGCGCTTCCGCCTTGCACAGAGAAATCCTTTCCCGGGGAAGGATCCCTGTTGTGGTTGGAGGAACTCCCTTCTATCTCAGTACACTCAAGAATGAGGCATCACTACCGCATGTTGCTCCTGATTCGAGAATACGTGTTATCTTGGACCAAATGAGTGCACCCCACCTTTTTGCTCTTTTACGAGAAGTCGACCCGCAGCGCGCCCAGAAAATAGGAAAAACCGATAAAAAGAGGTTAATGCGAGCGCTGGAGATATTTATCACTACAGGTAGAGTGCCTTCTTCATTTCTTAAAAGGAGAAAAAGGGGCAGCGGGAAGCAATTGATGATGGTTGGGATTAAACTTGATAAGAACATCGTCAAAAAGAGGATTCGGGAGAGAATTGAAAAGATGTTTTCAGAAGGTTTGGTAGAAGAAACTCATCGGGTGCTGAGCATGGGTTATCCCCCAGAGGCGCCAGCTCTGAACAACTTCACTTACAGACCTGTTGTTGCACTTCTTCAGGGCAAAATTAACACCAGAGAAGCCTTCCAAAAAATTGAAGAGGGCACTCTGTCGCTCTTAAAAAGACAACTAACCTGGTTTCGCAAAGAACCCATCTTATGGTTAGAAAAGGACGAAGCGCTTGCTTACCTTGTAGAATACCTCAAAAATATCTTACGGGAGGTGGAAAATCTTGAATCACGATGAGAGGACCAACCAGGAAAAACAGGTTCCTCAAGAACCTGGAAAAATAAAAGACCTCGTTTACTATTTCTTAAATCTTCTTTCAGCAAAGGCCTGGCAGTACTTAGGTTTGATAGTACATCCGGAAACCGGTCAAATCCTGGTGGACCTTGAAGAAGCGAGAAAAGCCATAGACCTTTATTCGGTTATTCTTGGAGAAATCAAGAAGGATCTTTCTCGTGAGGAAAATCGAGAACTCGAAGCTCATCTTGCGAATTTGCAGTTGAATTTTATCGAGAAAATGAAAGAAATTGCCGAGAGTTAGAAAGAATGCGGTTTAGGAGAAAAATCCGAAGGTTGATTCCTGTGGAATAAAATTTTACATAATATATATTATGGGAACTAAAATGCCGAGCCTCGCTGACGATAAAAGGTTAAACAGCTGCTTTTTTCTCAATATAATCCTTGCTCTCTCTGCGTACTACACAGTGCATCCTTATCTTTTCCCCGTTTTTCACGCTTTCCACCGACTCTACGTAGCCAAAGCGGTAGATTTCACGCTGTAGTTCCTGTACCTGGGCAGGATAAATCTCGAGAGTAAGTTTTACCATTTTTTTAGAGAGCAAAGCCGCAATTTCCTTACGCAGATTTTCGATCCCGATTTTTTTCTTAGCAGAAACAAAAACACAGGAAGAAGCCGTCTCCAAAAAATCTCGTTCTAGGTTAGGTATTTGTCCAGAGATTAAATCCACTTTGTTAAGAACCAGAATCTTGGGATGGTTTCCAACTCCGATTTCATGAAGCGTTTGATTGATAACCTGGAAATGTGTCCGGTACTGAGGATCAGTGATGTCCAGGACTTCAAGAATAAGGTCCGCCTCCTTGATCTCCAAAAGCGTGCTTTTGAAAGCATCTCGAATTGTGGGAGGCATTTCTCTGATAAACCCCACTGTATCGCTGAAAATTACCTTACCGACACCCGGCAAAAAACTCTCCCGCGAAACAGTATCCAGCGTTACAAACATTTGGTCTTGAACAGCAACTGCAGCATCGGTGATGGTGTTAAGAAGCGTTGACTTTCCCGCGTTAGTGTAACCAACTATGGCAACAACTGGTACTTTGTTTTCATTACGCAATTTTTTCTGGACTTTCCTCTGTTTTTCAAGTTGTTCCAGACGCTGGGCAAGAAAAGCGATTTTCCTCTTAATAGCTCTCCGTTCAACCTCTATTTTTTGCTCTCCCGGTCCCCTGGTACCGATACCTCCACCAGTTCGGGAAAGAACATGACCTTTGCCAGGTAATCTGGAGAGCTCAAAGCGTAAGCGAGCCAATTCGACACGTATCTTACCTTCGTGGGTTTTAGCTCTTTCAGCAAATATTTCGTGAATAACCTCACTCTTAGTGAGAACTCGCCTTTGCCACTCATTCTCGAGATTGCGTTGCTGGGAAGGAGTGATTTCAGTGCTGAGGATGACAAATCCAACTTCTGGCAAATTTTCCAACCGTCGTTTGATTTCTTCGACTTTGCCCCGACTTAGATAATAACGATAAAAAGGGTTTCTAACCGTACACTCAAAAACCTCAGATACCCAAAAACCGGCACTTTTGGCTATCTCCTTTATTTCTGCCACCAGCACTTCCTCAGAAAAAGCACGAGAGGAAGCATCGCGAACCACCACAATCGCGCTTTTGCGTGAGTTGAAGTGTTCATAATCCTTCATAGCCCTTTTGCTTATCGACCCCCTTGATAAACGTTTTTAAGTATTTCCCAATACATTTTCATTCGCTCCTTAAAACCTTTGACCAGACCAAACTTTTCCTCCTTCATGACATGGGTAAGCCCTGGTAAATTTACCAGTTTCACTCTGACTCCGTTTTTTCGTATGTAGCGGTTAATGGCTACTTCAACACCAAATCTGGAAACTTCCATGTCAGAAATATTCTGCAGCAGGTCAGCTCTAATCGCTCTCTGCCCGGAAAGAAAAGGCGCTATTTTCTGAGCAAAATCAGTAGCCAGTCTTCCCTTCTCAAAGACACCAATGGTAATATCCGCTTCCTCTTTCAACACTGGTTCAACCAAGTCTTTCACATGGAACTCCTGTAAACCCACCAGGTCTGCATCAAGTAATAAAACAACATCTGTCCTTATATATTCCAGCCCCCGGTAGAGAGCACCACCTTTGCCAATGTTGGAGCTCAGTTCAACCACTTCGGCACCCTTATTTCTGGCCACTTCCACCGTACGATCTGTGGAACCATCGCTAACCACAACGACTTGCTCCACGTAAGGCGAGTTCCTTAAAACGTCGAGGATGGGCCCTATGGTTTTCTCTTCATTATAAGCAGCAATTATTGCGGTTACTTTACTCATTAAAGGTTAACGCCTCCATCACCGAAGACCGCTTTTTACCCGGTGCACCAGGTTTACGATTTCCTGTGCAGAGAGTTCTTCTCTATCCCCTGTCATACGAAATTTTACTTCAATTTTGCCCATTTTCAAAAATTTTGTTCCCACAATTACCTGGATGGGAAAACCTAAAAGGTCTGCTTCGTTGAACTTGAAACCGGCACTTACGTCGCGGTCATCGAGAAGCACTTCAAAACCCTGGTTTAAAAGGTCTTCATAAATCCTCTGGGCTTCCTGCATTTGTTCCTCATTACTGGCATTGACTGGTATAACGATCACTTGATAAGGAGCTATGGAATAAGGCCACTTGATTCCCTGCTCGTCATGATGGGCTTCAATGGCTGCAGCCATAGTCCTACCGATTCCTATGCCATAACAGCCCATGATTATAGGTTTCTCCTTGCCATCTCGGTCAACAAAATACGCTTTCATGGGTTCACTGTACTTGGTACCCAGCTGGAAGATATGCCCCACTTCTATACCCCTTTTTTCTTCCAGGGAAGCGCCACATCGTGTACACTTTTCCTGCTCCTCAGTGCTACCCAAACCACAGGAAGGACAAACGACCACCTTTTCCTCGCCTGAGTCAGCGAGGATAAGGAACTCATGAGATACATCCCCACCGATGACTCCCGACTCAGCCTCCACAGCTATAAAATCGAGGCCACAGCGTTCAAAAACTCTGCAATAGGCGTGGTACATTTTTTCATAGCTCTTTTTCAGGCCTTCGTAATCCACATCGAAGCTGTAAAGGTCTTTCATAAGGAATTCTCTCGAGCGCATAACACCAAAACGGGGCCTTATTTCATCCCTGAATTTGGTCTGTATCTGGTAAAGCATGAGGGGAAGCTGTTTATAGGAGCGAACTTCCCGGCGCACCAAGTCCGTAATAACCTCTTCATGGGTGGGACCTAAACAGAAGTCGCGGTTTCGCCGGTCTTTAAAGCGAATTAATTCTGGGCCATAAATATCCCACCTGCCTGTTTCTTTCCACAATTCACCTGGATGCAAAGCAGGGAGCAAGAGTTCTTGGCCACCAGCCCGGTTCATCTCTTCTCTTACAATCTCGATAATCTTGTTCAAAACTCGAAGCCCCAAGGGCAAGAAGCTGTAAATACCAGAGGAAAGCTGGCGAATCAGGCCTGCCCTGAGCATTAAACTGTGACTTGCAACTTCAGCTTCCTGAGGTGTTTCTTTTAGAGTTGGGGCAAACAGAGCTGACATCTTCAAAGGAACTACCCCCTTTTTCGGCTTCAACTGACTTTATCTTTTCAGCCAGAAATGCAATAAAATACTCCAGAACCTCGCGGTCTGGAACAACCTTTTCTACTCTCCCCTTTGAAAAAATAACTGCACCCGAACGAGAAAAAGCTAACCCCACTTCTGCCTCCCTGGCCTCACCGGGCCCATTTACTTCACATCCCATTATAGCTATTCGAAAAGGAGGCACAATTCCTTGCTCTTCAAAAAAAGCTTTTACTCTCTCCACGGCGTCAACCACATCTCCCCGACAGCGTGCACAGGTAGGACAGGAAATAATCTCCCCTCCCCTTCTACGTAAGCCCAAAAAGTTGAGAATCATCCAGGCTACCTTTACTTCAAGTACCGGGTCTCGAGAGGTCAGAGAAACCCGGATACTGTTTCCAATCCCTTCAAAAAGGACCAAACCAATACCCAGTGCTGATTTTACTACGCCTTCTAACCCTTCACCAGCTTCAGTAACACCTATGTGAATCGGGTAGGGAAAAGCCTTACTCAATCGGCGGTTGATTTCTACCGTTTCTTCAACTTCTGTTGACTTTGCAGAGAGGAATAAATTTTTGACTCCCTTTTTTTCTGCGAAATCCACCATTTCGACGATACTCTCAAAAAGCGCCTCTACCCGGGGAAGGCTTCTAAGGTGGGCAGGAAGAGAACCAGCGTTGGCTCCCACTCGCAAGACAGTATTGTGGTCTCGCAACACAGAAAAAAGCTCCTCAAGGCGCGACCGGTCCCCCAGGGTTCCAGGATTAATTCTCACTGCTTCAAATCCCAAACGAACACACTCGGTGGCCAGGTCAAGGTTGAAGTGCACATCGGCAATAAGGGGTATTTTTGTCCATTCTTTGATTTTCTTTGCTCCTTCTAATGCACTCTTTTCGGGAATAGAGAGACGAAAAATTTCACACCCTGCAGCCTGAGCCCTGTTAATTTCCTGAATAGCCAGTTCCACCTGATAAGGATTCTGTCTTCCCATTCCTTCTACATAGACGGGGTTTTGGCCGCCGATAACCAGCTTTCCCATAACTATTTCTCTAGTGTCTCTTCTCTGCATCAGTCACCCACCACAATTCTCATGACGTCCTGATAGGTAACAAAAACGGCTAAAAGAAAGATAAAAAGAATTCCAATAAGGTAAATCAATCCTATCTTTTCTTGCTCCAGAGGTTTACCACGTATCTTTTCAACCAGAAAAAGCAGTAAGTGACCACCATCGAGCAAGGGTATGGGAAGCAGATTAAAAATGGCCAGAAAAACACTGATGATGGCCGAAAACATAAGCAAGTTTAAAAATCCCAGGCTTGCTGCCTGACCTGCCATTTGAGCAATTCCCAGAGGACCAGTCAGTTCCAGAGGCAACCTGCCAAGCAATGTGTAGAGAAGACCCACTATACTCAGCAAAAACCAGTTTATCACCGTATACGTACTTTTCCCGAAGGCCAGCAAGGGATTAACCCGGCGATTATTGATTCCGAAAACCGCACGCACCAGCGCCCTACCTTCGTCTTCATCCCACTCCGGGACAACGGTTATCCGTTTGGTCTCGCCCCGGCGCTGAATGGTCAGCTCTATTTCCTTTCCTGCACTTTGGGAGAGGAAAGAAACAAAGCTTTCCAGGTCCATAGCCTTACCATTTACCTGAAGCACTATATCTCCTGCTTGCAAACCAGCCCTATCGGCAGGGCCACCAGGAATGACTTCGATAACTCTCAACTCCTGCGCAGGGACACCGATTGCCAAAAAAACGATGAACACCAGCAATATAGAAAGAACAATGTTCATCAACGGTCCAGCAAGCACGACGAGAATCCGCTGCCATATTGGTTTTCCGTCAAAGCGCTGCGCCTGTGGCACTTGAGCTTCTTCGTAACCTTCGATAGGATTTCCCTCTATGCCAGCCATTTTTACAAAGCCACCTAAGGGAAGCAAGCGTATCGAAAATTCCGTTTCCTTACCACGATAGGAGAAAATTGGTGGTCCGTAACCAATCGAAAAACTGAGTACCTTAATTCCGAACAGGCGGGCGAAAATAAAATGCCCGAACTCGTGGAAGGTTACCAAAAGCCCAATGACGAAAATGAAAGCCAAAAAACTTAACACTGAGAACGCCCCCGTACAACGATACGCTCTTTAGCCAGATGATAGCCCCTCTGATATATTTCAAAGGCTTCTTGCAGGTTGGAAGGATTAGGAACCCTGGCTTGTAAACATTCTTCAAGTACCACTGCTATCTCTCCAAAAGATAACCCGCGGTTAAGAAAAGCTTCGACACAGGCCTGGTCAGCTCCGCAGAAAAACGCCGGATACCCCCCTCCCTTCCTGGCCGCTTCCAGTGCCAGGTAAAAGCCCTGAAAACGCTCAGAGACCGGATAATCAAAACTAAGAGTGCGAACTCCCCCCAACTCCTGTGCAAAAAGGTCCGGGCAAGGCAGCGTCTTCTTTTTTAAGAAAGGATATAGTGAGGCTCTGATGACCTTTCTCATATCGGGTGGAAACATAACCATGTGATACATACCATCCTTTAATCTAACCCCGGCGTGGAGATAGCTTTCACGTTGTACAAAAACATCAATCTGATGATAAGAAAGCTCAAACAGGTAACAGGCTTCTATTACTTCCAGCCCTTTATTGACCAAAGTAGCCGAATCGACGGTAATTTTATCACCCATCTTCCAGTTAGGGTGAGCCAGGGTCATTTCAGGAGTTATGTCTTCAAAGCTACCCCGCCATTCGTAAAAAGGACCACCGGAAGCGGTCAAATAAACTTTTTCTACTCGTCCAGGATCCTGCATGCCCTTAAGAATGCTCCACAACGCATAGTGTTCGCTATCCAGGGGTATCAGGTTCTGATTGGCAAACACGGAGATTTTACTCTTCAGAATTTCGCCAGCAACTATCATTAGCTCTTTGCTGGCTACCCAAAGAGTTTTAGGAAGACTTAATAGGCCTGCAAAAATATCCAGAAAATCCAATCCGGCCGAGGCAATGAAAACTCCCTCTATTTTTGAGGAAAAGAGAACCTCTCTCAACTTCTCCTCAGATAAAAAGACCGTATTATTGATTTTTTCTTCCTCCACTTCTTTGAGGAAAGCGTAATCGGGATGATAGGCATCGATTTGCTCTCTCAGCTTCCGGTAATTTTTGAAGCCGCTTAGAAGACAAATCTCAAAACTATCGGAGTATTCAGAAAGTACTTCCAAGATTTGAGTACCTAAAAATCCAGTAGATCCCAGAATAGCAACTTTCAAAGTCCTCTACCTCCAGATTGTGCAGAAAAGGTATGCTAAAGGCCCAACCATGAAGAAGGAATCGAAACGGTCCAGTACACCTCCGTGGCCGGGCAAAAAAAACCCTGAATCTTTGAGGTTTGAGCGACGCTTGAAGCCGGATTCCAAAAGGTCTCCCAGAAAAGCTACGCTTCCCAGAGCCAAGCCGAACCACCAGCTTGCACTTTCTGAAAAAGGCCACAGTGAAAACTCCCCGACTAGATAAGCCCCCAGCGCAGCGCAAATCAGACCTCCCCAAAATCCTTCCCAACTTTTGCCCGGACTCAAGCGGGGAACTATTTTGTGTTTTCCCCATCGCTTACCCAGAAGGTATGCTCCAATGTCGTTCAACCATACCACCAGAGCAAAACCTATTACTGTCAGTCTGCCCCACTCTATGCCCACTTTGACCCAGGAAAGTGGCAGGAGAAAGCAGTAAAGAACACCAAACAAAAAAAGCCCCAACCTTTCCAAAAGCCGAGGTAGATCACTTATACTCCAACAAATCAAGGCTATGAATAGCCCATACCAACCAGTAAGTAAGAGATGATTAATGTTTGCAGTTTCCCAAAAGACTTTTCCATAAACCAAAAAAGATGCAACAGCGAAAAGGGTTAAAGCAAAAGTTCTTTCTTCTCTCGTAAAAACCATCCTTGAAAACTCTCGCACAGCCAGGAGTGAAAGTGTCCAGAAAAGAAAAACAAAACTCCATTTATTGAGAAGAACCAGAATCAAAAAAAGAGGAACTGTAATTACAATGCTTAACGTCCTTTGCCTGAGTTCGTTTCTTTCCATAGAAACAGTGCTTTTCAGCGAATTCCCCCAAATTTTCTTTTCCTCCTGGAAAAATCACTTATGGCCACCTCAAATTCTTCAGGGGTGAAATCCGGCCACAGAGTGGGTGTAAACCACAGCTCAGCATAAGCTGTTTGCCACAACAAAAAATTGCTTAACCTCTGTTCTCCCCCAGTGCGAATTACCAAATCAGGATCTGGTTGCCCAGCAGTATCCAGAAAACGGGAGAAAATTTCTTCTCTGAGAAACTCAAAATCGCCCCTATAGACTGCAAACCATTTCTGAAAGGCTCGTAAAATTTCGTCACGCCCTCCATAATTGAGGGCAATGTTTAGCTTTAGGCCAGTATTGTGGGTAGTTTCTTCTTCAAGCTGTGCCATTCTGGCAACCAGATTTTCCGGAAGACCCTCTCTGCGACCAACAAAAATGACTTTAACCCCTTTTTCCTTAAGCTCTGGACCATATCGGTCTATACTTTCTTCAAAAAGCCTCAGCAGGGCTTGGACTTCGCCAAGTGGTCTTCTCCAATTTTCAGTAGAAAAAGAGTAAAGTGTTAGGGAAACCAGTTTCTTTTCAGAACTTTTCGCTACGATGTCTCGAATGACTTCCACGCCCTTACGATGGCCTTCTATACGAGGAAGCCCCCTTTTTTCTGCCCACCTGCCGTTTCCATCCATAATTATCGCAATGTGCTTTAGTTCGGGGTTCATAGCTCCATTATTTCCTTCTCTTTACGTTCCCATAATCCTTCTATTTCGTTAATGTGTTCATCGGTGAGTTTCTGAACTTCAGCCTGGGCATGCTTGCTTTCGTCCTCAGATATTTCACCTGCTTTTTCGAGCTTACGTATTTCCTCATTGGCCTCTCTACGCAAATTACGTATAGCCACTTTCGCGTCTTCGGCAATCTTTTTCGCCATTTTCGCTATTTCTCTTCTCCGCTCCTCAGTGAGTGGAGGAACCGCAACTCTTATCACATCAGAATCCACTGCCGGGTTAAAACCCAACTCCGATTTCCATATTGCTTTCTCAATGGCTTTCAGAGAAGCTTTGTCCCAGGGCTGGATGAGTATGGTGCGGGCATCAGGGGTGGTAATGGATGCAATCTGCTTTAATTCTACTAACGTGCCGTAGTACTCGACCTGGACATTTTCCACCAGTGCTGGAGAAGCACGACCGGTTTTCACATGAGAGAGTTCTTCCTGAGCCACACTCACTGCTTGCTTCATCCTTTTTTTGATGTCTTTCAATAACTCTTTAACCTTGTCGAGCATCTTCCTCCCTCCCAACAAAAGTTCCAATTTGGTGTCCGGTAACTATTTTGACCAGACTATCCGGTTCACTAATACTGAACACAATAATGGGAATATTATTTTCCATGCATAGTGAAACTGCGGTAGAATCCATAACCTTGAGTCCCTTATTAAGGAGATCCAGATATTTCAATTTCTCAAACTTAATCGCATTTTTGTGCAAAAGGGGATCAGCCTCATAGATGCCATCCACCTTGGTAGCCTTTAAAACGGCTTCTGCTCGTATTTCAGCAGCTCGCAAGGCAGCGGCCGTATCGGTGGAAAAATATGGGTTGCCAGTGCCAGCTGCGAAAATAACGATTCTGCCTTTTTCAAGGTGTCGAATAGCTCGCCTTCTAATATAGGGTTCAGCGATGGCACGCATCTCAATTGCCGTCTGGACACGAGTGGGAACGCCCTTGCTTTCTAAAAAATCCTGAAAAGCAAGGGCGTTGATTACTGTAGCCAGCATGCCCATATAATCGGCAGTTACTCTGCTGATGCCATCCTTATCTGCAGAACGCCCTCTAAAGATGTTGCCTCCACCTACCACTATGGCAACTTCTACTCCCAGATTTCTTACTTTGATTACTTCTTCGCTGAGATAATCAAGAAACCGGACATCAATGCCCCAGGAGAGAGCGCCAGCCAGCGCTTCTCCAGAAAGCTTTAAAAGAATTCTCCTAAAGCGTAATGAAGAATCACTGTTCATCCTCTTCACCCAGCTTGAAGCGAACAAACCTCTTGACTACTATATTCTCGCCCAATTTGGCTATCGCTTCAACTACCAGGTCTTTAATTTTTTTGTCTGGGTCTCTAATGTATTCCTGCTCTAACAAGCAGTTTTCTTCATAAAACTTCTTCATCTTGCCTTCCACTATTTTCTGTTTTACATGATCTGGTTTGTTGCTTTCTTTGAGCTGTTCCCAGTAAATGTTTTCTTCCTGACGTTTTATTTCCTCAGGAACATCCTCAGGAGCAATCCAACGGGGTGCCTGGGCAGCAATCTGCAGAGTAAGCTCCTTAACCAGCTTCTGGAATTCTTCCGTTCGAGCAACAAAGTCTGTCTCACAGTTGACTTCCACCAGCACACCGATTTTTCCATCGGTATGCACGTAGGAACCAATCAGCCCTTCCTTGGCTACACGACTCTGTTTTTTGGCTGCAGTTTCTATGCCCTTTTTGCGTAGAATTTCACAGGCTTTTTCCAGATCGCCACCGGATTCCTGCAGAGCTTTTTTACAATCCATTACACCGGCTCCGGTGCGCTTACGCAGCTCGTAAACTTCCTTTGCTCCTATCTCAACCATCACTTATCCTCCTCACTGTTTATTTCTTCATCCTCTCCAATTTCCTCGAACTCTTCTTTCTGAAGTTCTTCGAGGATATCCACTGGTTCTTCAGAGACAGGAATCTCTTCCTCAGAAACACCTTCCTGAGCAACTTCCTCAGCTTCCGCAACCTCACCTACTGGTGGAATTTCCTCTTTGCCCTCTTGAGCCAGACGCCGACCTTCAAGCACTGCGTCAGCGATGATGGAGGCAAAAAGGCGAATGGCTCGAATGGCATCGTCGTTGCCAGGAATTACGTAATCAATCTCGTCAGGGTCGCAATTGGTATCCACAATGGCAACTGTGGGTATGCCTATTCTCCGGGCTTCGAGAACCGCATTCCTTTCTCTGCGAGGATCGACAATAAAAACGCAGTCAGGGAGCCTCTCCATATCTTTGATACCACTCAGGTACTTCTCAAGACGTGCTTTACGCTTTCTGATGTGCATGGCTTCCTTTTTAGGCAGACGCTCCATAATGCCCTGTTCTTCCATTGCTTCAAATCTCTTCAGTTTTTCTATGCTGCGGCGTATGGTTGCAAAATTAGTCAACATTCCACCCAGCCAGCGCTGGTTAACATAAAACATGCCACAACGGGTAGCTTCCTGTTGGATGGATTCCTGGGCCTGCTTTTTGGTGCCCACAAAAAGTACTATGCCGCCCTCTTTGGTCAAGTCCCGCACAAAGTTATAGGCTTTTTCGGTAAGCTCTACTGTTTTTTGAAGGTCAATAATATAGATGTTGTTACGCTCGGTGAAAATGTAAGGCTTCATTTTGGGGTTCCAGCGGCGGGTCTGGTGTCCAAAATGCACACCAGCTTCAAGAAGTTGTTTCATAGTAACAATCACTGAATATACCTCCTTCCGGTTCTTTCCTCTGTGGAGCAAACTCATTCTCCGGAACTGGAGAACACCGGTTCACACTCCACAAGCGTTTTGGTTTCAAAAACAGCCTTGGTAAGTATAGCACGGCTGGGGAAAAGTTTGCAACAAGTGCATCGATTAAAGTATGTAGCGGGCTACATCCTCGTCCTTCAGCACATCTTCAAGTTGTGCGATTACATAGTCTTTATCAATCACTAACCGCTGTCCCTTAAGGCGAGGAGCGTTGAAAGAGACTTCCTGTAGTACCCGTTCCATGACCGTATGTAATCGTCTTGCGCCAATGTTTTCCATTTTCTGGTTTAAACGATAAGAAATGGCTGCTATCTCACGCAGGGCTTCTTCGGTGAATTCGAGTTCCACCCCTTCGGTAGCCAGTAAGGCTTTGTACTGTTTGACCAGGGAATTGTAGGGTTCAATCAAAATGCGATAAAGGTCTTCTTCAGAAAGAGGCGAAAGTTCTACTCTGATGGGAAATCGCCCCTGGAGTTCGGGCAAAAGGTCGGAAGGTTTAGCCTGAGAAAACGCACCAGCCGCTATAAACAAAATATGGTTGGTCCTGACCGGACCGTGCTTGGTGAGCACCGTTGACCCTTCCACAATAGGCAAAAGGTCTCTCTGAACTCCACCTCGTGAAACATCGGGGCCGTGCGTATCACGACCTGCAGGAGAGGCAATCTTGTCAATTTCGTCGATAAAAACAATACCGCTTTCTTCCACACGACGTATCGCCTCTGCGGTTACCTCTTCCATATCAATCAGTTTTTGTGCTTCCTGGTTAAAGAGAATTTCTCTGGCATCTTTGACTTTCACTCTCTTTTTCCTTTTGCGAGGTGGAAACATGCTGCCAAACATATCTCTGAGATCTATACCCAGCATTTCCACTCCTGATGAGGCAATCACCTCTACCGGCGAAGAGCTTTCTTCCACCTCTATTTCTATAATTCTTTCATCGAGTTCACCTTTGCGAAGTTTGTCTCTAAGCTTTTCTCTGGTACGTTGCAAGGATGATGAAGCTGTTGGCCACACCACGTCTACATGCGGTGATTCTGAAGAGGTTGCTTCTTCATCAAAATAAATTTCACTACTGCTTTTGGAAAGCAGAGCATCAAGAATTCGTTCTTCCACCAACTCCCTTATTCTTTTTTCCTGGTTTTGAATCCGCTCACTTTTAACCATTCTAATTGCAAGCTCGGTCAGGTCCCGAATAATTGACTCCACATCCTTACCCACGTATCCTACCTCAGTGAACTTAGTGGCTTCAACCTTGATAAAGGGAGCTGCTGTGAGCCGAGCAATACGGCGAGCTATCTCGGTTTTACCAACGCCAGTTGGTCCAATCATGATGATGTTCTTGGGTGTGATTTCTTCAGCAATATCGGGAGGAAGTTTGCGACGTCTTATTCGGTTGCGTAAAGCAATAGCCACGCTCTTTTTCGCTGCTTCCTGACCCACAATGTACTTGTCGAGCTCTTTAACAATTTCTTCAGGAGTCAGGTACTCGTCTATCATCGTATAGCCTCCTTAAAGTTTCTCAAGTGTTAACTGCTGGTTGGTGTAAATGCATATTTCCGAAGCTATTTTTAGAGATTCTTCCACTACTTTTTCTGGTGGAAGGTCTGTGTTGCGGAGCAGTGCCTTAGCAGCAGCAAGGGCATAATTGCCTCCTGAACCAATTGCTGCAACCGGCTCGTCCGGTTCTATGACATCGCCGCGTCCAGAAATGATGAGAATATGTGAACTATCCATTGCCAGAAGCAATGCATCGAGATGTCGCAGAACTTTGTCTGTCCTCCACAGTTTGGCAAGCTCAATAGCCGCTCGGGGCAAATTGCCGCTATAGGTGTTCAACTTTTCTTCAAAGCGTTCCAGAAGAGCCAGGCAGTCAGCTCCGCTACCGGCAAAACCCACCAAAACTTTGCCCTCCAGGAGGCGGCGAATTTTGCGAGCTCCATGCTTCAACACAGCCTCGTTAAATGTGACCTGCCCGTCACAGCCCATAGCTCCTTTACCCTCTTTCAACACAGCGATGACCGTAGTCCCATGAAAATTTTGGTTCAATTTCCTCGCCTCCCAGAATGAGGATGGGTGAGATCATACACTCTGCGCATCCTCTCCCAATCTATGTGGGTATAAATTTGTGTGGTGGAAAGACTGGCATGGCCAAGCATTTCCTGCACTACTCTCAACTCACCACCACCAGCCAGGAAATGCGTCGCAAAAGTATGTCTTAGAGTATGTGGAGAAACTTTTTTCTCCAATATGCCAGTTTCTTTCAAAACCCGCTCAAATATTTTTCTTATGCCTCGGGTACTCAATTTTCCCCCTCGGCGGTTGACAAAAAAGTATCCTTCTTTATCTTCAAGAAGCCCTCTGAACACTTCGTATTCCTGCAGTGCCTGACGAGCGCTTTCGTTAAAAGGCACAATCCTTTCTCGCTTGCCCTTCCCGTGTACTCTCACCAGGCGGTTATGCAAGTCAACATTTTCTCTTTTTAAGTCTGCCAGTTCGCTGACTCGAAGGCCGCTGGCATAAAAAAGTTCGAAAATCGCCCAGTTACGAGCATTGAGAAAACATTTATTCTCGAAGTACCTTTTTTTCAAGAACGATAACAGCTTATCGATTTCTGAAAGCGTTAAAAAAGCTGGTAACTTCTTTTCGGTTTTGATGCCACCCACTTCCTGTGCAGGATTGAAAGACAGAAGCTCCCTCTTTTTCAGAAAACGGTAAAACGTTCTCAAGGCGGATAGTCTGTTCTGTTGCGAAACTCTGCTCAGTCCATTTTGGACCTTGAGGTGAACCAGAAAGGAGCTGATTTCTTCCGGAGTGGCCTCCAACAAGCTCTTCTTTTTACCCTGTAAAAAAAGAGCAAATTGTTCAATTACTCGCCGGTAGTTCTCAACGGTGTGTGACGAATAGCCACGCTCTGCTTCAAGGTATTGGGTAAAAGCCTTTATGAAATCATTTTCTTTGCAGTTCAATGTCCAGCGGCACCCCTTCCCAGTTGAGCCTTCGCCTTAACGCTTGCTCCACGATTTTGGCAACTCTTTTTTTCGTTTCCTCGTCCATGGAGTTAGTATAAACACGTATGCAAGGGGGAGCAATACGGGTTTGAGTTGCATAGTAGAGCTTGCTCCTTGCAGGCAAAAAACCTTTCGTCCTGAGTTCCGTAAGCTCCTGTTCTAGAATCTCGTTGAGAACACTGGTTTTGACTCTCTGATGATAACGAGTAATTATGCCAGCCAAGGCTGCAAAAATTTTTTCTCTAATACTGGCGTCCAGTGCTGAGCCTACCAGGAAGCTTGCATAATAGAGAAAGCTCAGGTCACGACGAGCCCACTCTTCAACCCTGGCCTGGGGGAAACCGGGATTGAGCTTTTGCACCAGGTCCCACTTGTTCAGGAAAACCAGGCAGCACTTTTTGTGTTCGGCAATCTGAGCAGCGATTCTCTTATCCTGGCGAGTAACCCCACTCAGAGGGTCGATCACCAGGATACATAAGTCAGCTTCCTCCAGGGCGCGCTGAGCCCTGGTTTGCGCATAAAAAGAAACTGCGTCTTGAAGGCGGGCCTTCCGTATCAGTCCTGCTGTATCAATCAACTGGTAATGACCAAAGGGAGTATCGACAGCTATGGTTACAGCATCTCTGGTGGTTCCCGGTACATCGCTAACGATACAGCGCTCCCGACCAAAAAGCAAGTTGCACAAAGTGGACTTGCCCACATTGGGTTTCCCAAGCACTACTACTTTAGACCGTCGTGGTGAGGCTGCTAATTTGCCCTCAGAAACCGCTTCTTTCAGAGCTTCACCTACCACTTCCTTGAGGCGTCTTATTCCATCACCATGCAATGCAGATATTTGCAGCATGTTCTCAACACCCAGGCTGAAAAAGTCAGCAGGCGGAACTTCGTGGGTCATTCCCTCCCTTTTGTTGATGACCAGCAGCAATCGCTTTCCCAGGCGGCGCAGACGAGCAAGCAATTCCTGTTCAGGAAGGGTGAGAGATGCCCTTCCATCGACTACAAACATCACCAAATCGGCTTCCTCAATAATCTCCCAAGCTTTTCTCTCAACTGCACTTTGAAGAGGCTCCTGAGGGCTGAATTCAATGCCTCCGGTGTCCACAACCCTGGCTTCTGTGCCCTGAAAATCAACAATCTCTTCCAGAAAATCCCTGGTCACCCCTGGCGTAGGGTCCACGATGGCTATTCTCTTTTTTGCCAAACGATTAAACAGGGTGGATTTCCCAACGTTGGTTTTTCCCACTATTGCAACCAGCGGTTGCTTTTTGCCCTCATTCATCTTACTCACCAGCTTCTGCCTGAAGGCGTTTTCCAACCTCCTCCACTACAGCCCAAGGAGTGGAAGCACCACTTACCAGTAAAATCTCACCTTCAAGCTGGGGTAAGAAGGAAAGCTCTTCTGCAGTTTCAATCCAGAAGACTTTAGCTCCTTTCTGTTGTGCCAGAAGGAACAGTGCCCGGGTGTTAGCGCTGTTTTTTCCTCCTACCACTATTACCACATCGATTTTTCTTTTGTGTATCGTTTCCAGGAGTTCTTGTTGTCTCTCTTCGGTCTCTGGACAAAGAGTGTAAGCAACCTGAAGCATAACGCCTGAAAAGCGTTTTTTGAACCACAACTTGAACTCATCCACCACAAACCTGGGAAGCGTGGTCTGTTCCACCAACCCAACGGAGTG
This sequence comes from Atrimonas thermophila, assembly GCF_045864955.1. Taxonomy (GTDB): domain Bacteria; phylum Atribacterota; class Atribacteria; order Atribacterales; family Thermatribacteraceae; genus Thermatribacter; species Thermatribacter velox. Next base: position 705,470 of record NZ_AP028803.1, on the reverse strand, counting down.
CCACTGTTCCAGCCATTTCGTCATATTTTCCCATTCTTCAGGGTTTTTGCTGCAGACCACCACTTCGGGTTTAAGATAACTGAGCAAAGCTTCGACTTCCGGGTGTTGAAAATCTCCCAGCACAACCAGGCCTTCGTTTGCTTTTTGCATTCTTTGAGCCAGAAAACGTGCTCTTCTAACTCGCGGGCAGGTGGTGTCCACAACTTTTGCTCCTTTTGCCTTTAAGATTTCGAAATCTTCTTTTTTTATACCGTGGGAGCGAGTAACTACTATTGCTCCCGAAGGGATATCCAGGAGATTATCAACAACCAGCGCTCCCTTGTTGATTAAAAATTCCATAACCTGCCGATTGTGAACCAGTTCTCCAAACAAAAAAACCGGTTTCTGATTGTCCTCTAAAGCTTGGAGGGCTTTCCGAAAAGCCCTCTCCACACCAGGGCAAAATCCAGCTTTCTTAGCTATCAACACCTTCTTACTCATTGCCGCACCAGATTATAGATCAGGTCTACCACCTGCTCTTTGCTCAAAAATGAGGAGTCGATTAATAAAGCCCCCTCGGGCATCTTGAGGGGTGCTTCGCTGCGATTAGAATCAATGTAATCTCGCTCCAAAATATTCCTCAAGACCAGTTTGTAATCTATTTTTTGTCCTCGTTCTTTAAGTTGTAACCATCTTCTCCGAGCTCGGATTTCAGGGGAAGCAGTAAGGAAAATTTTCAAATCGGCATCCGGCAAGATAACTGTACCAATGTCTCTACCCTCGGTTACAGAAGGACGCGAAAGGGCCAGATTGCGCTGTTTCGTTCTTAAGAACCGACGCACTTCTTTCAAAGCAGCTACCGGAGAAACCATCTGGTCCACCAAGGGGGTTCGAATTTCCCGGGTTACCTCTTTTCCATTGAGGAATACTCTGCCTTCTTCGGTGAGTTCGATTTCCACTTCATCAAGCAGTTCCTGCACCAGTTTTCGATTTTGGATGTCTACTCCTTTGAGAATCAGAAAGAGAGTCACCGCTCTATACATTGCACCGGTATCCACGTAAAGATAACCCAGCCTTGCCGCTAACTCAGAAGCTACCGTACTTTTACCCGCTCCCGCTGGACCGTCTATGGCAATTGTCTTTTTCATAAACAGTTCTTCTCCCCTTCCTCCTCACTTTCATAAAACTCCGTCCTTTTACAACCCAGCAACTGTAAGTGGTCAAAAAACTCTGGATAACTTATTTTCACACAGTCAACGTCCACGATTTCAACCGCTTCCCTGGCAATCAGGCCTGCTACGGCAAAACTCATGGCAATGCGATGGTCCCCAAAGCTTTCCACCCTGCCTCCGCGCAACTTAACGGGACCTTCAATGACCAGCCCATCATTACGCTCCTCTACCTTGGCCCCAAGGGTTTTCAAGCCCAGATATATTGCTCGCAAGCGGTCACATTCTTTTACCCGCAACTCCTCCGCACCGCTTATGGAGGTAACCCCCTGAGCCTGAGTGGCCAGAACCGAAAGGATAGGCACTTCATCAATGAGTGAAGGGATGATTTCCTTGCCAATGCTGATACCGTGCAAAGAAGAAAAGGCGACTTCCAAATCTCCTCGACGCTCACCGAATTCTTCTCTCAAATTGTGGATTTTTATTTGACCACCCATCCGAGAGACACACTCCAGAAAACCAGACCGGGTGGGGTTGAGTCCTACATCCTGGATGTAGATGCGAGAATCAGGTACCATTAGCGCTGCTGCAGCCAGAAAGGCAGCAGAGGAAATATCTCCAGGCAGAGAAAAATCTTTGGCTTTTAGCGGTTTAGCAAAAGGATGAATTACTATCCGGCCGGGTTCTCGCTCTAAACGAATTCCAAGGTAAGAGAGCATGTTTTCAGTATGGTCTCGGGACGCAAAGGGTTCTCTCACACAGGAGGGGGCATTCGCTCCCAGCGCTGCAAGGAGTAATGCCGACTTTACCTGAGCACTGGCAACGGGAAGGTGGTACTCAAAGGGCGCAAGAGGGTATTTACCCCGAATAAAAACGGGCAGAAATCGGTCATTGTCACGTCCTCCAATTTGAATACCGGTAAGAGAAAGAGGCTCAATAACCCTACGCATGGGCCTACGACGCAGACTTGCATCGCCAGTAATTATGGTGAGTCCCTCTATCCAAGAAGCCACTCCACACAAAAGACGTGCCGTGGTACCCGAGTTGCCAGCGTAGAGGACGTCTTCGGGTTCTGTGAGTTCTTTCCAACCACCACTTTCCACAACCACTTTACCAACGTCTGGATAGGTTTCAATTCTGACTCCAAATTGACGCAGGCAAGACAGCGTAGAAAGGCAATCCTCACAAAAAGAAAACCCAGACACTTTCGTGGTTCCCTGGGCCAGGGCAGCCAGAATTGCTGCTCGATGACTCAAGGATTTGTCTCGAGCGCAAAGAACAGAACCCGTAAGGGGATGGTTCGCTGGATGCACCCGCGCGACTTTCATGACTCAACCTCACCTAAAAGATCTCTACGAAGATTTTTTGCTTCTCCAAGATAAACGTGTCTCACCGTTTCCTGGTCGAAGGGCGTATTGGCCAGTACCATAATCCGTATACATCTTTTCAGTCCACCTGCTACCTGAGCTTCCTGAGCGCAGAGGATGGGAATATAACGGAACTTTTCCTGCTCCCTTATAGCCTCTGCGGGAAAAACGGACTGGATGTCAGGAGTTAGGGTTATGAAAACTGCCGCAATGTCCTCAACGTTGAGTAAGTTCTTTTCCATAATCGCTTCAAAAAGCTCCAGAGTCGCTTTTTTCACCTGAAGCGCCTCATCGCTATCCACAACCACGGCTCCTCTTATTCCCCGTATCAATAATACTCGACCTCCTTAAAAGCAGTTACTGTCAAAACTCTATACCCTCTCGAGCGGGAATCCCTTTTTGGAAAGGATGTTTCAAACACTTGACTTCTGAAACCAAGTCCGCTCTTTCAATGAGTTCTGAAGGTGCTTTTCTACCTGTGATCACCACTTCAAGAGATTCCACTCTATTTTGCAAAACCTGTTCGAACTCGGGAAAACTCAAAAATTGATACAGGAAAGCATAACAAAATTCGTCCAACACCAGAAGGTCCCATCCTCCCTCGAGCAAGGCCTTCTTTGCTACTTCCCAACCACATCTGAACTCTTTAAAATCCAGCTCCGAAGGTTCGCGACCTATAAGAAATTCGCCAGAACCAAACTGGTAGAATTCTACACCGGGAAGACATTGTGTGGAAGCCAGTTCGCCAGTAAAACGCTTTTTAAAAAACTGGAGATAAAGAACCTTCCATCCCCAACCAACTGCCCGGAGCGCTAACCCCAAGGAAGCCGTGGTTTTACCCTTTCCATCACCTATGTAAAGTTGCACCAGGCCTTTTCCTTCAGGTTTTCTCACTGGTTTTTCCTCGCAGGAGGCTGGTTTTTAAATCTTGCAAGGCTTCTACTTCCTGACTTGTCAAATAACGCCATTTCCCAGGAAGAAGCCGAGAATCCAGAACCACAGGACCCATTTTAATTCTAATAAGTCGTAACACTGAATGTCCGATTTCCTCAAAAAGAATTTTCACTTCATGTTTTTTCCCTTCAGTAAGGATTACTTCAACCAGGCTTAAAGAGGCATTGCTTTCAATCACCAAACCCTCGCGAATCCGGTAGTCCTGGTCATTAAACCTTATACCCCGTTTAAGCGTATCCAACTCTTGCGGGGTCACTTTGCCTGAAGCATAAACCAGGTACTTTTTCTCGACTTCAAAGCAAGGGTGAGCAAGAACATAAGCAAGCTGGCCGTCGTTGGTGAAAAGTAACAAACCTTCGCTGTCCTGGTCCAGACGACCAACCGGGAAGACCCGATCCGGCACATCTCGGAGAAGGTCAGCAACTGTTTTCCTTCCCAGAGGATCAGAAAGAGTGGTCAGATAACCTCGAGGTTTGTAAAGTTGGAGATAAACATGCTGTTTCCCTGTGCATTCGACCAGCTTACCGTCCACGGTTACGCGGTCTTTCTCGGTAACCCGGTATCCTGGCGAAAGTACTACTTCACCATTTACCATAACACGACCCTCTTGAATTAAACGATCACATTTTCTTCGCGCAGCAACGCCGGCTTTAGCCAGAAATTTGTTTAAACGTTCTTCCATGTTCGTCTCCCAGCAGGTTATCGCATATTCTACGCCAAGCCTCTTCACTTTCCAATCCAAAAATTTCATAAAATTTTTCAGTTACCTGGTACTTGAGAGGAAACTTCTTACCCGCATCTTCGGTGACCACTGAAACCAACCCTTTTTCGAGCAAAGACCGCAGAACGGTTCCTGAATCAACCCCCCGTTTTAAGTCGATTTCTCCTTTGCTTACTGGTTGATGAAGTGCCACGATTGCCAGCACTTCCAAAGCTGCCCTGGAGAGCTTACCCTGAGAAACAACCTGCAGCTTTTCTTTTAAAAAAGAGCCAATTTCGGGGCGAACCACCATTTGCCATTTACCGGCTACTTTGCGCACCACAATGGCGCCTTCGCGCTTCTTCAGTTCCAGATAAAGTTCCTGTAATGCTTTTTCGACCTCTTCGAGAGAGCACCCCAGGACTTCGCATATTTTTTCCGAAGCGAGAGCGCGCGGAGAAGAAAACAACAGGGCTTCCACCAACTCTTTAGTTTTTAAGTGTTTACCGTTCATCCTCGGTACTCAAAACGTAGTCGCCGTTTCTCTCCCGCAAAAAGAGGACCTTTCTGAAAACGAGGTCCAGAAGAACCAAAAAAGTAGCAATCGCTTCCTTCTTTGAGCGAACATGCTCGAAAAATACCGACCAGGCATACTCTTTTTTTTCTTGCTTTTTGATGATAGCCAGCACCCTTTGCCTGCATTTTTCAACCAGCGTTGCAAATTGGGCGTCCAACGGTAAGACGTTTTCCATTTTTTGCGCAGAAAGTAGCGTTTGGCAGAGCTTTAGAAGCTCTGCCAGGTCAAGCTCTTCCAGGTCAGAGTATTTTTTACGCTGTAGCCCACTCCAGCGCTCTCGCGGTGCCTTAAACAGATTTTCTTCCCTCTCGTACAAAGCAGCGAGAAGCTCGCTTATTTCATCCAACCAGCTTTTTTCCGGATAGGGAGAAGAATCCAGTGCTGGTTCCGGTTCCTCAATTTCTTCATCGCCAAGAATATCACTGATAGCCTGCTCGATATCAGCAAGCAATTCCTCAACCAGGGTTACCCGCTCCATAAAGGAAGTCGTTTTTGCAAAGTCAACCTTGCTCCACTTATCGAGCAATTCCATAAGAAATTTTCATCGCCTCTCTTACTTCTTCCATCGTTTTGCGAGCAATCTCTCGAGCTTTTCGGCTTCCCTCAACAAGGATTTCCCGAACTAGCTTTTCCTTCCCCTGGTATCTCGTACGCAGGAAGGTAACCCGATCAATAAAGTCGGCAAGTAGCTCGGCCAGCTGCCTTTTACAGGCCACACACCCTAAGGAACCACTACGACAATCCCGCTCAATTTCTTCAGCTTGGGGGTTGGCTATCGCTTTATGAAAGGTAAACACGTTGCAACGCTCTGGATGTCCCGGGTCATGGCGCCGAATCTTCTCGGGATCCGTGAACATGGCCATTACTTTTTTCTGGATATCTTCTCTGGTATCGCTTAAGGCGATGTAATTATTCAGGCTTTTGCTCATCTTTCTGCCATCAATTCCCAGAATTCGAGGTGAAGAGGTCAACAAAGCTTCTGGTTCGGGAAACACCGAACACTGGTAGAGAAAATTAAAGCGACGGGCAATCTCACGGGTGATTTCGATATGTGGAACCTGGTCTTCACCAACCGGAACTCGCGACGCCTTGTATATCAGAATATCTGCTGCCATCAGCACCGGATAACCCAGATGCCCAAAACCCACTGCTTCCTTCAGACCCATATCCTGCAGTTGCTGCTTCAATACCGGGTTCCTCTCCAACCAGCCCACAGGAGTAATCATGGAAAAAAGTAGGTTTAGTTCGGCGTGTTCCGGAACCAGGGATTGAACCATCAATGTGCTTTTTTCGGGGTCCAGCCCTACACTTAACCAGTCAGTGACCATTTCTATCAGGTTTTTTTCTATTTCTTGAGTATTATCGAAAGCGGTCGTCAAGGCGTGCCAGTCAGCTACGCCAAAGATGCAGTCATATTCATCCTGAAGACGAACCCAGTTTTGTAAAGCGCCAAAGTAGTGGCCCACGTGCATCCGACCAGTGGGACGCATGCCGCTGAAAATTTTCTCTTTACTGGTCACTGGCTTTCATCCTTTCCCAAAGTTTTATGGCTAACGCTATTTCTTCTTCACGACTATAGACCAGGTTATCAATCCTGGCTTTCTGCAACTCTCGCAAAATTTTAGCATAAATTGGGCCCTGAGGTATGCCCAGTTGTTTAAGGTCAGAGCCGGTTAGCTCTGGCTTGACAAACCTCCATTTGGTCAGGTAGTTTCTGATTCGTTCCCTTGCCAGGTCCTGATCATGAAATTTGGCCAGAGTAAAATACAGAAATTCAAGTGGTATTTCCGAGCACACTTCAAAGACACGCGAGGGAGGGGAGGTTTTCTCTTGCAAGATTCTCTCGAGTACAGTTCGTCTTCCGAGATAGGTTTTTACTTGAGAATAAAAACGTTTGGATAGGTGGAGGCGCTCCACAAACGCCTCCAAGGAATCAAACTGGATGTCAGAAAGCAGGGGCGTCATTTTCAAGAGGAAGAAATCCAGTCTTTCCGTAGATGCTTCTTCCTGAATCAGTCTTTCAAGCCTGGGGTAAAGGATATCGTAATCGCTTTTCCAGACACAACCTGGAAAAAGATATGGAAACATGTCCAGTTGGTACAGGCGCTGTAAATAGGAGTAAAATCCGGGCAGTCGTAAAATGAGCTGGATTTCCTCTTTAAGGCGGTCAGGCTTAATTTTTGCCAGCAATCCTTCACGAACGGTCTGCTTGAGAAGACTCATGGTGAAGGGTTCGATTTGAAAACCGTACTTCTTTTCAAAGCGGACTGCTCTTATCGCTCTCGCCGGGTCTTCCACAAAACTGAGTGGATGTAAAACTCGTATGAGTTTTTTCTGTAAATCTTTAAAACCGCCAAAAAAGTCAAAAAGTTCCCCCCAATCATCGGGGTAGATGCTTATTGCCATGGCGTTAATGGTGAAATCTCTTCTGAAAAGGTCACGTCGCAGATTGCTGTGCTCTACCTGAGGAGGTGCACCGGGATAGGCATAGAATTCCTGTCTGGCCGAAGCAAAGTCTATTCTTCTTTTTCGCTCACCCACGAAAAGAGAAGCAGTACCAAAGGGTTGATAGGTGACCAATTTTGCTTCCAGTTTCTGAGCCACGAAACTGGCAAACTCAATAGCATCGCCTTCGACTACCAGGTCCAGGTCGTAGTTGGGAAAGCCCAGGATAAGGTCTCTAACTACTCCACCAACCAGGTAAACCCTGGTGCGCTTCCTCTTGGCCAGTTCCGAGATAAGCTGGATATACTGAAGGTCCTCACGGTTAAAATGAGTAAAGATTTTTTCGGCAAAGTTAACGCGCTTCAAGCTCCGTATTTCCAGGTTTTGTCTTTGGTGTAAGCCTCTCAAAAGGTCACTTCGGGTTATAATGCCCAGGACCAAACCATTTCTGGTGACCGGTACTCGGCCAATGTCCTGCTCTACCATGAGCTGCCACACTTTGAAAATAGAATCTTCAGGCTCAACGCTTATCACCTGAGGGTTCATGAAGCTTTTAACCGGAGCGTTGTGGAGCCCATGACTTATTGCCTTTTCCACGTCTTTGCGCGAAATAAGTCCCACCAGCTTGTTATCTTCAACCACCGGCAGGCCTGAAAAACCAAAGCGCATCATAGTAGAAAATGCTTCCTCCACAGTGGTCGATGGAGAAACCACTTTTACTGGATGAGACATGATTTCTCTGGCTTTCACCAGGCGAACACAGCGTTGCATGCCTTCTTCGATTTTTTGTCGAACCTCGGAAAACGACATTCCCTTTACGCTGCAGGAAGCTGCACTGCGGTGTCCTCCACCTCCCAGTTCCTGTAACACACAATTTAAGTCAATCTCTTCAATCCTGCTACGGGCAATGACGTAAGTCTTTTCTTCCATGGCAAAGAGGGCAAAGAGAACATCTATTTCCTCAAGGTCCATGAGTTTGTGGACCAGAAAAGAAACTCCTTCCACGTACTCTGGGGGCTTCACCTGGGTGAAGTGAACCACGCAACCTGCAATTTCTCTGGTTTCCAGAGAGTCTATCATATCCTTTAAAATACGACGTTGAATAGAAGTAAGCTGGATACGTGTGAAGCGGGGGATGAAAGAAAGCAATGCTCCTTTTTGGAGCAAAAAAGAAGCAGCCTCCAGGTCCTGAAAAGTAGTGGTGGAAAAAGTAAAAAAACCCGTATCCTCGTAGATGCCCAGAGCAAGCAAAGTGGCCTCCAGGGAATTAATTTCTATCTTTTGTTCTTGCAAAAGCTCAACCATGATGGTCGAACAAGCTCCCCGCTTGAGTAAAAGCTCTTTCTCACTTCTTTTCTCCTGGTCATCGGTTAAATGATGGTCGATGATGTAGTAGTCCACCTTACCCTCTTTGATAAGCAAGCCTGCTTTGCCCACTCGCTCCACGAAAGAGGTGTCCACCACAAAAACCTTCTTCACCTCTTCCCAAAACACTTCTTTCTCTTTCAAAAAATCAAAAAACTGCCCATAAAGAGAAAGAAAGCGCCTCAGATTGCGGTTTACGCTACCTCCCAGAACTATCTGGGTAGAAGGAAAAAGACGGGTCACAGCATACATAGACGCAAAAGCGTCAAAGTCAGTTCCCTCATGGGCTACTACAATTTGCACCGTATAACTCCTCCACAAAACACTGAAAAAGCTTTTGCAGATTCTCTTCCTGCTGAGCAACAACCCGTAAAACTTCGGCGTGAGAAAGCGGTTTCCCGGAAATACCACTCCCCCAGTTGGTTACCAACGAAATCCCAGCGACCTTCATGCCCAGCTCACAGGCCAATTTTACCTCCTTTACGGTGGACATACCCACCACATCAGCACCGATTTTCCTCAACATCCGGATTTCCTGGGGTGTTTCGTAAGTAGGTCCCAGCACACCCACGTAAATACCTTTCCAGGCCTTAATCCTTTTCTCACAAGCCAGCTCAAAAAGCAAGGAGCTTAGAAAGCTATCGTAGGAAGGACGTAAGCTACAGGGAAAATCTGGAAAGAAGGTAAAATCAATCTGGTCTTGAATTATCACCAGCGTTCCAGGCTCAATAGACCTTCTCAGGCTTCCTGCAGCGTTGGTCAAAATCAGCGTCGAAACCCCCGCCAGAGCAGAAAAAAGCACCGGGAAAGCCACTTCCCAGGGGCTGTAGCCCTGATAGAGATGCAATCTTCCCATAAAAAACAAGATTCCCCTACCCTTCCACTGGCCCATCACAATTCTGTAGCGATGCCCGGGTATGGCATCTGGGAGGGCAAAAAACTCTCGATAGTCGAATTCCTGCACCACCTCTATTTCCCACAAGACACGGTCCCATCCCGAACCGAGAACAAAAGTCATTGTGGGAACCATTTTCAAGTGGGCAGCGAAAAACTCGGCAGCAAGACGAATGTTTTCAGGACAAAATTTCTGAAGCAAAGCTTGTGCCAGGTCCATGCCATTTGACTCCCAGAAATTCTGCTATAGAATGTGCCACATCGCAAAAAGTATCTCTGACACCCAGGCTCCGACCTCGCTGATTGCTGGGAGAATAGACCAGAAGCAGGGCATATTCTCTGGAATGGTCGGTGCTTGGAGTTGTGGGGTCACAACCGTGATCGCTGGTAATGATCAAGAGATCTTCCTCTCTCATGGAAGCCAGGAAATCAGTTAAGGTGGCGTCCCAGTCTTGAAGCGCTTGCGCAAAACCTTGAGGGTTGTTGCGGTGCCCGTAAAGGGTGTCAAAGTCATTGAAATTGGCCCATATTAGGTCGCCCCGACCGCTTTTCTGAAGCTTTAAAAACACTCGGAAGGTGTCTGCATTGTCAGCTGTCTTTATGGAGTCACTTAGACCCCGAAAGGCAAAAATTTCTCCAATCTTTCCCACACCGATTACCTCTTTGCCAGAAGCAACCAGGGCATCAAGCACCGTCTGGGAAGGAGGTGGAAGTGAGAAGTCTTTGCGACGAGGCGTACGTACGAACTTACCCGGTGAACCCACGAAAGGGCGGGCGATAACCCGGGCCACAGCGTGTTCTCCAGTCATTATTTCCCGAACCTTTCGACACATTTCATACAGCTGAGGAGGAGGAATAATCTCTTCATGGGCTGCTATTTGCAACACGGAATCGGCAGAAGTGTAAACTATGGGATAGCCAGTGCGCAGGTGTTCAGCGCCCAACTCTTCAATTATGGCCGTGCCTGAAGCGGGCTTATTGCCGAGAATGGGCCTGCCAATGGCTTCTTCGATACGTTGCACAACCTCAGGAGGAAACCCCCGAGGATAAACGGGAAAAGGTTTATCCAGAATAATGCCTGCAATTTCCCAGTGACCGGTGAGGGTGTCCTTGCCCGCCGAGCGCTCGCGCATCTTTCCATAATATCCCTTGGGATTGGGAACCGGCGCTACCCCTTCTATGGAATCAATACAACCCAAGCCCAGTGCTTCCAGATTGGGCAGCCGCAATCCTCCTACTGCTTGGGAGGTGTTGCGCAGGGTGTGACTACCCTGATCGCCGTACTGACTCGCATCCGGCAACTCTCCCACCCCCACCCCATCCAGGAGCGCTATAAAAATTCTCATTGTTTCTCTCCCAGCCAGTGCCATATGGCTACCATGGTTTTGGCATCCTTTATTTCGCCACTCTGGAGCATCTGACGGGCTTGCTTGGTGTCCACCTCCCAGCAGTAGATAAGCTCATCCGTGTCTCCCTGGCGGGGTTCGGAAACGGGTTTTGCATTACGAGCTCTAAAAAAGTGAATTACTTCACTGCTGTAGCCGGGAGCAAGGACTACTTGAAAAAGATATTCCCAGTCCTGGGAAACATACCCCGTTTCCTCCTCAAGCTCTCGCTGGGCGCACAGGAGGGGCGACTCGTTTTTTTCCAGTGTACCGGCTGGAATTTCCCACAGCCATTCACCAACTGGAGCCCTAAACTGCTTGATGAGGAGCATTTTCGAAGATGTGGTAGTCGCTACAATGCTGACTGCTCCCGGGTGCTGAATGAAAATCCGCTTCATATTCCCCTGGTAAGTGTTGCGAACCACCTTGAAAATACAGGCATCCAGGATCAGTTCGCTGTGCTCAAGTTTTGGAGTTTCCAAAGACAATTCTTGATTTTCCTCAAAGCGATAAAACACCGCTATACCTCCTCTTCCGGGCTAACCCATACGTGTTTGACCACTATTTCTGGATGTTGACTGAGTTCTTCCACAAGCGGACCCGGGTCGCGAACGGCAACGCGCATGACCACGTAGCGGAATTGAGGATGTTCCTCATCATAAAAAGTAGCCAGGCTCAGTATGTTAACATCGTGTTTTTTCACGATACCCGTTACTTCGTGCAGGATGCCTGGTTTTTGAGGAAGTTCCAGAGTAATTCTGCTTCCACCCTCTTCAACGCCCAACGTTTCCACAAGAGCCTCAAAGATATCTGATTCCGTGATAATACCCACCACCTTTGAATCTTCAACTACAGGTACACCACCGATTTCATTTTGCTTCATAATCAGCGCCACTTCCTCAAGGGGGGTATCAGGAGAAACGGTAATAACCATTTTTTTCATAATTTCAGCCACGGTCATCTTGCTCAGAAGATAAGTCAGTTCAAAACGACTCAAGGTAGTAACTTTGGAAGGTGTTGCCTCAAGGAGGTCATTATAGGTTACAATACCTACCAGCTTCTGATTATCAACCACTGGCAACCTACGTATTTTTTTATCCTTCATGATTTTCTGGGCTTCCAGAATAGGAGTATGACTGTTAATGGTGATGACTTCCCGGGTCATCCGGTCTCTAACCAACATGTATCTCGCCCCCCTTGATGACAAAATCTCGGCCTACCCGAAGAGCTACCAGGTTGGCCTCCAATAGGTCTTCTTTCCCCTGCAAAATGTTTTGCAGCGCTTTTTCAGCGCTTGCAAACTTTACCAGCTCTCTTTTGGCTAACAATCCCCCAAGCATCACCATATTGATCACCCGAGGATTGCCCACCATTTTTGCCAGCTCGTTTGCAGGTATCTCTAAAACTTCCACCGCGCTGGATTGATAACTCGTGGAGACCAGAGAAGAGTTAACCAGCAAAAGCCCTCCCTTGCGCACCGAACTGGCGAACCTTCTCAAGGACGGTTCATTCATGACCACACAAATATCAGGATGAGCGGTAACCGTGGCTCCAATTTCTTCTTCAGAAATTATCACCGTACAGTTGGCTGTTCCCCCTCGCATCTCAGGTCCATAGGATGGGAACCAGGTGACTTCGTATCCCTCAATCATTCCTGCTTCAGCAAGGACTCGTCCCAAAAAGAGAATTCCCTGTCCTCCAAACCCAGCGATAACCACTTCAGCATGCATTGAACACGTCCTCCCTAACCTTGATTTCACCAATTTCGAAATAGGCAAGCATTTCCTTTTCCAGCCATTCCACTGCTTCCACAGGATTCATACCCCAGTTGGTAGGACAGGGAGAAAGAAATTCCACCATAGAAAAACCTTTTCCTTCTATCTGGGTAAGAAACGCTTTGCGTACCATTTCCTTAGCCTTGCGAATAAAACGGGGATTGGTGAGAGCGGCTCTTGCTATGTAGGCACTACCCTCACAGGTAGCCAGCACTTCGCTAAGACGCATGGGAAAACCGTGCATTCTGGCATCTCTGCCTTCTGGAGACGTTTTGGTCTTCTGGCCCAGGAGGGTGGTGGGCGCCATTTGCCCTCCTGTCATACCAAAAACAGCGTTATTGACAAAAAAAGAAGTTATCAGTTCTCCCCGGTTGGCTGCGTGGACAATTTCTGCAGTTCCTATGGCTGCAATGTCACCATCTCCCTGATAAGAAAAAACCACTCGGTCTGGAAGCGAACGCTTGATACCAGTGGCTACCGCAGGAGCTCTGCCGTGAGCACCCATTACAAAATCTATATCCAGGAACTCGTAGATATATACTGAACAACCCACCGGTCCAACCCCAATGGTTTTATCAGCAATGTTGAGCTCATCTATCACTTCGGCTATAATCCTTTGGGCCAGACCGTGGTGGCAGCCTGGGCAGTACGTGAAAGGTTTCTTTATCAAAGTGCGGGGTCTTTCAAATATTGCTTTCATGGATTATCACCCCTTTCTCAGTGCAAAGACCCGTTCCAGTATCTCATCAACGGTGGGAATCATCCCTCCTGTTCTCCCATAAAAATGCACCTGAGCTTTGCCGGATACAGCCAGCAGCACATCTTCAAGCATTTGCCCCAGGTTCATTTCCACAACCAACACCTGGCCTGCCTTTTGTGCCCACTCGCTGACGGCCTGCTTAGGGAAAGGATAGAGAGTGATGGGGCGCAAAAGACCAAGGTGCAAACCAACTCTTTCCCCTTCTCTCACCACGCTCTTTAAAATTCTACCCACGGTTCCAAAACCCACGAGAAGCATTTCCGGAGTCGGAGAACCAAAATACTCAAAGCGAACCTCGTCCTGTTCAATGCGCAGGTATTTTTCCTGCAATTTCAGATTAAGCTTTTCCAGCTCTCGGGGGTCCAGAGCAAAACAGAGAATGTACTTTCGTTCCCCTCTCCCCTTCCCCTTGATTGCCCAATCTTTATCCGGCAGAGGGGGTAGCGAAGGTTCCTGGAACACTACTGGCTCCATCATCTGGCCCAGCATGCCATCACCCAGTATTTCGACTGGATTACGATACCTGTCAGCAAGGTAAAAAGCGAGATAGGTCAGGTCCACGAGTTCTTGCACCGAAGAGGGAGCAAGGGTAAGCACCCGATAATCTCCATGTCCTCCCCCACGGGTGGCTTGGAAATAGTCGCTCTGGGCAGGTTGAATATTGCCCAAGCCCGGTCCTCCTCGAACCATGTTTACCACCACACAGGGCAGCTCTGCTGAAGCAAGGTAAGAAAGTCCTTCCTGTTTCAAGCTCAGACCTGGCCCTGAAGAAGAAGTCAGCACCCGCATGCCTGTGGCTGCTGCACCGTAGACCATGTTTATGGCTGCCACCTCGCTCTCTGCCTGGAGAAAAACACCTCCCACTTCAGGAAGACGTTTGGAAAGGTATTCGCTGATTTCTGTCTGGGGAGTGATGGGGTAGCCAAAGTAAACGCGGCAGCCAGCTCGAACTGCGGCTTCAGCAACCGCTTCGTTGCCTTTCATCAAAATTCTTTCCACCGTACTCACTCCTTATAAACGGCAATCGCCACTTCAGGGCAAACTTCGGCACAGAAACCGCAACCAATGCACTTTTCCTGTGCACAAACTTTAGCTGGAAAGTATCCTCGGGAATTAAAGTCTTCAGAAATACCCAGCACGTTGCGGGGGCATACCCGCACGCACAGACCGCACCCCTTGCAGAATTCGAAATCAATTATCACCTGATTGGTTTTTTTGGAAACCACCATTGGCCTCATCGCCTCCCACGTTCCAGGCTAAGTTAAGATAACGACGTATACCCAAAACTGCACAGTCCAAAGAGTCCAGAAAAGAAAAAGGCAACCCCAGCTCTTCCCAAACTGCCACAAACCAGATTGGTAAAGCAAGCTTTTGAGAAAGCAGAGTCGCTTTTTCAAAGGCTTGCTTTACCAGTGTTTCATCGGTGTGGTGGCCGAGATGATCGTTTAAAATCAGCGAATGGAAGCGAATTCCCACTCGCTTCTCTGTCTGGTACACAAAAGAGGAGTAGCTTTCCACTGACTCAAAAAAAGGGCGATGAAAATTGACCACCAAGCTGCAGTAGACTCGCTTTTTTTGCCAAAATGGAGCCAGACTTCTGAAAATACGCAGGCCGCGCTCATCGCCACCCAGGTCAATTATGAGTGGACTTTCCAGTGAAGCATCACTGAACAGCTTCAGAACATCTTTCTCCCAGACTGGATACTCTGAAAAGCGAGCAACCGAGAAGCTCTGGCGGAGGGGAACTTCGAGACGATAGCGCCCACTGCGCAGAGTAAAGTCGCTCTTCACAAAATCAAGATCCAGAAGCTCACATCCTCGAACCAGAGTCTTTCGTAAATAGGTAGCCAGGTTAAGGGTCAGCTCTGTTTTTCCAGTGCCACTTGGTCCACCAAGGACTATAATTTCGCTATCCTGCCAGCTTTCGGTGAAAAAACCACCTGCTTTAAGTATCCGCACCACTGACTCTCTCCAGTAAGGTTCGTGCGTACTCCACCCCAAAGTGGTCTCCTTCTTCTGCTCCAAGCATCCGGGCCAGCTCCTCGATACGTTCCTCAGGCTTTTGAAGGGGTTGTACTTCGACTTCGACCCTTTCCTCGGCGAAACGCTTTCTCACCCTGAGGTGGTGATTGGCAAAACAGGCTATCTGGGGCAGATGGGTTACACATATCACCTGATGATTTTCAGCCAGCTTTTTCAGCCGCTCACCGACCCAAAAAGCGGTCTTGCCTCCCACTCCCTGGTCTATCTCATCAAAAATCAGAACCGGTAGACTTTCCAGGCCAGAGATCAGAGACTTAATAGCCAACACGATGCGAGAAATTTCTCCTCCCGAAGCGACTTCAAGCACTTTACCCATTTTTTGACCCGGGTTGACGGAGATGAGAAACTCAACCACATCGGTCCCTTCCTCAGTAAAAGCTCGTTCCCTGCCAAAATCCACTTTGAAGCGTGCCTTTTCAAGTCCCAGTTGAGCAAGCTCTTTTTCAATTAGTTCGCTAAAGCTCTGCGCCGCTTTCTTTCTTGCCAACGAGAGCTTTTCGGAAAGCTTACCCAGTTCTTCTTCCAGAAGCACTTTTTGTTCTTGCAAACTTTCCACCAGCGAACGGGTGTTTTCAAGCTCCACCAGCTTTCTTCTGCTTTCTTTCTGGAAAGTGACGAAACTCGCTGTGGTTAAGCAACGATATTTTCTTTTCAGGCGCTCAAGGAGCGCTATTTTCTCCTCAAGTTCTCTAATCTCCTCTTCGGAAAAACAGAAACTCTCCCTGAGTTTGCCCAGGAGATAGGAAACCTCCTGTAAACCTGCATAAACTCCATTCATGTTCTGAATGGCAAGTTCAAGCTCCTCAAGTCTTGCGTTTTCCTGAGGCAAAGAGCGTAAATCTTCTTCGAGCTGGCTCAGCCTTTTCAAAATACCCTCCTCAAAATCATCACCTTCGATTTCGCGCAATGCCTTTCCCAAAACCTCCAGAAAACGCTGTGCATGGGCCATACGGTTGAAATCACTCTCCAGCTGAAATACCTCCTCTTCCGCAAGGCCCAGCGAATCTAGCTCTTCAACAACTCGTTGCAGCTCGGAAAGTTTTTCCTCCACGTCTTTCCCCAAGGTATTCAGCTTATCAGCAACTGCTTTCCACTCTCTGAATAATTTGCGATATTCCTCTTTCCAAGATAAAGCTTCCCCCCCAAGCAGCGCGTCCACAATACGAAGTTTATTGCGTGGCTCAAAAAAACTCACCTGTTCGCCCTGTCCATAAATATCAAACAGCTTGGTGCTTAGCTTTTTGAGAAAAGCCAGAGGGACTAACCGGCCGTTGACCCTGCATTTGCTCTTACCCTGAGGAGAAATTTCCCGGGAAAGCACCACCTCATCGCCGTGCAACAGGTCGTTTTCTCGAAGTAGCTCTTGAACTTCCGGGTTGTTCTCGATACCAAAAAGAGCTTCCACCAGCGCACAGGGAGCTTGTGCTCTGACCAGGTCTTCTCGGGCTCTCACTCCAGAAAGCAGAGCCAGTGCGTCGACAACCAGAGATTTACCAGTACCGGTCTCACCCGTCAGGACATTGAGGCCTTTATCAAAAGCAATATTCTGATATTCCACAATAACCAGATTCTTAACTACCAGTTCCTTTAGCATTCTCCATCAACCCGCTTGCGGATATCCATACCCCAAGAAAGCTTTCTACGCAACAGGGAATAAAAGGGCTGCTCGTCAAAGGGATGCAGAACCAACAACTCAACGTTGGACTTTTTGACCACGATAAACTCTCCTTGGTGCAGGGCGTACCCTCTCTGACCGTCAAGGGTTACCATAGTGCCTTCCTTTTCAGACTCCAGAACCACCTTAACAGTTGAGCTGGGAGCAGTTACCACCGACCGGGCATAAAGGGTATGGGCACAGATGGGGGTGATGATCAAAAGCTCGAGTTCCGGATACACCACTGGTCCCCCCGCTGAAAGCGAATAGGCGCTGGACCCAGTGGGAGTGGCCACAATCAAGCCATCAGCGGGAAAAGAAGCCAAAAAATCAGAGTCAACGTACGTGGAAAGCCTGATCATCTGAGCAAAAGCACCTCTGTAGATAACCACATCGTTAAGGGCAATGTCCTGCTGCACCTTGCCTCCTCGATAATGGACGAAGCAATCAAGCATCATCCTTTTGCTTTGACGGAAACGACCCTCCAGGACGGCCAGGGCCGCATCAAGCATGTTATCAACACTCACTGAAGCAAGAAAACCCAATCCTCCCATATCTATTCCCAGCAGGGGAACCCCAGAAGGTGCATACCAACGGGCAGCATTCAGAAAAGTACCGTCTCCTCCCAGAACGAAGACCAACGCGGGTTTTCCGACCAGATTAGTTGCAGAATCCAGAATCAAAGCTCTGTGGCCTCTACTTGCCAAGAAACTCTGCAACTTTTGTGCTTCTTTTAAAACTTCGGGGCTCTCTTTTTTGACAAAAATATGAATTTCATCTGTTCCGTTCAAGTTCCACCCACCCATTTTCCAAGCAGTACTCCCAGAAAGACACCCAGAATCAGCACCCAGAGACCTTTCCAACGGTTGCTCCTCAAAGCCAGTTCCGGAAAAAATACCTGGTGTATTTCCCTTTGCTCTCCATCCACCAGAATTACCCCATAAGGACGGTAGGCGACAAAGTACTCAAGGAGCTGCCTCCTTATTGAAGGTCGAAAAAGAAAGGCCGTTTCCTTGCCACTTTTAACTTCGCCAACATAAAGTCGCTTTCCTTTTTTAAGCAAGAAATCAGGGCGAATTTCAAATCCCACCACTTTTCCATCTACCATTATATTCACTCTCCGCAAGGGTTGTCGAGCCAGAATCCTGAAGCCTGCTTCTTCAAGAAGGGAAACCGCTTCATCCTCTGCCGCTTTAGCTCTACGCCAGGCTTTTCGCTGGAGGTGAGAGCGCCTCCAGCGCAAAAACCAGACAGTCAAGCAAACCCCTCCCAGCAAAGCTGTCAGGAGCAAGAGCAGGTAAAGCCAGCTCATAGTGCATCACCCATTAGAAGGTGATGGGCCTCATTCACGGTTTCCCGGATTTTCAGTTCCAGCTCTTCCTGGTGCTCCAGGCTCCCACTTTGCCGAACCCAGTGCACAAAGAACTCAATGTTGCCCTTATCACCGCGAAGCGGAGAAAAAGTAAGCCCTTTGAAAAGAAACCCTACGGAAGCGGCACACTCTATTACTTTTTTTAAGACCCTTTCATGGGTTTCTCGCTTCCGAATCACTCCACCCCGGGGGACTTCTTCTTTCCCTGCTTCAAACTGAGGTTTAACCAGAGCCACCACGTCTCCGCCCGTTTTGACCACTCCTGCAACAGCCGGTAGAATGAGGCACAGAGAAATGAAAGATACGTCAACAACCGCACCATCCACTTCTTCGCCCAGCATTTCTTTGTTCAGAAAACGAGCATTACAGCGTTCCATTACCACCACCTGGGGATTGGAGCGTAACTTTTCATGGAGCTGACCAAAGCCAACGTCAACCGCAAAAACCTTTCTTGCACCCCATTGGAGAAGGCAGTCCGTAAACCCTCCGGTAGAGGCACCCACATCCAGAAATACTCTTCCAGCAACTGAAATGCTAAATGTCCGCAGGGCGTGTTCCAGCTTCTCGCCCCCTCTACCCACAAAGCGTGGCTCCTCGAGCAAAACAATCTCTGCTTCCTCTTCAATGCGAGTAGCCGGTTTGAGGGGGTAAGAATGTCCCCGCACCGAGACTTTGCCAGCCATAATCAATCTTTTTGCTTTTTCGCGACTCTCGCACAGGCCCCGTTTTACCAACAGTTCATCCAGTCGCAGCTTTTTGCAGGTCATCAATGTTCTCTTTCCACCACAAAGCGCGCAATGTCCCGTAAGCGACCAACAGGACGCCTGATGTGAGAAAGTACACCCAGCGCTTCTTCATACCAGCTCTGGAGCTGTCTTTTTGCGTTTTCAAACCCTGTTGCTCGCAAAAGGGTTGCTTTCTCTTGAATCAGGTCTTTGCCAGCGGTTTTACCAAGCTTATCCCTGGAACTGGTGACATCCAGAAGGTCGTCTTTAAGCTGAAAACACTTTCCCAGGAGCAGCCCAAAATTAGACAGTAAGGAGCGCTCTGCATTTCCAGCTCCGCCAAGTATTGCACCGCAAAGCACCGCCGCCTGAATAAAGCGTGCAGTTTTCATGACTATTATCTGCTCTGCCACCGACTCACTGACTGGTTGTCCTTCGTTTTGGATGTCCAGCACCTGCCCGCTCAGCATACCGGACACCCCCAGAACTTCAAAAAGAACCACCAGTATTTCCCATATCAACTCTTTCCCGAACTCCTTGAGAAAGCGTTGGTCGGTTGCAAAAATGCGCAAGCCCTCAACCAGCAAGGCATCTCCAACCAGAACCGCCATAGCCTCTCCAAAGGCACAGTGCATACTCAGCTTTCCCCGGCGATAATCATCGTTGTCCATGCAGGGCAAGTCGTCGTGCACCAGCGAGAAAGAGTGAATCATTTCAATACCTGCAGCTAGGGGCAGGAGCTTTTCTCTTTCCACCCCAAAAGCCTCTCCAGAGGCAAAGAGCAACGAAGCCCTTACCTTTTTCCCTCCCCCAATGGTTCCATAGCGCATTGCTTTTTCGAGCACCGGGGGCGCATTCTGATAACGGAGTTTTTCTTCCAGAAAAGCATCAACCAGCAGAGCGTTTTCTTCCAAGTAGTCAAGCACCGTTTTCACTTTGAGCTTTCCTCCACAGTTATCTCTTTGCACTCGATTTTTTTAACCAGTTTGGCCAGCACTCCGTTTATGAATTTTCCCGACTCTTCACTGCCGTACTTTTTACCCAGCTCCACTGCTTCGTTAATGGCAACTCCCACCGGGATATCCGGCATGAACATAATTTCAAAGGTTGCCATGCGCAGGATATTGCGGTCAACATTCATCATGCGGCTCAAGCTCCACTTTTCGACCGTCTTAGCCAGAACGGCATCGATGAAATCTATGTTGCGGTCTACTCCCCGCACCAGCCGAAAGAAAAAAGCACGTGTCTCCTCATCCCATTCCTCGGGTAGCTCCGTGTACCTGAGCACTTCCCCAAGGGAACACTCTCGCAAATCTTTTTGAAAGAGCACCTGCAAAGCTATTTCTCTGGCCCTTCTTCGCACCAGGGTTCACCCGCTTCAGATAACAATTTCGGTAAAATCCTGAATGTAAACATCAATACTGCCAACTCGAAGGCCGGTTTTTTCTTCGACACTATTTTTGAGGAACTTTTGCAGTTGCCAGGCTATTTCTGGAACCCGGCGCTCCAGTTTAAGAATCAAGTAAAGTCTGATGTTCACCAGCCCCCTGCTTATCTCCAGTCTTACTCCTTCTTCAACTCCTCTGTCCAGAGCTTCAACGCCAGGAACCTTGAGTGCCAGAAAGGCCACAATGCGTTGCAAAACTCCATAAGGATAGGTAATTTTGCCCTCGCTACGCTTGACTTCTGCAATTCGCACAACCCTCAACTACACCCTTTCCAGGTATTCCCGGGTCCGGGTATCAACCCTTACCCGGTCACCCTTGTTGACAAACAGAGGAACCTGAATGGTGAGGCCGGTTTCCAGTACAGCTGGTTTAGAACCGCCAGAGGCCGTATCACCACGTATGCCCGGTGAAGTATCGACCACTTCAAGTTCCACAAAAGAGGGAATGTTAACACCAACTACCCGATCACCATATTTGAGCAGTTCCACTTCCAGGCCGTCAACCAGAAAGTCCTTTGCTTCTCCTATCAGATCTTCAGGCAGAACAACCTCCTCATAGTTTTCAAGGTCCATGAAGTGGTAACCCTGATTGTCAGCATACATGAACTGGGCCTTTTTTCCTTCCAGGACCGCTCTGATCACCTTTTCTCCAGCCCGGAAGCTCTTTTCAATTATCAATCCAGTGTTAACATCCCGAAGCTTGGTTTTGATAATTGCTCCCCACTTACCGACTTTGGTGTGCTGAAAAGCAACCACAATGTAGAGATTTCCGTCAACCTCGATGCAGTTTCCCACTCGCAGGTCGTTGCTCGAAATGTAGTCAGGCATAGAGATACAGACCTCCCTCAAATTCTTTCAGGTAAGTTATTCAGTTTGCGCAAATTTCCTTTATCCAGGAAAAACAGGTTTTCAAGCCTGATTCCACCCTTCCCGGGAAGGTAAACCCCCGGTTCAATGGTTAACACCATACCACTTTTAAGCACCACTTCGCTTTGCGGGGCAAGTCGGGGTTCTTCATGGACTTCAACGCCCACTCCATGGCCCAGGCCATGTACAAAATAGTCTCCCCAGCCCTTTTCTTTTAACAAGGAGCGGGCAGCCTCGTCCACCGCTCCAGCTTCAACACCTTCGGCAAGGATGGCCTGAGCTCTTTTTTGGGCTTCGAAAACGGCTTCAAAAAGCTCTTCAAACTGGGTGTCGCTGGCGCCAAAACACAGCGTTCGGGTCATGTCTGCGCAGTATCCTTCCACCCTTGCTCCCCAGTCAATAAGCACCCAGTCTCCTTCTTTTAAGGCTCGTTTGCCTGGAGAAGCATGGGGAAGAGCCGAACGCTCTCCAAAAGCAACGATGGTTGGAAAAGCCAGCTCCTCAGCACCTCCAAGGCGCATTTTGTAGTCAAGTTCCAGAGCGATGTCTCTTTCCCTCACACCGGCTTTAAGCAGTGGAAGGGTTTCCAAAAAGGCCTGCTCGGATATCTCGACCGCTTTCAAGATTTTGGCAAGCTCTGCATCGGATTTTCGGGAACGCAAACTGGCAAGGAAAGGAGGAGCTACGTTCACGCCGATGCCCTGCTCTTCCAGCTTTTTGACCATTCCGATGGGCAGGGATTCCTCAACCAGAAGGGTTTTCTGTCCCCGCTCTTTAAGGAGTTCGTTGAGAAGCAGCAGGGGTTTTTCCCGATACTCTTTGACCGTAATTTCTTGAGGGACTTCTTCCCGGGCCTGAACGCTGTAACGGCCATCACATATGAAAATCGCTTCTTCAGGAAAAACCAGGAGCAGGCCTGCTGAACCTCGGAAACCCAGCAAGTAGAAAAGATTGCTCCTCTCACGGATGAGAAAAGGAAGGTTACCCTCTGCAACCAGTTTCTTTTGCAACTCGTGCAACTTCAGCATAGCTCAAGCCTCTTCTTCTTTTCTTGAAAAAACGTGCAGGGCAGCCAGGTATCCCAAATGGCCCAGTCCGGAAATCTGTCCCCAACACACAGGAGCTATAACCGAATGCTTGCGAAATTCTTCCCGGGCGTAAACGTTGGACATGTGCACCTCAATAGTGGGAATACCCACTGCAGCAATGCAGTCTCGAAGAGCAATACTGTAATGAGTCAACGCACCTGGATTGATAATTAGACCGTCAAAATGGGCGCTTTTTTGTATTTTATCAATGATTGCTCCCTCATGGTTGGATTGGAAAATCTCAATTTCCATACCCAGTTTTTCGGCTTCCTGTTCTATGCAATCCACCAGCTCCGGAAAAGTCATGGTGCCGTATATATTCACTTCTCGCTTGCCTAAAAGGTTAAGGTTGGGACCCAAGACGACCAAGATTTTCATTGTAAAACCGCTCCTCTCACAGAATCAAAAACCTTTTTAAACGTTTCCTCGGGAACGCTGACTCCAAAAACGGGGTCACCAAAATCTCTAAGCAGGGAAAATTTGATATGTTGTGCCTCCCTTTTTTTGTCGTACTTGAGTATTGCCCAAAAGTCTTCCGCGCTCAGGGCAACTTCAACTCGTAACGGCAGACCCAGCTCCTGCAGGATGACTTTCTGGATTTCGATGACTTGGGGTCTGGTAATTCCCAGCTCAAGGCCTATCATCGCTTCCACCATCATACCGATAGCCACCGCCTCGCCATGGCGCAGGGTACCATAGCCAAGAGCCCTTTCCAGACCGTGAGCTACAGTATGACCATAATTGAGAATACTTCTTAACCCCTTTTCCTTTTCATCCTGTTCCACGACTTCTTTCTTGAAGAGCACCGCTCTTTCCACCACATCTTCCAAGACGCTATAGTCCCGCCCAAGAAGAGCTTCACTTTGTACACGCAAAACTTCCAGAAACTCACCACCAGCTAAAAAGGCCGCCTTAGCCACTTCCGCAAGGCCTTCCCGGTATTCCCGCTCAGGCAGCGTTTTCAGGAAAGAGAGCTCTATAATCACACCGTAAGGCTGATAGAAAGTGCCTACTAAGTTTTTCCCTTCTTCCAGGTTGACACCAGTTTTCCCCCCTACCGAGCTATCCACCTGAGCCAGGAGACTGGTGGGAACCTGGTAATAGGCAATACCTCTCATAAAAGTGGAGGCCACGAACCCTCCCAAGTCGGTGATTACTCCACCCCCCAGGGTTACCAGAAAGCCTTTGCGGTCAAGTCCTTCCTGAAGCAGAAAGTGATAGGCCACTTCCGCAGAGGCCAAAGTTTTGAACTCTTCTCCGTCGGGAAGTGCTAAAGAGGAAAGCCTGAATCCTCGCTTCAGGAAAGCCTGACTGACTTTTTCGGCATGCAGGGGGCCCACTTTCTGGTTGGTTATCAGCGCTCCACTGCTAAATGGTAAATCCAGTTCAGAGAGTATTCCCCCCTCAAAAAGACCATACCCTATGAACACTGGATAAACACGGTCTCTGGTTTCAACAATCAGCTTGCGCATGGTCAATAATCGCCTCGGCAATTTCCTCTGGAGTTGATTCTCCAGCACTAATTATAACATCCGCTTGACGATAACGCGAAAGGCGTTCTAAATACAACTTCTCGAGCAGGTCTTTCCGGGGGTAACGACGGAGAAGAGGGCGTCCGGGGTCAGCAGCAATTCTTCTCCAGAGAGTTTCAAAGGGAACCTCGATAAAAACGGTAAGAAATTTTTCCTGGAGGAGTTTCCAGTTTTCGTCTTTCATGGGCAAGCCCCCACCTGTGGAAAGCACCAGCTTTTTCCAGGAAGCAACTTCTTCAAGCACCTGAGTTTCCAGCTTTCTGAAATGCTTTTCTCCAAAGCGCTCAAAGATCTGTGGAATGCTCAAGCCGCTTTTCTCTTCAATCAGAGAATCGGTGTCCAAAAATCGGAAACCCAGCTTTCTGGCCAGCAAACGTCCCACAGTGGTCTTTCCACAACCCATGAAACCCAGAAGTGCTATATTCTTGATTGGCATAGCGACCCTCAATAGTCGATGATGTGGGGAGTAAGGAAGACCACCAGTTCGGTCTCTTTATGGGTGGTGTTACGCAGGGTGAAAAACTCTCCCAGCAGAGGAATATCGCTCAAAAGAGGAATGCGAGTTATCTTCTCGATGTCTTCGCTGCGGATTAGACCACCAATGACCAGGGTCTCTCCGGGGCGCAGTCGAGCAGTGGTTTCCGCAACTTTTTCCGAGGTTTGAGGAACCGTCCAGCTCAATCCTTCCGCTTTAACTTCGGTAAGCTGGCCAGTACTCACCTCAGGTTTAACCTGTACCAGGACTTTGCCATCCGAAGTGAGAAGCGGCGTCACCGTGAGCTTTACGCCTACTGTTTCCTTAACCACAGTATAACTTTTATTTCCTTCAGCATCCACAGAGGTTTCAAGATAGGGGATAGTGTCGGTTACCTCAATGCGGGCTTCCTTGCCGCTCAAAGTAAGAATACGGGGATTGCCCACTAAACGGGCCAGATTTTTGGTTTCCAGCGCCTTAATAGTGGCTTCTACCAGATCCTGGCGCTCCATGGTACCTCCTAAGGCAATTTCACCGAAAGAAATCTGACCTTCTTCGCCACCAACTTTCCAGCTGACTCCCAGGTCTTTTATTTTATCCCGGTTGATTTCCACCAACTTGGCGTCAATCATAATTTGAGGACGTTTCCGATCCAGGTTTTCAAGAAGCTCACCCACTGCTTCCAACTCTTCTTTGGTGCCCTTTACAATTATGGATTTTTGAGCAAAATCGTACTCCACCCGTTCCTCATCAGGAATAATGATTTGCAAGAGCGATTTGAACTTACTAAATTCAGCCTCATCCTGGTAAAGGTTGTTACTCAAGGTAAAAACCCGAGTTTCCAGGGGGCGGTCCATTTCTGCAAGAATTTTTTCGACTTCGGCGAATTCAGGTGCTCTTCCTTTGATAAGCAAGCTTTTTGAGGCCAGGTCCACCTGAATTCTCTCCGGGTCCGGGATTACCAGAGAAAGGGCGTTTTTCACATCCTCAGGGTTTGCAAAACGGAGACTGTAGCGGCGGACCTCAAGCAGCCCAAAGTTTTCTTCCAGGACTTCCCGGTCTCCCACAATGACGTTGTTCCCAAAGCGAATCTGGGCCAGGCCCTTCATTCCCAGAATGTAGCTCAGCGCCTGGTCGAAGGTTAGACCCTCAAAAGAAACGCTGATTTTGCCTTCTACCGAATCGTCAATGACCATATTCACACCCTCAGCTTTGGCAAGAGCCAGGAGAACGTCCCGCAGGTCAGCATCCCGAAAATCAAAGGAAAGGAGGTTTTTCTTCTGTGGAGCTCCCTGGAAAGGGCCTTTCAGGAGAACACTTACCAGTCTACCTCCAGCCTCTTCATAGACTTCATAGGCTACTTTCTCGGTGAGTTCCAGCCAGATTTTGAGACCTTCCTGGTGGGGTTTGAAAATTATCCTGCGCAGAGGCCCCACTCCCATAGCTCTTTCGGCGTAAGAGAGGGCGTTCACCGCTCCTTCAACTTGAAGGACGATGTGGAAAGGGTCTGGGGAGACGTCGCTCCAATTTGCTTTTCCCGAAAACTTGAAGGTGAGCTTGAGTTCCTCAGCATCAGCTCTCCAAAAAAAATGAGTAAGCTCCAGTGCAGAAGCAGCATGAATAAAGAATAAAACCCCGAGCAAAATCGTGCTCCAGAAAAAAAGGCACTTCGAAGATGTTAGTCGGCAAGGTTTAATGTCATTTCCCTCCCCTGATATTCAAGAACTACTTCTTTTTCTTTCACTTTAACCAATTTTATTCCAGAAGACAAGGTCTTTCCAGGAGTTAGAAATTCAATTTGGCCATCGATTTCGAGTAATACCACCTGCCCTTGAGGGGAAAGAACGACGCCCTTCAGGTTGATTTCGGGTTGCTGCTCCGCTTTTTCTGTTTCTTCCTGAGAGCCAGGAGCTGCACTTTGTGCAACCTGCACAGAACCCTCTTCCTGGGGATATTTTACCGTTTCCTGGGCCGCAAGCGCCGCAACTGGCTGGGGTGGTGGCTCGAAAATATCTCGGAAGGCCAGGAGTTGTGCATCAGGATAAGCAGTGGGAAATAGTTTCTCAAGCTCTCTGTTTTTGAGGAGATTGGGAGCAGTATCCTGCAGTCGTTGCGGAAGCAAGACAGAAGCTTCCTGGGGCTGCAGGGCCACATCCAGAACTCGGATGCCTGAAAAAGCCAGAAAGGCAATCAATACCGCCAGAGCGATTTCCAGGTAAAACTCCTGACTTCTCACCTGTTGCCTCCTGAAACCCCGAGAATGTAGGTCTTCAAAGTGAGGTCGACGTCGAAGCCACCTTCTGAACCAGGAACGAAGCTGATTTCTTCAAGCTGAATGAGGCGCGGAATACGGCGTAAGGTATTCAAAAAAAGGAGCGTTCCTCGATACGAAGAGCGCAGCTTTATTTTTAGGGGAACCTCGGTGTAGTCTTTCTCATTTCTTAGAGCCTGAGGGGTTAGGGATTCTACTTCTGAATCCGAGAGGAAAGCAGCGTCTTCCACAGCAAGGAGGAGCTGGGGCACTTCCTTTTCCTGAGGAAGACGTGCTTCGATGGCTTCCACCGTGGAACGTAGCTCTTCAAGGCGCTTTTCCATAGCTCGCAGGCTGGCCACCCGACGTTCCAATCTCAAAACCTGCTGGGCGAGATTCTCTCTTTCTTGCTTGATGCGGTCAAGTTCAAAGATTAAGGGCTGTAGGAGAAAATAAAGAAAGACCAGCAGCGCTCCACCCCAAACCATTAAAATGAACGGCCAGCTTTTTTCAAGACGCACTCTTTTCCACCAGCCCCGCTTTCAGGGTAAATTTGTACAGACTCTCTTCAAGCGACAGCGATTCAAGGTCCACTTCCCGGAAAAGATCTTCGTAGTTAGAGAGAGTGCTTATTAGCTGTGCAATGCTGAAAATGCTGAATGCCTTTCCCTCAAGGCGCATTTCCCCTTGAGAAGCCCGAAACCGCTCAAGATAAACGTCTTCAGGAAGACTATTACCTATGGCTTCAAACACCCGCAACCAATCGGGTTCTGCTCCAACCAGACTCTGCAAAAGATCCAATCTCTTCTCGAGGGCAGCAACCCTTTCTTCAACGTTTCTGAGCTTTTGCTCCTCCCGCCTCAAGACCTCCACCCGGGAGCGCAATTCTTCCGTCTGGGTTCGAGCAAGGAAAACCTTGTCAGAAAGCATTAAAAAGGAAAAAGCGTAAAGGACCGAGAGTGATATCAAAAGCACCATAAAAAAAAGACGTACCCAGTTGGGGGTTTTTTTAACTGTGAGCTGAGCAGGCAGGAGATTCACTTTTACTGGGTAAACGTTTTTCAGCTCCAAAGGGATGCACCTACCGCACCAAGCATGAGAGAAAGGTTGGGTATGGCTTTTTCAGCCTGTTGCAGGGCAACGTCCCGCAAGGTCAAATTAAGTTCTGACTCAATTCTGGCTTTAAAAAGAGGTATGGTGCTTCCTCCTCCACACAGGAAAAACTCTCCCAGGGCATCCGGTCCGTATTCAGTCTGCAAAAAGGTTAGGGAGCGCCGCAACTCGAGCAGGAATTCCTGAATCTCGCTGTCCACAGCTTCATACACTTCCGGAGGGGCTTCGGAAACAGGCCTTCTCATGAGGTCCAGGGCCTCTACAGGAAGCAAGTTGAACTTATCTCTTAAATACTGCCAGAGCCTGCGCAACCCCCAGTCGATGTAGCGTGAGAAAACAAAGCCGGTTTTGAAAAAGAGGACCATTCCTTTGCTGAAGCCAACATCAAGGAGAATAAAGGAATTCTTGTCCACATAATCAGGATACAGACTCAAAAACCCTCGCACAAAGCTCAGCACCTGGGGCTCCACGCCTTCCAAGCGGATGCCTGCCCTGCGGAAGGCCTCAAGGTATACCCCAAGGACCACCGAGGGAATAGCAGCATAGAGCACTTCCACTTTCTCGGCTTCTTCTCGCAGCGCATACCAGCCAATTTGCAGGTCTTCCTCACCAGGAATTAAAGAACGAACTTCCCAGTGCAGGGCATTTCTCAGCTCTTCCTCGCTCATCCGGGGTAAAGAGGCACGCTGAATGACCATGCGAGGATGGTGGAGGCTAAGCACCGCTTCCCGGGGGAGTCGTTGCCTGCGCCACAAATCACGCAACTCAGAAGTGAGAAATGCAGCGTCTTTGACATCCCCTCGCGAAAAAATATCCTTGGCAAAAGCCAGCAATCCCGCTTTTCTGCATTCAAAACTTGCACCTTTTTTACGCTCTGAAAGCGCATATTTCAGCGCATAGGAACCAAGGTCAATGCCCAGCATCTGCTTACCTCACATAGGGAAGCGTGAACGGGGTGACCAGATTTTTCACCACCACACCCGCTTCTTCCCTGGAATACTCTGCTTCCCAGAAAGCGCCAGATTCGTGTTTTAGAGTTATTTTACCATTAAAGGCCGTAAAACAGAAACCTTCTGCAAAGGAAGAAGCAGCGTCTATAGTTTCTTCTCCCCTCTTAATCCTGCTTACTGCCTCACAGAGCACCCCCTCAAAGCGATAATCCCGAGACACCTTCGTGCAGTAAGCCTCTACCAACTGGTACTGGGAGCGTACACTCCCTGAAATGAGAAAAAGAGCACCCAGGAGCGCAAGGCAGACCAGGATTAACGCTATTTCCACAAATCCCTTTTCCTCAACGATAAATTTTTTCGCCAATTACCTCTCCACAGAGCGTCCTCAAGTGATGTCCATTGCTTCCTTGAAAGTCCAGCGTAAATTCCACAAATTGCCCTTCTTCAGAGGGCAAAATCCTGAAGGAAAGCCTCAGTCCTTCCAAAGTAGCCACCGGATTGGCCACACCCCGATTTTTGATGAGCAAAGCATCTTGCAAAGCGTAAATCTCGAGGGGATTTCTGCCCATCCAGACTTTGAGACGTGTTCCCTGAGTATGTGCCAGTGGGGAACTCCCGTAGCGCAAAAGGTCGAGCACAGCCAGGGAGGCAACCAGCTCGCTGGCCTCCTCTTCAAAGGAAAGCTGGCTTTTCAATTGGAAAGCCGAAAAATCGTGCAGAAAAAGAAAAAAGGAAGCAACCACCGCACCCAAGAGAAAAATCGCAAGCAGCACTTCAAGCAGCGAAAACCCTTCTTCCTTATTACTTAAAAGCCAGCGTTTCCAGAGCATAGAGCTTTCTGCCTTCTTTTTCGAAAACTTCTACCTTAAAGAGCAAAAGGTCTTCTGAAAACTCCTCTATCCTGAACCTTGCCCGGAGGTTTCCTTCACTCACCTCTCCCTGGGTGGGGATTTGGAGAGGCTCTTTTTTCAGGTGTTCCAGAGTGTTTACAGCCAGAAAGAGTGCTTCTTTTTTGGAGCGGGTTTCTCTTTTTAGACGCTCAATCAAAGCGATGCTCCTTCCCAGTGCAAAAAAGGAAAAAGAGAGAAAACCCAGAAAAATCAATACCCCCAACAGGGTAACTCCCCGGTTCTCTGTAAAACGGCTCATTCAAGACGCACCCTTGCGGTAACCGGAGTGATGAAAAGCCGGAGGCGGTTTCCACCGCTTTCCAAAGTCACACTGCCTCCTGAAGCAGGAACTCCACTTGGGAAAAAGAAAAGGCGCTGTCCCGGAAAACTGGTGTAACTCACCGCAACACCTTGGGGCAGGGAAAAGCTCGCTGTGCTTCCATCAGGGTAGTAGAGGGCGAAAAAGTCCTGACCGAAAAAGATGGAAACACACCCTCCGCGCTTTAGGGCCTCTACCCGAGCCAGGCGCAGGCATTGGGCAAGCAAGGAGGCGGTGCTTTCCAGGGAGGTTCTCTCTGCAAAGCGAGTGAGAGGCGGCAGAGCAAAACTTAAAAGCAAGGCAAAGAGCGAAACAGTGAGTACCAACTCCAAAACGGTGAAACCTGCTGCAGTTTTCCCGTTTTTTACCCTTTTTCTTGCTTTATAAGGCACCATACAGGTACCAGTTTAAAATAGAGTTTCCAAAAAATAAAGTCACTACTGCAGCGCAGGATAAAAAAGGAGCAAAAGGAAGGGCGTCTTTGAGGCTTTTTTTGCGCAGGACAATAAGCAAAACACCAACCAGAGCCCCAAATAAAAAAGCAAAAAACACCGCCAAAACAGCAAGTGGCCAGCCCAGAAAAAGCCCCACTCCCAGCGCAAGTTTCACATCACCAAAGCCAATACCCCGGGGGAAAAAGAGGTGAAGCAGAAAGAAAAAGGCAAAAGAGAAGGCAGCACCCAGGAAAAAAGAGACCGGATTTCCCACCCAGAATGCCCGAAAAAGCGCCAGCCCCAGAAGGGAAAAAGAAAGTACATCGGGTATGCGCAACTCGCGCACATCAGTCCAGCTTATTAGAAAAAGAAGGATGAGGAAAAAGATGGTGAAAAGCATAGGAGGGGCTCCCCAGAAAGCCCAAGGGCTTTCTGGGGAAAAGGATTACCAGTCGAGGGTTTGAGTTGTGGTTGGTAATGCGGTTAACGAAAGGCCTGTTGCTGCGTTGATAGCTTCTACGATGGCGTCATTTACAGTTTCACCATCCTCATCAATTGCCCCTTCTCCAATCACGCCAGCTGGGCCCACAGCATAGCACTTGCCACCGTAAGAGTTGGGATCCCAGATGACGAAGCTGGTAAAAGTGCCGGTTTGTGTACCACTGCTGTCAAGGGGTGCATACACGTAATTATTGCCTCCCGCTGGCGGTGTGGGTGCCTGAGCAATATAGTCATCCAGCCAGTTCTTTACATCAGCGGCTGCCGGATACGTGGTCTGGTTGTTTTCAGTTGCGTAAAGTTCTAAGGCGCTGGCTAAGCTATGCAGGTTAGCTTTGGTCGCGCTTTGAGCAGCAGTCAATCGAGCGGTGAGGTAACGGGGAATGGCTATAGCCATCAGGAATCCTAAAATGGCTACCACCACGATGAGCTCAATCAGAGTGAAACCCTCTTCACCTTTTTTGCGCTGCTTTTTTCTGATCACACTCCACACGGTTTTTCACCTCCAGTTGATTTTCACGCTTATCTCTAAACTTTCAGGATAAAATTTCTTGCCATCATTAAAAGCCACTGCTTTGCATCCCCTGGGAAGCCATCTCGAATATGGGCATGAAGAAAGCCAGTGCTATGAAGAAAACTCCCACTCCCACAATCAAAGTGAGAATTGGCTCAATCATGGTAGAAAGCCGCTCTACAAAAATCTTCACTTCCTTGTCATACAGTTCATTAGCCCGCTTGAGGGTGGCCTCCAGGTTTCCCGACTCCTCTCCCACGCTGACCATTTGCAAAAGCAAAGGGGGGAAGAAAGAGTAATCACCCATGCTCTGGGTGAGATTTCTTCCCTGACGGATTTTTGAGGCAATTTCGCGCAGGATATCAGCCACATAGTAGTCGCTGACGGCTTCAGCAGTGACCTCCAGGGCCTGCACCATGGACATACCACTTCGCAACAGCCCGCTCAACACCCAGGAAAACCTGGACAAAACCAGCTTTTGAAAGAGCTCTCCAAAAAGCATTAAACGGTGTTTTTTTCTATCCCACCACCTCCTGCCTCGCTCAGATTTGGCATAAAGCAGAAAAGAAGCGAAGCTTCCCAGCAAACCCCCATACACTGCATACCAATAAGTGTTCACCAAGCGAACCATAGAAAGCAGCAGTTTCGTGGGTAGAGGAAGCTCAATGTTCAGGCCTTCAAAAAGCATCACAAACTGGGGAAACACAAAGTAAACCATGAAAAAGGAAGCGGCAATCATGGCCACAAGAAGAATCACCGGATAATACATAGCTGACTGCACCTTATCGCGCAGGTCCTTTTCCCAGTCGAAGTAATCGGCTAAACTGGAAAGGGCGCTGTCTAAACTTCCTCCTGCTTCCCCCGAGCGCACCATGCCCAAAAACACCCTTCCAAAGACATTCACGTGTTCAGCCACTGCTTGAGAGAAGGAATAGCCCCGCTCGATTTTGGAGGCGATATCCCTGATGACCGTGGCAAAAGAGCGGTTGCTGGTTTGCTGGGCCAGGCTGGAGAGAGCCGAAAGAAGAGGAACTCCAGCTTCAAGCATTACTGCCAAACCCCGGGCAAAGAGAGCAAGATCTTTTAAGCCCACTCTTTGCGTTCCCAGAGAAAGGCGCACTTCTTTCTGAAGGAATTGGGGACGGTCCTCCTGAATGGCGGTCACGAAATATCCTCGTTCCCGCAAGACTGCTGCCACTTCCCGCTCACTCTGGGCTTCAAGCTTTCCCTCGATTAACTTGCCTGAAAAATCCCGTGCCCGGTACACAAAACTCGGCATCTTTTACTTGCCACCTTTCCAGAGCAAGAGTTCCTTGGGGTCAACTGCCCGCTCCAGCGCACTTTCCCAGGTGATTAACCCCTTTTGGTAAAGTTCAAAAAGTGCCTGATCCATGGTTATCATGCCTTGAGCACGATTGGTCTGCATAACGCTATAGATTTGGTAGGATTTACCTTCGCGAATCAGGTTGCGGATAGCGTTGTTGGCAATCATCACTTCACAGGCAGGCACTCTGCCTTTACCATCTGCTCGGGGGAGCAGCTGCTGGGAGATTATCCCCTGGATACAGCTTGCCAGCTGAACCCGCACCTGGAGTTGCTGGTGAGGAGGGAAAATGTCTATGATGCGGTCAACGCTCTGGGGGGCGTTGTTAGTGTGCAGAGTGGCCATGACTAAGTGCCCGGTTTCTGCCGCCTGGAGAGCGATGTTTACGGTTTCCAGGTTACGCATTTCCCCAACCAGTATAACGTCGGGGTCCTGGCGCAGGGCATGGACCAGGGCACTTTCAAAAGACGGCGTATCGGAGCCAACTTCCCGCTGGTTGACCAGGCTTTTTTTATGGGCATGCAAGTATTCAATCGGGTCTTCGATGGTAACGATGTGGCAGGAGCGAGTGGAATTGATGTAGTCAATCATCGAAGCAAGAGTGGTGGACTTTCCGCTTCCGGTGGGTCCGGTAACCAGAATCAGCCCCCGAGGAAGGGAAGCCAGCTTTTGCAGAACAGAGACCGGAAGCCCCAGCTCCTCCATGGAGGGTATGTGGTAACTCAAAGCACGTATTGCCAGACCACAGGAGCCGCGCTGGCGATAAACGTTCACTCTGAAACGTCCCACCTGGGGAATGCCGGTTGAAAAGTCAAGCTCATTTTCCTCCACAAACTTTTGCCATCTCTTGCTGTCAAGGAGCGAGCGAGCCATTTCCTCGGTATCCTGGGAAGATAAAGGGGGATGGTCAGAAAAAATTAACCTCCCATCTATCCGAAAAGTGGGAGGTTTTCCCACCGTAAGGTGCAAATCTGAAGCTCCCCGCTCAATTACCTCTTTCAAAAGCTCAATAATATCCATAGCGTATCCTCTTCTCTTTTATATATCGGTAAAGAGGAAAAAAACTTTAGAGGCAATCGAACGAATCAAAGAAATTTTTACAGAAAATTGCCGGTTACCCGGTAAGCCTCTTCAATGGTGGTGATACCTGCGCGGACCTTGCGCAGGGCGTTTTCTCTCAAGGTACGCATACCCTTTTCCTGCGCCTTGCGGGCAAGCTCCCGCTCGGTGACTCCTGAAAGCACCATCTGCCGCAATTCTTCGTCCATGACTAAGACCTCGCTCACTGCTACTCTGCCTCGGTAGCCGGTTTGGTTGCAGCGAGAACAACCCTTGCCTCGATACACGGTGACCACGCTCTCTTCACCCTCGCTTATTTCCCGAGCAATTTCTCCTTTCACCTCAATAGGTATCCGACAAAAAGTGCATATCTTGCGCACCAAGCGCTGAGCCACGGCACCAACCAGGGCTGAAGAAATCAGGTAAGGGGCTACACCCATCTCAGCAAGCCGGATTACTGCTCCACAGGCAGTGTTGGTGTGCAGAGTGGAGAAAACCAGGTGCCCGGTGAGCGCTGCGTGAACCGCTATTTCAGCCGTTTCGCGGTCCCGAATCTCACCCACCATGATGACATCAGGGTCCTGACGCATGATGGAACGTAAAACGTTGGCAAAGGTGAGGCCAATTTGGGGTTTTACCTGTACCTGGTTAATACCCTCCAGGCGGTACTCTACCGGGTCTTCAATGGTGATTATGTTCAAATCGGGTTTGTTGATAAAGTTGAGCGCTGAGTACAGAGTAGTGGTTTTTCCACTTCCGGTAGGTCCGGTGAGCAAAATCATGCCGTAGGGGTACTGGATAATCCGATAAAACCTTTCGAGTTCTTCAGGTTCAAAACCCAGGCGGTCTAAGTCCAGAACCAGAGCAGATTTGTCAAGAATGCGCATCACGATTTTTTCGCCGTAAATGGTGGGAAGCGAGGATACCCGGAAATCGACAGCCCGGTTGTCAACCATTACCTGGAAGCGGCCGTCCTGGGGCAGGCGGCGCTCGGCGATGTCCATCCGGGCCAGAATTTTCACCCTGGAGACCAGGGCGGGGTGGACTTTCACCGAGGTGGAGGTTGCATCCCGAAGAATACCATCAACCCGGAAGCGAATGCGCACTTTCTCTTCCTGGGGCTCAATGTGAATGTCGCTGGCGCCACTGCGGATAGCCTGGAGAATGATCATGTTGACCACCCGCACGATAGGAGCTTCTTCACCCAAGGCCCGGAGCTGGTCGATGCGGATTTCCTCTTCATCCATAGAAAGAGCAAGCGCTCCACCCTCATCTTCTACTTCCCTCACAATCTCTTCAACCGATTCTCCGATGCCGTAATAGGTGTTTATGGTTCTTTCAATATCTTCTGCGGGAGCCATAAGGGGTTTCACTTTACGACGGGTCATCATCTCTACCCGGTCAATGGCTACCACGTCCACAGGGTTAGCCATGGCCAAAAGCAAAGTACCGTTTTCCTCTCCTATCAAAACCACTTTGTGCTGGCGGCAGAACTTTTCGGGAAGCAGGGCGACCACCTTGGGGTCAATCAGGTAATTGCTGAGGTCCACGTAGGGAGCTCCCAGTTGCTGGGCAAGGGCGTCAAAAAGGTCTCGTTCCGTAACCAGGCCTTTTCTGAGGAGAATTTCACCCAGCTTTTCGCCGGTTTCCTTCTGAATTGTTAGTGCTTCCTGCAACTCCTGAGGGGTTATCTTGCCCCGCTCAACCAGTATTTCACCCAGTTTTCGCGAATTCAGGGAAGGAAGCTGTGTGTGATTGGTAGCCAAACAGAAACCCCCTTCGGCATTTAGCTTTCGAGTGCCCCGAACATCACATCAAGCGGGGCCTGGTGCCCAGTAAACAATCGGAAGCTTTCCGCTCCCTGAAAAATCAGCATATCCCTTCCGTCAAAGTTCCTGATGTTTTTCTCCTCTGCCTTTTTCACAAGCGGCGTTCCTTTCTTGCCATAGACAAGGTCTATAACCCAGTGAAGGCCTGAAAGATATCCCCAGGGAAGGGGTATCTCCTCACCTTTTAAGCCCAGTGCCGTTGCGTTGATTATAGCATAAATCTCCCTGAAGGTTGGTTCTTTATCTGGTTGTTCAAAAAGGCTTGTCCAGCTTAGACTCTCCACCGGACAGGTGAGAGCTTTGCGAGACCACTCCAGAAAAAGCCTGGCTCTTTCCCAGCTACGGTTAGCAACCCATATTCTGGTAACCTTTACTTCATTCAGTGCACAGGCCACTGCTCGGGCTGCCCCTCCGGCTCCCAAGAGAAGTACCTCTCTGCCTTCAAGCTGTGCCCCATTTTTGTGCAGGGCTTTCATAAAACCTATTACATCAGTATTATAGCCGACCAACTTTCCGTTTTCGTTTACCACGGTGTTCACTGCTTCC
Source organism: Atrimonas thermophila (assembly GCF_045864955.1). GTDB lineage: Bacteria > Atribacterota > Atribacteria > Atribacterales > Thermatribacteraceae > Thermatribacter > Thermatribacter velox. Next base: position 669,170 of record NZ_AP028803.1, on the reverse strand, counting down.
AGCAACGCAGCATGCTCATGCAGGCTATCCATAAAATTCACTGCCAGTTCCTTATGGGGCACGGTGAGATTGGCACCCCTGAATCCCAGCGCTTTCAAGCCATAGAGCGCATCTTTTAAATCATCGGGAGCAACATCGAAAGCAAGGTACACATAGGGAAGTCCCAGTTTCTGGAGCGCAGCGTTTTGAAAAAGAGGAGAAAGGGAATGCTGGACAGGATGTCCCAGGAGCGCAAGCAGTGAAAATTCTGACGTTATCCGCATGGCACTATGCTTTCCTCCAGTGCTTTTTGAGTAACCATCTCTCTATTTTGCGGACCAGGCGGGTCAAAAGAAATTCCTTTTTGTTGAGCGGAATGACCAGGATGGTAAAAAGACCCATCCGATTCCCGCCCCACACATCAGTGAACACCTGGTCCCCTACTACTGCCACTTCTGAGCGTTCCAGGCCCATAGCTTTGAGCGCTTCCCGAAATCCACGACGGCGTGGCTTGCGTGCAGAATGGATTCCCGGAACCTCAAGCTTTTCAGAAAAGTAGCGGACTCGCCGCGGTAGAGCGTTGGAAACAATGTACACTTGAAAGCCCAGGTTTTTAACCCGTTGCATCCAGGAAACGGTATCTGGAGAAAGCTGGTATCCATTCCAGGCCACCAGGGTGTTGTCAAGGTCCAGAATAAAACCTTTTATTCCTCTTTTGCGCAGTGCATCAAGAGGAATATCAGAAAGTTTTCTTACGTAAAGGTCCGGCAGCCATCTGCGAAACAGAGACTTCATGGGGTAACCTGCTCCCGGTTTTCAAGGTGTTCCCTGTAAGTACGAGAAAAACGGTGCCGACCATCCTCACCGAGCACAAAGTAAAGGTAGTCGCTTTTTTCAGGATAAAGTACTGCAAGCAAAGAAGCAAGACCCGGATTGCAAATAGGTTGGGGAGGAAGCCCCTTGGAAAGATAAGTATTAAAGGGAGAATTGATTTTTAAATCTTCAAGCGTTAGATGGTCAACCCAGACCCCCTTTTCCCTATACAGAGCATAAACTACAGAGGCACAGGATTGCAGCTTCATGCCGGCTTGCAGGCGGTTCAGGAATACAGAAGCAATCAGGGGACGGTCTTCAGCAGCTTTGGCTTCCCGCTCTACCAGTGAGGCCAGGATAACCAGGCCCTGCAAAGGAAGCGGGGCCTCGCTCTTCCAGTAATGTTCTCTCAGGAAAGTTTCTTCAAAGCGCTCAAGCTGTGCTTCGATGACCTGATGAGGGGAAGCGGGCACTGAGAAAAAATAGGTATCTGGAAAAAGAAAACCTTCTAAGGAAGAGAGTCCTTTCAACCACTCCCGATCAAAAAGGGTAGGATTATCAACCAGAGAGAGGTATTCTTCCTTGGAGCAAATCCCCTTTTCTTCCAGCACCTGGGCCATTTGCTGAGAAGTGAAGCCTTCTGGAAAGGTAACCTTAACGAGGAGCTGTTCACCCCTGGTAAGTATTTCCACGAGTTGTGCAGGGGGCATTCCTCGTTTTAGGAGGTAACTCCCAGCACGCAGTCCCCGGGGAGCAACCAAACCAGCCATGACCTGGAAAGGCCAGGGATTTCGAATGATTGCTTCGTCTTTCAAAAGAAGCGCTATTTCCCTCACCGACAGCCCTTTGGGAATCAGCACCTCTTTAAAACTTTCCCCTTCGGAAAAGTCAGCGTAAAACCAAAGATAGACCAGAACACATATTATCCACAAAAGGGAGAGCTCAAGAACGGTTTTTGACTTCATAGCGTTTAAGGTAGGTTTCAAGCAGGATAACCGCTGCAAGCTGGTCAATGATTTTTTTTCTCCGACTACGGGAAAGATCCGCTTCGAGTAGCCTACGTTCTGCTTCTTTGGTGGTGAGACGCTCATCGAGGAGAACCACTTCTCCGGAAAACTCTTTCTTTAGCTTTTCCAGGAACTTTCTCACCAGGTTGGCCTCCCGCTTTTCCTCTCCTCCCAGCCGCAGCGGAAAACCCACCACGATAAGCTCAATTTGGTTTTTTCGGGCTTGCTCAAGTACTCTGGAGACCGTCTCCTGGAGAGTGCCTCCAGCCAAGACTCCCCCTGAAAAAGCAAAGTTGCTGCCCCGATTGAAAGCCAGGCCCAGGTGCCTGGTTCCCCAGTCGATAGCCATTATTCTGGGGATTCTCTGTTTACCAGCCTGCACAGTTCCTCCACGAACGCTGCCCATTTGTCCCGGGGTACACCCCCAAACTGGACCAGGTGAGGTCGACCTCCTCCCCCACCCCCGGAAACCTTGAGGGCTTCTTTGACCAGCTTTTTAAGGTCCAGATTCCTTACTAATTGTCCGGTGGTGCCCACCAGACCCTGAACTCGACCCTCTTTTTCCATCCCCAAAACAACCACCCGGGAAAGAGGCTGGTCTCGTAATTCATCAAAAACTGGACGCAGAGTTTCGATATCCAAGGAGGCGTCGCTAAAGAGATGGGAAAATACCCGTTCCTTGCTTTCCAGGATTTTCTGGCGAACGAGGTCCACTGTTGCCTGTCTTTTAAACTGAGTTAACTCCTTTTTAAGCTGCTTATTCTCTTCGAGTAACCCCTGCACTTTATCAAGAAGTTGCGATTCATCGATTTCAACCGCTTCTTTAAGCGATTTTACCAATTGTGCGTCTTTTTGGAACCTTTCCAGAGCCAGTGGACCAGCTACAGCTTCTATACGGCGTATGCCAGAACCTATGCTTCCTTCAGAAATTATTCGAAAAAGGCCAGCTTGAGCAGTTCGAGTAAGATGTGTTCCTCCGCACAGTTCTGCAGAGTACCCCAAAACCCGCACTACCCGTACCTCTTTCTGGTATTTCTCGTCAAAAAGAGCAATCACTCCACTCCGGCGGGCCTCCTCCAGGGTGGTATAGCTCACCACAACTGGCAGGTCTTCAAAAATTTTTGCGTTGACTTCTGCTTCCACCGCTTTGATTTCCTCCTCAGTGAGGGGAGCAAAATGGGCAAAGTCAAACCTCAACCCCTGCTCACCTACCCAGGAACCAGCCTGTTTAACCTGTTCTCCAAGCAGATTGCGCAGCGCCCGGTGAAGCAGATGGGTGCAGGTGTGATGAATAGCCAGCATTCTCCTTCTTCGGGAATCAACCCGGGCAACCACCACCTCGCCCGCTTGCAGCCTGCCTCGTTCCACCCGTCCTTGATGGACAATGCAGGACTCCCCCACCAAGAAAACCCTATTTATCCTTGCCAACCCCTGTGGGGCAATGATAAAGCCGGTATCCCATTCTTGACCACCTTTTTCCGGGTAAAAGGGAGTCCGTTCCAGGACCAGAAAAACCTCTTCTCCTTGTGCAGCCTGGTCACAGAAGCCTTCTTTGCTCAACAAAACCAGAATTTTGCTCTCCCCTTCCAGGCTATCATAGCCTGTGAATTCACTTTTGAATGAACCAAGCGCCTCTTCAAGGGCTTTGTAATCCCTGAGTGCCTGTTCTTTTTCTTGGAAAGCCTTTTTGCCCCGCAGGCGCTGGGCTTCCATTTCCTGCTTGAACTCTTCATCAGAATAGTCCAGGCCCTCTTCCTGAAGCACTTCCCGAGCCACATCGGCTGGAAAACCATAGGTGTCGTAAAGCTTGAATATTTCCCTACCTGAAACTGTTTTCAGCCCTTCTTTTCTGGCTTTGCTCACCATCTCTTCCAGCAGAGAAAGCCCTGACTTCAGAGTAAGGTCGAACTTTTCTTCTTCCTGAAAAACTACCTGAGAAATCAGGCGTGATTTATCAACGAGCTCTGGGTAAAAATCCTTCATTATTTCAATAACTTTGAAGACCAGTTCATACAGGAAAGGCTTCTCAAGTCCCAACTTCCTGCCATAGCGATAGGCTCTGCGAATCAACCTGCGCAGGACATAGCCTCTGCCTTCGTTGGAAGGAAAAATTCCGTCGGCAATCAAGAAAGTAACTGCCCGCACATGGTCAGCAACTACTCTAAAAAAAGGAAGAGTAGAAGAATGGTAATCAAGTCCGCTCCGCTTCTTGAGCTCTTCGATGATGGGTAGGAAAAGATCGGTTTCGAAATTGCTGTCTACTCCCTGCACCACCGAGGCAATGCGCTCCAGCCCCATTCCGGTGTCAATGTTTTTGCGAGGGAGCTCACGCAAGCTGCCATCGCTCTGTCGGTCAAATTCCATAAATACCAGATTCCAGACCTCAAGATAGCGGTCACAATCGCAGCCGGGTTTACACTCTGGCTTCCCACAGGAAAGCCTCTCTCCAAAGTCAAAATAGATTTCTGAACAGTAACCGCAGGGACCCACGGGACCAGAGGCCCAGAAATTGTCCTCATCCCCCAGAAGGACGATTTTCTCTTCAGGTACCCCCACCACGTCCTTCCAGATGTGAAAAGCTTCTTCGTCTTTTTCGTGAACCGAAACCCAGAGTTTCTCTTCAGACAGCTTCAGCCTGTGCACCAGGAACTCCCAGGCAAAGATGCAGGCCTCTTTCTTAAAGTAATCTCCGAAGGAGAAGTTGCCCAACATTTCAAAAAAAGTATGATGGCGCCTGGTAAAGCCCACCTTGTCCAGATCGCTCACCCGTACACACTTTTGGACCGTGCACACGCGCGGATACAGGGGCTCTTTTTTACCCAGGAAGAAAGGTTTGAAGGGAACCATACCCGCTATGGTCAAAAGGAGAGTAGGATCATCTGGTATCAGGGAAGCACTGGGAAGGACCCGGTGTCCTTTTTCTTCAAAGAAGGATAGAAACAGCTGCCTCAGTTGGTTGCTGTTCATAGCTCGACCGCCTTTCTTCGAAGTCCACAACCTGAAAAGTGTTCAAGCGCCGATTGGTGGATGGTAACCATCGCACTGTTATGGGAACCACAAAGTCTGGTTGCAGTTTCCCCCGCTCTATCCAGTAGAGAGCCTCAGCGTTATTATACTGGCCAGGATTTGCTCTGGCTACCAGAGTGAGTGGTTTTTCCACCCAGAAAATTTCATCAACTTCCGAAATTGCCCGCAGGTTTGCATCCAGTGTTTTTCGCAGGGTGGGGGGTGGAGAGGGTGAAAGGTTCACCAGAGCGATGTTTTTGCGAAGGGTGCCGATGATTTTGACGTTGGCTATTCGGGCATGAAAGTTTGAGCGCTCCAGGGTGTTCAAAAGGTAGGCATTACTCTTGGCCACAGCGCTACCATGGAAGTCCGAAGCCAAGGGTTTTAAAAGGTGTTTCAGAAAGCAGCCTTCTCGCTGCTCGTTTTCTCCAATGCGCAGAATTGGAATTTCCAGAAAATGAGCAAGTTTCAGGATCGTTGTCTTGTCAAACTGAAAAAGCGGCGAAAAGGTGCCGTTAAAAAACTTGATTCCCCGCATACCCCAGCTGTCGCTGCGGTTAAACCCTCCCACGATAAGCACTTTTTCACCAAAATGAGCCCTTATTTTGCCCAACTTGGCTTTACGGGTACAGCGGTTACAAGCAGGACCTCCCCGGGCCACAGAGACAATATCTTTTTCTCCGTCAATCCATACCTGCTTTACTCCAAATTCGCGAACCAACGCTTCCACATTCCTTCTTGCCTGGGAGGGTAAGTACTTACCCCAGTCTACGGTGCAAGCAATAACCTTTTCTCTGCCCAGCGCACAGATAGCAATGAACAGGGCGAGTGTACTGTCTACGCCCCCCGAAAAAGCAACTACCACTTTTTCGAAAGAGGAAGCTACGTTCTTCAGTTCTTCCTTGACCGAACTAAAAAGCTTAAAAAGCGAAGAACGTTCCTTATCCAGCATCATTTACGAAGGTTGTTGAGGATAGAGCTCAGCTTTTCTCCAATAACATCTCCCAGGGTCACTCTTCCATCCTGGGCAGAGGTTTCCTCTTTGCTGGTCAGCATTTCTTCTTTCTGGGCTTGCTTAATGCTCAACCCGATTTTGCGTTCCTGGTCGTCCAGCTTGATAACCTTCACCCGAACGTTTTCACCGACCGAAAGCACTTCGGCTGGGGAAGAAATGCGTTCTTCAGAAATTTCGGAGATGTGGACCAGACCGTCCCATCCTTCTTCCAGTTCCACAAAGGCGCCAAAATCAACCAGTCTTACTACTTTGCCATCGTGGATGCTTCCTACCGGATACCTGCTTTTTACCCTTTCCCAGGGGTCGGGAAGCAGGGCCTTACGGCTAACCACGATTCTTTGCTCCTCGGGGACAAACTCTATGATCTTGAGCTGGAGGCTCTGGTTTTTCTTTAAGACCTGACCTGGGTGTTTTACCGGTTCCCAATCAATTTCAGAGAGAGGCAATAACGCTTCAACCTCGGGGGCAAGCTCAACAAAAGCACCAAATCCCATCAAGCGCTGAATTTTCCCTTCTACCATGTCGCCGACCTTCCATCTACGGGCCACTTCCTCCCAGGGATTGGGGCGCAGTTGCTTGATGCTAAAGGTAACCCGCCTTGACTCCCGGTCCACATCGATGACTTTCGCCTCTACCAGTTGGTTTCTCCTGACAACCTCGTTAACTCTGGTGATTCTCTTCCAGGAGAGTTCTTCCAGTGGAATGTGACCCTCAATGCCTTCCTCAACTTCAACCAGGGCACGCCTGGGCGTGATTTTGGTAACCCGAACCTTTACCGTGCTTCCCAGGGGACATTTTTCATCAATGTTTTCCCAGGGGTCCGGGAAAACTTGTTTCAAGCCCAGGGAAAGCTTGCGGTTTTCAGGGTCAATCTCCAGCACTCGTGCTTCGACGACATCGCCCACCTTGACCACTTCTCGAGGGTGACGTACGTAACTCCAGGAGAGGTCTGAAACATGAATCAGACCCTCTATTCCCTCTTCGACTTCCACAAAGACGCCGAAATCACGCATGGAAACCACTTTGCCTTTCACAATATCTCCAGGGCTTATCCGTTCAGTGATGCTATCCCAGGGGTCCGGAGTTAACCTTTTCAAGCTCAGGGAGACTTCCTCTTTTTCAGGGTTCCAGGCAATAACTTTGACTTCTACTTCATCGCCCTTCTGGAGCACATCTTCAACTTTGTTCACTCTCCCCCAGGAAAGTTCCGAAACGTGCAGCAAACCATCCAGACCTCCCAGGTCCACAAAAGCACCGAAACTGGTGATGTTCTTTACCACACCCTTACGCACTTGTCCAACTTCAAGGGAGTCTATAAGGGCCTGCTTTCTCCGTCGCTCCTCTTCTTCAAGGATTATGCGACGAGAAACCACTACATTCCTGGCTTTGCGATCCGCTTCAATTACCCTCACTTCCAGAGTTTTGCCTATCCACTCATCCAGATTTTTCTGCGGGACGACGTCAATGCAGGAGGCGGGAAGAAAAGCATTGATACCAATGTCAACAATGAGCCCTCCCTTGACTTTGCGCACCACTTTGGCCTGGAGGGGTTTTTGTTCACGCACACTTTCCTCTATATCAAACCAGGCACCCTGGTAGCGGGCACGTTCCCGGGAAAGCCAGACATAGCCCTGTTCATCAATGCGGTTTACCATAACCCATATTTCTTCTCCTTCTTGCAATTCGTGCTTGACTTCACCGCTTCTTCCCAGGGCTTTTTCAGAAAAAGGAAGAATCCCCTCAGCTTTGTAATTTATGTTAACGAAATAGCCTTCTTCTCCTTTTTTGATGACTTTGCCCTTGAGGATTTCACCTACTTTAATGGGGCGGACATTCTCGAGGTTCTCGTTAAAAAGGTCCATACTTTTTTCTTCACTCACACCACACACTCTCCTTCCTCCGATTTCCCTCTATCACAAATTATGGCCCCGCTTTTGCGGTGTGCCAACTGCTTTGATCCTCGCCCTCAAAAAAGTGGGTGCCCCTCGGGCAAACCACGGTTTACCCGAAGATAAGCTCCCAAGACAAGGATGTTGGGTCAAAGCCTCTTTTGGCATCACCTGCAAAGCAGGGCCAAATCCGTTTACTTCACACCTAAATAATAGCACAATACTAACCTCTTTTCAAATTGCAAGTATCCCGCAAAGTAATCCCCAGCACCTCCAGCTGTTCTTCAGAAACCGGTGCCGGAGAGTCGGTAAGCAGACACACTCCTTTCTGGGTTTTGGGAAAAGCAATAACCTCTCGGATGGATTTTTCTCCGCACAAAAGCATAACCAGTCGATCGAAACCCACGGCAATCCCCCCATGAGGAGGGCATCCATACTGAAAGGCTTCCAGCAAAAAGCCAAATTTTAGTTTAGCTTCCTCTTCCCCAATGTTGAGCAACCTGAAAATTTTTTCCTGAAGATCCCGCCGGTGAATCCGGATGCTTCCTGAAGCAATCTCGTAGCCGTTGAGGACCAGGTCGTAGGACTTGGCACGAACCCGGGCAGGATCAACGTCAAGGAGTGGTATATCCTCATCGAAAGGAGAAGTAAAGGGGTGGTGACTGGAGTCCCAGCGCTTCTCCTCTTCGTTCCAGAAAAAGAGCGGAAAATCCACCACCCAGAGGAAAGAAAATTCCTTCTCCGACACCGGGAACAGTTGGCGTCCCACTTCTACCCTGATTTCTCCCAAAAATTCCAGGACCCTTTCCCTGTTGCCCCAGGCAAGAAGCAAAACCGAATTTTCTCCAAAGCAGAAACGCTGCTCTATCTTTTCAGAACAGAAAGGAGAAAGTTTCTTTTTAAGTGGTGAGCTGACTCCTTCAGGGGTTTTTCGGAAAAAGCTGAAGTGGATTTTTCTCTCCCGGGCTCTCTCTGAAAAATCATCAGCTAACCTGCGCGAAAACTGCTGCCAGGATTCGAAAAATATCCCTGCCACTAAGAAGTTATCTGCATTATCCTCTTTTTGACCGGGAAGTTCTTCTTCCTGAAAGAGATCATTCAGGTTGTCAATACACAATGGAATGCGCAAATCTGGTTTATCAGAGCCATATTTTGCCATGGCTTCTTCCCAGCTCAGTCGGGGAAAAGGAATGGAAAGCGATACACCAAGCGTTTGGGAGAAAAGCTCTACCATCAATCGTTCTACCACCGAGAGTACATCTTCTCGATCTACGAAAGACATTTCAAGATCTATCTGGGTGAACTCGGGCTGGCGATCGGCCCTCAGGTCTTCGTCCCTGAAGCAGCGCACAATTTGAAAGTAGCGGTCCATGCCGGCAACCATCAGGAGCTGTTTAAAGAGCTGCGGAGATTGAGGAAGAGCGTAGAAATTACCGGGGTTCAAGCGGCTGGGCACCAGAAAGTCGCGGGCTCCTTCCGGAGTGCTCCGGGTGAGGAAGGGAGTTTCCACCTCTACAAAACCTTCGGAGCTCAAAAAATTACGGGTTGCCCAGGCAGCACGATGTCGGAGCAAAAGATTCCGTTGCATTTTAGTTTTGCGCAGGTCAAGATATCGATAGCGCAGGCGCAAAGCTTCGTCAACTTCCTTGCGGCTTTCTATTTCAAAAGGGGGAAGCTGAGATTGAGAAAGGATTTCCAGCCGATTAACTGCTACCTCTATCTCGCCGGTAGGAAGGTTGGGATTAACCATTCCTTCAGGTCTTGCTCTGACTACTCCAAAAGCTCGAACAACGTACTCAATCCGGAGCTCTTCGGCCTGTTCATAAGCAGGGTCTTGGGAGTTCACCACCAGTTGAGTCAGCCCATAGCGATCTCTCAAGTCAATAAAGACAATTCCACCGTGATGGCGTAATCTACTAACCCAGCCACAGAGAACAACTTCTTTTCCAATATCTTCTTTTCTCAGCTCTCCACAGGTGTGTGTACGCAACATTTTCTTCTCTCCCTCTCCAGAAAGCTTAAAAGCTCTTCTTCAGAATATCCCTCTTGGATTCCCCGGTCCAGGTCTTTCAGGGAAAAGATTCCACGTTGTTCCTCATCTTCGCCCAAAAGAACCACAAAACGGATTCCCGCATTCTGGGCCTCCTTGAGCTGAGCCCTGAGACTGCGCTCTGCTTCACCAAGGTAAAAGGGAACGTGCAAGTCGGCAAGCTTCAGGGCAAGCCGTAAGCATTGGGACTCTGCTGAAGGAGAAAGCGGAGCCAGATAAACCAGGGGACCTTTTTCCTCAAACACGCTTTTTTTATCCGATAACAAAAGAACTAACCGCTCCATACCTGCTGCAAAGCCCACACCAGCTACACCCTTTACTCCCAGGAAATCAGCAAGGCCGTCATAGCGACCACCACCCATCACTGCGTTCTGAGCACCCAATTCACCACTTTTCACTTCAAAGGCAGTGCGTGTGTAGTAGTCAAGACCCCTCACCAATCGGGGGTTCACCTGAAAGGGCACTTGGAGCTTTCTCAACCCTTCCTCAACTCTTCGTTGGTGTTCCGCACATTTCTCGCAGAGAAAATTCTGGATAACTGGAAAATCAGGATTGGAAAAAACCCTCTGGCAACCTTCGTTTTTACAGTCGAGCACTCTCAAAGGGTTGCGTTGTGCGCGCTCCCTGCAGGTAACGCAGAGCTCCTGACTATGCTCTTGCAAAAACTTTATCAGTTCGTCAAGGTATTTTCCTTTACATTCAGGGCATCCCAGGCTGTTTATTTCCAAAGAAAGCTGGGGTAAACCTAAACGCTGACAAATGAACCAGGCAATCAGTATAATTTCTAAGTCCGCACCGGGGCCGGCAAAACCAATGGCTTCGAAACCAAACTGATGGAACTGCCGCATTCTTCCCGCCTGAGGCCGTTCATAACGGAACATGGGCCCCAGGTAGTACCACTTGACCCGGGGTTTTTTCACGTGAAAACCGTGTTCAACATAGGCCCGCACTACTGCTGCAGTACCCTCGGGTCTCAGGGTGAGACTTCGGCCAGACTTATCGAGAAAGGTATACATCTCCTTCTGCACTATGTCGGTTGCTTCGCCAACGCTTCTCTGGAAAAGCTCGGTATGTTCGAACACTGGAGTCCGAATCTCCTGATAGCTGAAACAACGGGCAGTTTCACGAACCGTTTCTTCCAGAAAATGCCAGATACGGATTTCTTCACCCAGAATGTCTTTGGTTCCTTTAGGCGCACGTACTTTTTGCATCTTCTCTCACTCGCCAGAATGGGATTTATATATTGTATTGCACACTTTCCCCTTTTTCAATCAACGCACCTCAATCCTTCTCACCACTTCGAGCTCCTGCAATGACTCCACCATTTGTTCAACCGCGAAGTGGGGTGGGATATGCACTCCCATAATACAGGTCACCAAATCTTTTTCTTCTCCCTTTTTGAGTTCCACGTTTTTGATGTCCACCCCGAGTTTGCCAAGTAGTGAGGCTACCGCCCCCAGGGAACCTGGACGGTCTAAAAGACGCATGGAAAGGTAGGTTATCCCTTTTCGGAAGCTTTCCAGATAACGGAGGGCAGCCAGGGTAAAGATCACAAACCCAGTACCTGTAAAGCCCAGAAAGTACAGTCCAGAGCCAAAAGCAATGCCTATGCCACAGGTTGCCCAAAGGCTGGCAGCGGTCGTCAGGCCAGTTACCCCCCAGCCATAGCGAAAAATCGTTCCTGCTCCCAGAAAGCCCACTCCACTTACAATCTGGGCAGTTATGCGAGCAGGATCAGAGCCAAAGCGCGTAAAACCCAGAAGCGAAACCAGGGTCATCACGCAGGATCCTACCGAAACCAGGATGTGGGTCCTCAGGCCTGCTGGCTTTTCCGCTCGTTCCCTCTGGAAGCCAATTAGGCTTCCAGCTAAGAAGGCTGCAAAAAGCCGTAAGACAATGTCTCCCTGCTCCCCCCAGGACATATCAAAGGTTAACAATTTCAAACTCACCTCTTCCGTTCTTGCTCACGAAACGCTCAATGTCTCGTAAATAAGGTAGTGCACTCTGGGCTCCTATCTTGGTACAGGCAATGGCACCAGCATTGTTAGCAAGTAGCAATGCTTCAATCCATTCTTTGCCCTGGGCAATTCCCACCACCAGCCCTGCATTGAAGGCATCGCCAGCGGCAGTGGTATCCTTGACCTCTACCTTTCTGGGATGTAGATAGATGAAGCTGTCTTTCTGGTAACTGGCAACGGCTCCCATTTCCCCCAGGGTGATCACCTTCCAGGAGGGACATCGTTCGTCAAGGAGTTTAATAGCTCGTATAGCGTCTTGAATTACTTCAATTTTTACTCCACTCAGCACTTCGGCTTCGTATTTGTTAGGGGTGATGATATCTCGAGGTCCCAGTATCTCAAGCGGGAAAGGCTGGGCAGGGGCAGGGTTAAGGATTATTCGCAAGCCAATTTCATGGGCTATCTCGATAGCCCTTTTCACCACCTCAAGGGGAACTTCAAGCTGCAGGAGTAAGAAATCAGAACTCTTAAAAAGGTGGGTTGTACGTTCCAGGTCCTCGCAACTCAGTGCCATATTGGCTCCAGGAGCAACCAGTATGCGATTTTCCCCATTTTCCTCCACAAAAATGAAAGCCAAACCGGTATGCACCAACTCTTCTCTGAAAACAAAGCAGTAATCCACATTTTCCTGTTCCAGGTTAAGCAATAACCGCTCCCCAAAGTCATCGTTGCCTACCTTCCCCACCATGCGCACTATGCCACCCAATCTCGAACAAGCAATGGCCTGGTTATTGCCCTTTCCCCCTGGATGCATGGAAAACTTTCTTACGAAAAGATTTTCTCCAGCAGCAGGCATCCTCTCAATTTCAAGGACCATATCCATGTTCATACTGCCTACCACCAGGATTCTCGGTTTTACCATTTTGGTTTATCTCCTTTCCTGCCCTGTTTCACTCCACTAACCTTTTCAAGAAAGCTTCTTTATTTTACAATTTCAATGTTGCAAAAACCATCCCTCAAAGGAGGTAAAACGGTGATCCGCATAAAAACAGCCCTGTTGAGCGTCTCTGACAAGAGTGGTCTTCAAGAATTGGTTGCCTTTTTGTACAACCAGGGGGTAACGCTTATAGCTACTGGTGGTACGGCAAGGTTTATCAGTGAGATGGGAATTCCAGTAAAAGAGGTTTCCGAAATAACTGGCTTTCCGGAAATCCTGGGAGGAAGGGTAAAAACGCTGCATCCAGCGGTTGAAGGCGGTATTCTGGCTCGGAGAGAGCTTCCTCAGGATGTAGAAGACCTTCAAAAGCATAACATTCAGCCCATAGATCTGGTGGTTTGTAATCTGTATCCTTTCGAAAAAATGATTGCCTCTCAGGAAAAAGATCTGGAAAAGGTGGTTGAAGAAATCGATATTGGGGGAGTTACCCTACTGCGGGCAGCAGCCAAAAATCATCGCTATGTGGTCACTGTTTCTTCACCAAACCAGTATCCGGAACTGATAGAGGAAATGAAGAAAAACGGCGGGGCGGTCAGTGAAGATAAGGCCCTCGAGTGGGCTATAAAAGCCTTTTCCAGAACTGCTCTTTACGACAGCCAGATTGCAAATTACCTCAGCAAATTATCCCAGAAAGAAGAGGCCGAATTTCCCGAGTATGTGAATATCTTTTTGACCAAGAAAGCAGGCCTTCGGTATGGTGAAAATCCCCACCAGAAGGCAGCTTTTTATCAGGATCTCTCTTTTGACACTTCTGGTTTTATGAACCATTTGGAACAACTGGGCGGGAAAGAACTTTCCTTTAACAACCTCTACGATACTCAGGCTGCCTTCGCTCTGGTGCGGGAGTTTCAGGACCCTGCGGTAGTGATTGTGAAGCACAACAATCCCTGCGGGGTGGCTTCCGACCCAGACCTTGCTGCGGCAGCCAGAAAGGCCCTGGCAGGAGACCCAGTTTCGGCTTTCGGTGGTATAGTGGCCTTCAACAGAAAGGTAACTCCAGAAAGCGTCCAGGTTTTTGAAAAACTGTTCCTGGAAGTGGTTATTGCACCGGATTTCGAACCAGAAGCGCTCGAGATTTTGACCAGCAGGAAAAACCTCCGTATCCTTAGAGCACCTCTGGCCGAGAGCGCCTCTTTTGACATAAAGAAGGTCGATGGTGGATTGCTGATTCAGGACGTTGATGCTATAGATCTTGAAAAAGAAAAAATTCAGATAGTCACTCAGAAACAGCCCACCGAAAAGGAGTGGGAAGACCTCTATTTTGCCTGGAAAGTGGCCAAGTTTGTGAAGTCCAACGCTATCGTCCTGGCTAAAAACAAGCAGACGGTAGGCATCGGAGCAGGACAAATGAGCCGTATTGATGCTTTAAAAATAGCCGTGATTAAAGCCCAGAATCAGACTCAAGGTTCGGTTCTTGCCTCCGACGCTTTCTTTCCTTTCAAAGACGTGGTGGAGGAAGCAGCAAAATACGGTGTAACGGCTATCATTCAGCCCGGCGGTTCTATACGAGATCAGGAGTCAATCGAGGCTTGCAATCGGCTGGGAATATCCATGGTGTTTACTGGGATACGGCACTTTAAGCACTGAACCAGGAGGGGGTGTCCCCCGGACACCCCTCATCAGGTAGAAAACCGTTTTCCTCCTTCTTTGCTTGAAACCTCGTGCATCAAATCCCGCAAAGCAAAATAGCTACGGACATATTTATCATAGTAAAAACGGTAAATTTCATGGTGATTCTGGTTGGGATAAATCTGCCCAGAGACTTTGACCATCCTTAAGGTGGCATCGGCTATACTTTCAAAAAAGCCACTCCCGTAAGCGGCAAAAATCGCGGTGCCCAGAACGCTGGTTTCCTCAACAGTGGTCAGATAAATGGGTATGTTGGTTACATCAGCGTGAATTTGGAGCCAGAGCTTGCTTTTTGCTCCACTTCCACTGGCATAGACTTCCTGAACTTCAAAACCATCCCTGGCCAGGGTTTCCAAGATGTGGTAGGTACCAAAAGCCGTGCCCTCGTAAACCGCTCTCAGGATGTGGGCTTTGGTGTGGCTCAAAGACAAACCCCATATGGCTCCTCTGGCCAGCGGGTCCTGGTAGGGACTTCGGTTACCCTGAAAGTAATCAATCACAATTAAACCTTCAGCACCAGGGCTTACCTGGGAGGCAATTCTGTCCAGTGCTACAAAGAGGTCTTCTCCAACTTCACAGGCTTCACGGCACTCTTCAGGTGCAAAGTTTTCTCCAAACCATTTGATGATCGAACCGGTGGAACTTTGACCGCCTTCAAGAATCCATAGGCCGGGAACTACTGCCTCGTAATATGGCCCCCAGATACCGGAGCTAAAAATCGGGTGTTCGGAAACAGCCATGTGGCAGGTAGAAGGCCCGATAACCAGGGCCAGTCGCTGGGGATGTACCACGTCGAGACCCACCATTGCAGCATAGGCATCGATACCGCCTTGGATGACCGGGATGCCAGGCGTAAGACCCAGTTCGTACGCGGCGTGCTTAGTGAGTTCTCCGACTGGCTGCCCAACTGCAAGGAGTTCGCGGGGCCACTTATCCAGAATTTCTTCAAATCGTAGTTCTCTCAAAAGGGAAACTGGCCAACCACCTTCAGTAGGGCAGTAGTTCCACTTGCAAATTGCGTTGTTGAGTGAAGTAACCCAGCGATTGGTTAATTTGAAAACCATCCAGTTCTGGCACTCTACAATCAGGTCTGCGTTGGTGAAAACTTCGGGCAGGTTCTCCTTAATCCACAGTGCTTTGGGAATCATCCATTCTGGGGATTCATGACCCCCAGCATAACGTAAGATGGGGTTTTGGGTAGCGTTAATCCTTTCTGCCTGCTCAAAAGCTCTGACATCCATCCACATGATAGCCCGATACTTGGGGTTACCGAAGCGGTCCACTGGCAGGACGGTGCAGGAAACAGCACTAACCGAGATGGCTGCAATATCCTCAGGGCGCACTTCCCCCTCAAAAATGCAACGCCTTACTGTGTCTTGAGCTGCCTTCCACCAGTCGAGAGGGTCCTGTTCAGCCCAGCCAGGTCGAGGGTGATACTCTGGGTAGGAATAAAAGGACATAGCCACCACGTTGCCACGCAGGTCAAAAATTCCACTCTGTAGCCCTTGGGTACCAACCACAATTCCCAAAAAGTACGGAGGCCCAATTTCCGGCATTCTAAAACCTCCCATCCCTCCAAAAGGGGTATAATAATTCTGCTATGGTTAAATTTATCGTTGACTGCATGCTGGGTAAGCTGGCGCGATGGCTAAGGATCAGCGGTTACGATACTCTTTACATACGCTATCTTTCCGATCAGAAAATAATAGCTCTTGCCCGCTTTGAGAAAAGATTCATCCTTACTCGGGACCGCGAGATGCAGCGTCTGGAACCAAACCTGGTGTGTCTTATTGAGTCTCTTTCTCTTCAGGAACAGCTTCAAGAGGTTTTTGAACGTTTCGGATTGTCTCCCAGGCTCGATGAATCACGCTGTCCCCACTGCAACGAAGTGCTGGTGCCAATCAGCCGTGACCAGGCTAAAAAACACATTCCTCTTTTTGTATATCAAAGTTTCGATAAGTTTACCCAATGCCCTTCCTGTCAGAGGGTATACTGGCCAGGAACGCACTGGCAGAAGATTACCCATCTCTGCCAGTGCGTAGCCAACAAATCAGAATAACTACTTATCAAGAAGCGCCTCCACTCCAGGAAGCTTCTTGCCCTCTACAAACTCCAGTGATGCCCCTCCTCCAGTTGAAATATGGGTGATTTTATCCTCAACCCCTGCTTTCTTAATTGCTGCGATGGTGTCTCCACCACCAACAATGGTAACTGCACCGCTTGCAGCTACCTTTTTGGCAATTTCGATGGTTCCTTTAGCAAATGCATCCACTTCAAAGAGCCCCAGCGGTCCATTCCAGAAAATGGTTTTTGCTCCTGCTATGAAGCGTCCGAACTTTTCTACGGTTTCAGGACCAATATCAAAGCCACCCATGTCAGGGGGAATTTGATTCCATTTTACCACTTGAGTAGGCACCCCTTCTTTGCCTTCCGGGGCAACCACAAAATCCTCAGGAAGTTCAAAGGTTACCTTCAGCTCTTTTGCCTTATCCATGATTTTCCTGGCTTCTTCAATCATGGACTCTTCAAGGAGAGAGGTACCCACTTCATAACCCATGGCTTTGATGAAAGTATAGGACATGCCTCCGCCTATAAGCAGGATGTCGACTTTCTCAAGTAGTTTCCGGATAACACCAATTTTGCTTGAGACTTTTGCTCCACCCAGGATGGCCAAGAATGGCCGGTCAGGATTATTGAGCTTCTCACCCAGCACCTGAAGCTCTTTTTCCATAAGAAATCCTGCATAAGCAGGGAGAAACTTAGCGACCACAGCGGTTGAAGCATGAGCACGGTGGGCAGTGCCAAAGGCGTCGTTGACATAGATGTCAGCCAGTTTGGCAAGCTGGCGGGCGAACTCCTCATCGCCAGCCTCCTCTTCAGGGTAAAAGCGAACGTTTTCAAGGAGCAATACTTCTCCCTCTTTCAGCTCAGTTACTGCTTTTTCCACTTCTTCCCCAATGCACTGGTTTACTTTGTGCACCTTCTTCCCCAGGAGCTTCTCCAGTTCCCGGGCTACAGGGTCCATGCGTAGCTCTTCCTTAACTTTACCCTTGGGTCTTCCCAGATGGGAAACCAGTATAACCTTAGCACCATTTTCAAGCAAGTATTTAATGGTGGGCAGACTGCTCACAATACGTGTATTATCGGTAACTTCTCCTTTTTCGTTGAGTGGCACGTTGAAGTCTACCCGTACCAGCACTCTCTTACCCTGAAGCTCCTCTTTGCTAAGGTCCTTTATGGTTTTTTTGTTCATGCCTCCTACCTCCTTTTATCTTTCAGTATAAATCACTTACCCCTGTTTTTGAGCAAAGCGTTTAAAAAACGAGCTCGGTAAATGACACCAGCTACTTTTCCTTCTTTTATAACCGGAACAACTTCCATGTCGGTGTTCATGAGAAAGTCAAGTACATCATCGATTTCTTCATCGGCTTCCAAGTAATCGGGATTTTCCATCATATACTCTGAAATTTCACTGGAAGCATACTCCTTCAACACTTCTTCAAAAGACCTGGAAAACGGTTTACCCAAAGCTACTTCTTTCTGGGCTTCTTCTGATACTAACTGCATGAATTTTTTGGCTGAAAAATATCCAACCAGGCGCTGCTCCAGGTCAACAACCGGCACTCCATCGATTTTTC
This sequence comes from Atrimonas thermophila, assembly GCF_045864955.1. Taxonomy (GTDB): domain Bacteria; phylum Atribacterota; class Atribacteria; order Atribacterales; family Thermatribacteraceae; genus Thermatribacter; species Thermatribacter velox. The sequence goes on along the minus strand of NZ_AP028803.1, from coordinate 651,189 downwards.
TGCGATCCAGAAAATGGAGCACTTCGGAAAGCGGGTCGAAATCGTTTACTGTAAAAACTTCTGAAGACATAATTTCTTCAGCTAACACCGTTTTTGCCCCCTTTTAATTTTATCATTCCAGATTACCAGAAAAACTTTTTATAGTAATAACTGCTCGCTATCATCTTACACCAGAGAGCTCCCACCAGAAAACCGCCTATATGGGCAAACCAGGCGACACCCCCTGCATTGGGCAGAGCAAAGGAAAAAACCCCATACATTATCTGCAGAAAAATCCACAAAAGCAAGAGTGTTGCAGCAGGAACACGTATGAAAGTGACGAAAAAACCAAGAAAAACCAGGACAATAACCCGAGCGTAAGGGAAAAGCACCAGATATCCTCCCATAACTCCAGCTATGGCCCCACTCGCTCCTATTACGGGAACAGTTGAGGTGGGAAAGAGTATAGCGTGCACCAGTGCAGCAGAAAGACCACAACTCAGGTAAAAGAGGAGAAAATGAAAATGCCCCAGGAAATCCTCGACGTTGTTACCAAAAATCCACAAATAGAGCATGTTAAAAAAAAGGTGCGCAAATCCTCCATGCAAGAACATGGAGGAAAAAATCCGGAGGTAGGAGGGTAAACCTGTCCAGAAATGGACCTTGCCCCACAGTACTGCTGGAATCAGCCCTGCCTGGTAAACAAAAGCTTCGAGGCGGGAGCCCAGACTTAGCTCGTACAGGAAGAACAATACATTCAAAATGATGAGTGCAACCGTAACGTAAGGAAATCTACGAGTTGGTAACTCATCTCTAATCGGAATCATGCACTAAAAATAGCAAAAAAAGTGGCTTCAATCAATAATTTCGGAAAAAACTTGGTTGGCAACCAGCATTCCCTTTGCAGAAAGAAAGTAACGAGAACCTTCTTTCTGCAGAAAGCCTTCTTGCAGGAGGAATTCCATACGTTCGATTTTCTCTTTAACCAGTGCAACGGGATACCTCTGGCTAAGTATTTCAGTATCCAATCCCTCGCTGGTTCTCAAACGTAAAAATATTTCTTCATCCAGTCTTTGGGGAAGTGAAAGGGCTTCCCGATATTCGATTGGCAAAGAGCCGTTTTCAAGATGAAAGCGGTAGTTTCTCAAATGCCTGGAATTTCGGTGGCGTTCACCTCTCAAGTAGGACCAAGCGGCTACTCCTAAACCGAGGTATTCTTCGTTACGCCAATAGCGGAGGTTATGTTGGCACTCAAAGCCGGGTTTGGCAAAGTTGGAAATCTCATAGTGGAGGTAACCCCTTTGGATAAGCCATTCTCTGGTCCAGGAAAACCAGTTGGCCTTCTCATCATCGGAGGGGAAGCTGCGGGGATGTCTTTTTGCAAACCAAGCCATGGGGGAAGGAAAATGCAGCGAAAGCTCATAAATGGAAACATGGCAAGGCTCAAATTTGAGGAGTTCTTTCACCTCTTTTTGCCACTCAGCAAAACCCTGAAAAGGCCAGCCGTAAATGAGGTCTGCCCCCCAATTCTGAAAGCCCTGGGTGCTGAGTAACTCCAAAATAGCGTAAATGTCCTCTACTTTGCAAGCTCTCTTTGCAAAGAGCAAAAAGCGCTGATCAAAGCTCTGCACACCTACTTGGATGCGGTTCACTCCTCCACGAGCAACCTCACGGATCCAGTTCTGGTCAACGGTTCCCGGATTTACCTCGACAGTAATCTCCACTTTTCCTGAATATCTGAAGAAACGTTGAAGATAAAGCAAGAAGCTACTTATTGAGGGGGCATCGAGCAAGGAAGGAGTGCCCCCACCAAAGTAAACACTCTCTAAGACACTCCCTTCCAGTTCAAAAAATTTGACCTTGAGCGAAAGCTCTGTGCAAACCAAGGCGAGATAGCTATTTCTGTCGTGATGCGAGCTCCAGGGATAAGAGGCGAAATCGCAATAGGTGCATTTCCCAAGGCAAAACGGGAAGTGCAGGTAAAGTGAGAGCGTTCTCATTGTCCACTTTTTAAGACCGCCAGGAAAGCTTCTTGGGGTATGCGCACTTTACCGATTGCCTTCATCCTCTTTTTGCCTTCTTTTTGCTTTTCAAGCAATTTCCTTTTGCGGGTCACGTCTCCACCGTAGCACTTTTGCAGGACGTCCTTACGCAGGGCAGGAATGTCCTCCCGGGCAATAACTTTACCTCCAATACTGGCTTGGATAGCCACTGCGAAAAGCTGTCGGGGAATGATTTCTTTGAGCTGGGAAACCACCTGTCGGGCACGATGATAGGCCTGTTCCTTGCAACATATAAAAGACAGTCCATCCACCCGGTCCCGGTTGACCAGAATATCCACCCGGACCAGATTGGCGGGACGATAGCCAGCAAACTCATAATCCATGCTTGCAAAGCCACGACTCAAAGCCTTAAGCCGACTGTAAAAATCAAGCAGTATTTCAGCCAGGGGCATTTCGTATTTAATGAGCACTCTCTCGGCATCTAAGTAAACCATGTCTTTAAATATTCCTCTGCGTGCCTGGCAGAGCTCCATTATTCCCCCAATGTACTCTGGAGGAGTGATAATTTGAATCAACACATAGGGTTCTTCAGTTTCTTCTATCTCGGTAGGCGAAGGAAAATCCTTAGGCGACTTTACTTCGACCACATCACCCCGAGTGGTAAGTACGTGATACACGACATGGGGAGCCGTGGCCACAACTTCCACCCCAAATTCTCTTTCGATACGTTCCTGAGTGATTTCCATGTGCAAAAGCCCCAAAAAACCGCAGCTAAAACCAAAGCCCAGAGCTTCTGAAAAATCGGGTTCAAAGCTGAGTGCTGCATCGTTAAGCTGGAGTTTTTCCAGTGCATCTTTTAGTCTTTGATAATCTTCTGATTGTACCGGATAGAAATTGCAAAAAACCATAGGTTTTACTTTCTTATAACCGGGTATAGGCTGAGGTTGGGGGTCGGAAGCAGAAACCAGGGTGTCACCAACTCGGGCATCCCGGATATTCTTCATATTGCAGGCCAAATACCCTACGCTACCGGCCTCGAGGAGCTCCGTTGGTTGCATTTTGGGGTTAAAAATTCCCACTTCGGTAACTTCAAACTCCGCACCTGTAGAGAACACACGAATTCTGTCTCCACGTTTTACTGAACCATCGAATATTCTTACAAAGAGCAATACTCCTCGATAGGAGTCATAGCTGGAGTCAAAAATCAGAGCTCGGAGATGGGCATCACTTTTGGCCTGGGGAGGTGGAATGTACTGCACAATTGCATCCAGAAGCTCCTCTACTCCAGCTCCTGTTTTGGCACTGACTAAAAAGAAAGGCGGATGTTCTTTGCCGAGGATGTGTTCTATTTCTTCCTTGGCACGTTCTGGAGCGGAAGCAGGGAGGTCGATTTTATTGATAACCGGAATAATGGTGAGCTTCTGAGCAATGGCCAGGCTGGCATGGGCATATGTTTGTGCCTCCACACCTTGAGTGGCGTCCACAACCAGCAGGGCACCCTCACAAGCGGCCAGGCTACGTGAGACTTCGTAACTGAAGTCAACGTGCCCGGGAGTATCGATGAGATTAAAAATGAACTCTTTTTGAAATCTTTTGGAAAAATACCTCAAGCGTATAGCCTTAGCTTTTATAGTGATACCTTTTTCTCTCTCCAGGTCCATCTGGTCCATAAATTGTTCCCGCATCTTTTGTTTGGGCACTGCCTCACATATTTCTAATATCCGGTCGGCCAGAGTGGATTTACCGTGGTCTATATGAGCTATAATGCAGAAATTGCGAATGACCTCCAGCTTACTCATTGCGCTTTATTCCTTTCGCAAATTTGTTGTAAAACTTCTCAAAAATTACAATAATTGTTTTTTTCTCCTCCATTTTTAAACTGATAGTGAGAAAAACATAGAATAGGGCAAGCATAAATATTATAACCACAAGTACGCTAATCCTCGATGAATCAAAAGTCTGTCCCAGGGTTTTCCACAGAAAATAGGCGAAAAACACGAAAGCTGCAACTTGCAATGCCAGTTTCCACCACCATTTGCCGGTACCCGACATGTTTAATGTCTGGCGTCTCTTTAAAAAAGCTTCCAGCAAAAGAAAATTCAAAAGAGCACAGAGAGAAGTGGCCAGGGCTAAACCAGCAAAACCCATGAATCTCACTAATAAAAAGTCCAGAGCTATGTTACAGCCTACAACCAATACCCCAATTTTAACCGGAGTATAGGTATCCTGCAAAGAGTAAAAGGCGCGAGTGAAAAGGTGAACCAGTGAAAAAGCGGGAAGTCCCAGGGCATAAAAAAGCAGCGCTTCAGAAGTCATGGAAGTTGCTCTAAGGTCGAAAAAACCTCGTTGATAAACGATTTTCACCAGATCCTCCCGAAAAACCATTAAAAAAACGGTTATTGGCAACATTATAAAAATGACTAACCTGAAGCCCTCAAACAGGGTGTCCTGCCATCTCTCCAGCTTTTCTTCCTGAATATTTTGGGAAAGAGAGGGCAGAATGACTGTAGAAATGGCAATACCAAAAACTCCCAGAGGGAGTTCCATCAATCTGTCTGCAAAGTACAGTGCCGAAACCGCTCCTTCTTTGCAAGTTGAGGCTATTAATCTGTCTACCAGAGTATTGAGCTGACTTACGGCCAGCGCAAAGGTCACCGGCAACATGAGTTGTACCACTTTTCTGAAACCTGGTTCTTTCCAGAAACGCAAATGCAACCTGAATCGCAGCCCCAAGCGGTAGAAGGGAAAAAGCTGGAAAAGAAACTGTCCTATTCCTCCAATTAAAACTCCAAGAGCCAGACAGTAAACATCCACCCACTTCCTGAGAAAGAGCAAGGACCCAACCATCCCCAGATTGAAAAAGACCGGAGCCAGCGCTGACCAGCTAAAAACATATAGGGTATTTAAAGAACCCATTAGAAGGGCCGACCAGGAAATGAGCAGCAGAAAAGGGAACATCAAGCGGGTAAAATCAACAGTAAGCGATAACTTTTCAAGGCTTCCCCGAAATCCCCAGGCTACGAAACGCACAATTTGCGGAGCGAAAATAATGCCCAGTCCACATAGAATAGCCACGATTATGGTAAGACCGGTGAAAACTGCAGAAAGAAAAGCAACAACCTCTTCTTTGTCTCGTCCCTGGTATTCAGAAAAGACAGGAACCACCGAAGTACCCAAAGCTCCCTCAGCGAAGAGACGCCGCAAGAGGTTGGGAATGGTATACGCCAGGAGAAAGGCGTCTGTAACCCAGGAAGCTCCAAAGGCAGCCGAGAGCAAGACTTCTCGCCACAAGCCGGTAAACCTGGACAAAAGGGTGCCCGAAGCCACTATCAAAGTGTTTGCAATTAGTGATCTTTTTCTACCCATCTCCACTTCTATTCAAGATACAAAAAAAGACCTGAGATTTCCTCTCAGGTCTTTCCTGGCTTTTTAATCCCGGCAGCGTCCTACTTTCCCACCCCGTTGCCAGGGCAGTATCATCGGCGCTGGAGGGCTTAGCTTCCGGGTTCGGAATGGGACCGGGCGTTTCCCCTCCGCCATGGCCACCGGGAAATCTGGTGTTTTTGCATCTATCAATAAGGCTCTGTAATACTTCCCGTTTTCTCAATGAAGCCTTTGCGGTCAAGCCCTCGACCGATTAGTACCCCTCGGCTCAAGGTGTTACCACCCTTACACCTGGGGCCTATCAACCGGGTCATCTTCCCGGGGTCTTACCTGGTTAACCCAGTGGGATACCTTATCTTGGGGTGGGCTTCGCGCTTAGATGCTTTCAGCGCTTATCCCATCCGGACACGGCTACCCAGCACTGCCCCTGGCAGGACAACTGGAACACCGGAGGTCCGTCCATCCCGGTCCTCTCGTACTAGGGACAGCTCCCCTCAAGTATCCTGCGCCCGCGACAGATAGGGACCGAACTGTCTCACGACGTTCTAAACCCAGCTCGCGTACCGCTTTAATGGGCGAACAGCCCAACCCTTGGGACCTGCTCCAGCCCCAGGATGCGACGAGCCGACATCGAGGTGCCGATCCTCCCCGTCGATATGGACTCTTGGGGGAGACCAGCCTGTTATCCCCGGAGTACCTTTTATCCGATGAGCGATGGCCCTTCCACACGGAACCACCGGATCACTAGGCCCGACTTTCGTCTCTGCTCGAGGTGTCCCTCTCGCAGTCAGGCTCCCTTATGCCCTTACACTCATAGCACGATTTCCAAACGTGCCGAGGGAACCTTAGGGCGCCTCCGTTACCTTTTAGGAGGCGACCGCCCCAGTCAAACTGCCCGCCTGACACTGTCCCTCGCAAGGATGCACTTGCGCAGGTTAGAATCTGAATATATCAAGGGTGGTATCTCAAGGGCGGCTCCATGAGGGCTGGCGCCCCCACTTCTCAGCCTCCCACCTATCCTGCACAGGACATACCCGGATTCAATGTCAGGTTACAGTAAAGGTTCACGGGGTCTTTCCGTCTTGTCGCGGGTAGCAAGCATCTGCACTTGCATTGAAACTTCGCCGAGCCCCCCGTTGAGACAGCGCTCCAGTCGTTACGCCATTCATGCGGGTCGGAACTTACCCGACAAGGAATTTCGCTACCTTAGGACCGTTATAGTTACGGCCGCCGTTTGCTGGGGCTTCAGTTTGGAGCTTCGCCTGGAAGAAATTCCAGGCTAACCCCTCCCCTTAACCTTCCAGCACTGGGCAGGCGTCAGACCCTATACATCGCCTTACGGCTTAGCAGAGTCCTGTGTTTTTAGTAAACAGTCGCCAGAGCCACTTTCCTGCGACCCTCTCGAGCTCGGAGAGCAAGTCTCCTCACCCTAACAGGGCACCCCTTCTCCCGAAGTTACGGGGCTAAATTGCCGAGTTCCTTAACGGGGGATCACTCGCGCGCCTTAGAATACTCATCCTGCCTACCTGTGTCGGTTTGCGGTACGGATACCTCTTTCCTGGCTAGGGGCTTTTCTTGGCAGCATGGGATCAACCAGTTCGCTCCCGTAGGAGCTCCCCATCACCTCTCGGCGTTTACGAGGGCAGGGATTTGCCTCCGCCCTCCGCCTACCGGCTTGGACAGCCTATTCCTCCAGGCTGATGGCCTACCCTTCTGCGTCCCCCCATCGCTCATAGCGGAAAGAGGTAGCGCCGGAATATCAACCGGCTGCCCATCACCTACGCCTTGCGGCCTCGGCTTAGGATCCGGCTAACCCTGAGAGGACGAACCTTGCTCAGGAAACCTTAGGCTTACGGCGAGAGGGATTCTCACCCTCTTTATCGCTACTCATGCCGGCATTCTCACTTGGGGTACCTCCACGAGTCCTCACGGTCTCGCTTCAACGGCCTACCCAACGCTCCCCTACCAACCAGAGAAGCCATAGCTCCTCTGATTCCGCAGCTTCGGCAGCAGGCTTGAGCCCCGAGAATTTTTCGGCGCAGCGCCGCTAGACCAGTAAGCTGTTACGCACTTTTTAAAGGATGGCTGCTTCTAAGCCAACCTCCTGGCTGTCTCAGCAGCACCACTTCCTTTACCACTTAGCCTGCATTTAGGGGCCTTAGCTGGCGGTCTGGGCTGTTCCCCTCTCGACCACGAAGCTTATCCCCCGCGGTCTGACTCCCCGGCTTTGAGGAGAGGTATTCGGAGTTTGGTTGGGTTTGGTAGGCGGGTAAGCCCCCTAGCCCATCCAGTGCTCTACCCCCTCTCCTGACCACCGGAGGCTAGCCCTAAAGCTATTTCGGGGAGAACCAGCTATCTCCAGGTTTGATTGGCCTTTCACCCCTACCCACAGCTCATCCGAGCAGTTTTCAACCTACACCGGTTCGGGCCTCCACGAGGTTTTATCCTCGCTTCACCCTGGCCATGGGTAGATCACCTGGCTTCGGGTCTACGGCAACTGACTCAGCGCCCTGTTCGGACTCGGTTTCCCTGCGGCTCCGCACCAGAGGTGCTTAACCTATGCCAGTTACCGTAACTCGCCGGCTCATTCTCCAAAAGGCACGCAGTCAGGCTGGAAGAAACTAAGTTTCTTCCATAGCCCTTCCACGTATTGTAGGCACATGGTTTCAGGTTCTATTTCACTCCCCTCCCGGGGTTCTTTTCACCTTTCCCTCACGGTACTGGTTCACTATCGGTCGCCAGGGAGTATTTAGCCTTAGGAGGTGGTCCTCCCAGATTCCCACGGAATTCCTCGTGGACCGTGGTACTTGGGAACATAAGGCAGAGAGAAAGGTCTCTTTTCGCCTACGGGGCTATCACCCTCTATGGCGAGGCATTCCAGTCCTCTTCGGCTAAGAGCCTTTTTGGTAACTCTCCGGCCTTACCCTGGCTTGGCCCCCTTATGTCCCGCTACCCTCAGAGGGCAACGCCCAGGGGCTTTGACACCCTCTGAGTTTGGGCTGTTCCCCGTTCGCTCGCCGCTACTTGGGGAATCGCATTTTGCTTTCTTTTCCTCGGGGTACTGAGATGTTTCAGTTCCCCCGGTTCGCCTCCTCTCCTCAAGAGAGGATACTGGAGGTTTGCTCCAGTGGGTTGCCCCATTCGGGAATCCCCGGATCAACGCTTGCTTACAGCTACCCGGGGCTTATCGCAGTTAGCCACGCCCTTCATCGCCTCCTGGCGCCAAGGCATCCACCACGTGCCCTTTCTTAACTTGACCGCAAACCTTTGCGCTTCTACGCAAGAAGAAGTATTACAGAGCCTTATTTACTTTTCAAGGTACGAATGGCAATAGGTATTGTAATGAGTTATCGACTTTTTTGCAAGGGGTTTGAACGAGAAACTTTTTAAATATTTTCAACCCCTCAGGAAAGAATTCTAATCAGCTCTTTAGCCACCTCTTCTGGTCCTTTTCTTTCCCAACCAGGTATCCCTAAGCGAGTGCGCATTTGTCCCACAAAGATGCCTCTTTTGAAGAAAGCTTCGAAATATTTTTGTGCCAGTTCATCGTGAAGCTCCCTGTACTGGGGTGGACCAAAGATGTTGGCAAAGTAAGAGTGAACAATTCCCGTAGCGGTTGTAGTTCCTTTGCTCATTACTGCTCCTTCTGCAAAGACCCTCAATGCTTCCTGGGTGTTGCTGAAGCGTTCAATGATGGGATGCTCTTCGTCAACTTCTTCATAGTTGTTGGCGTAGAGTACGAAATCTACTTCCCAACCCTTGATAACATTGGAAAAGGTAGTTACCGGAATTACCACTCGCGCGTTAACTCGGGAGGGGCTCATAATGATTGCCCGGTCTACTTGTCCAAATGCATACCCCGGCTGGAGGTCATCAAGACGCAAAAAGGCGCCAATTTCCGTTCCATAGCCCCGGATTTTGCCCTCCGCATCTATCTCTAAGGAGCCCATGTCATCAGCGATAATGATCATATCACTCAGGTTATCCTGAGCCAAGATACGGAATGCTTCCAAAGTTTCAGATTTTCCAGCAGCAGTGTCTCCAATCATCAAAATAGTAGCCCTCTTACCGCTTTTGAGGAAAATCCTCACCATAGCACCATGAAAAGGTAGCCTGCCCATTTTCATAACCTTTACATTGTGGAGTGTGAGCACCATTTTTTTAAGATAACCAAAGTATCCAAACATATCCCGGTTGGGGCAGGCGGCAATTAGAAGGTTGTTTTCCTGGTCGTCATAAAACACAGTCGGAAAATCCGCAAGCTGGTCCAGAGAGTCACCAGGAACACCAAAAAGATACACGGCATCTGGTTTGCGTTTCAGGTCCTCATCGGTGGCGATTTCGAAAAGGTTGCACAGAGAAAAGCCCAGTTCGTAAAACTTCTCATGGAAATAAATCAAAACCAGAAGCGGCCCCACTTTGGCAGGGTAGCAAAGCCATTCTTCAGGTTTTACATCAACCACTTCCAGAGGATTGCTGACAATCTTTCGAAACTGACCGGTGCGTTTATTCATTGGTGGATCCAGAATTAAAGGTGGGTAAAGAAGGATTTGTCTTATGATTGGTATGGAGGAAAGTTTCTCCCGATACACGCCTTCCGGTAAAAGGACATCTTTGGGCACCGCTATAGCGGCAACGTTGGTTCCTGCACGAACCTGGCGATATATCCACGGATGCTCTCCAGTAATGTTTTCCTGAAGGTCCCGATATACACTCCGCACCAGGTGGGTCAAGGTTTCTACCGTATTGTTAAAGGTACGATAGGGCCTGCGGTCGAGCGCCGGGGTACCTTCTGGAGAGGTGCAAATCAAGTAACGTTCAAAATCCCGCCAAAAGTTGTAGAGGTATTCAATGAAGTCGTTAAAAAGCTGGCGATGCTTTAAAAAAGATTCGCTACCTTCTACCAGGTTAGGCACAAGGTCCAATGGCATTTTCACTAGAAAGTGAAGAACCTGCAACAAGCGGTCCAGGTCTGCTTCCCCCGGTTCTTCTTTGCCGAAAATCTTTAAAAGGGGCGACTTCTGTTCTACCAAGCGCTCCACGCCTTTTTTCAGAATAACCCTGAAAAGCCTGCTGGAAAGCAGATCCTCTGGTGTGTCGCATATTCTGTCCTGAACTTTTAAAATAACTTTTCTTCCCACCAGCTTAAACTGTTCATGATCCTTCGTCATGCTTAAATTCCTCTCCCACGCTTTTAGTTTTTGCTATTATACAGTAACCCGCAACCATCCCCCATCGACGTAGTAGTTCGAACCTACGCAATAACTTGCTTTTGGCGAACACAAAAATACCATAAAATGGGCAAGCTCCTCAGGCGTTGCGAACCTCCCAATGGGAGCATTTTCCTTAGCAATATTTTCTAGGTATTCTTCGGGTGTCATGCCCTTTTCCTTACCCACAATGTTTGCTGTTTTGTACCAGTCAGGAGTAAGAATCAGGCCAGGACTCACACAGTTAACCCTTATGTTGTAAGTGATGAATTCGTTGGCAAGACACTTGGAAAA